>JBCDFE010000217.1:0-7926 GCA_039178745.1 Bacteroidota bacterium | reverse complement strand
TTCATGGCTTTCATACCCTTGTAGAGATGAGCATACGCTATATTTGATCCTATATTCTGATTGGTTATCCGAAAACTATCCATACCCAGATACTCTGAGATCAGCTCCTCTTTCTTTGAGTTCTCCAAGTCAAATCTCATAAGTAGCATTTCGACCTGCCCCTTTTTGTAAAATTGGTGGCCAGTTCCGTTGTACGGCTCTTCGTAGACATCGAGACCGAAGTAGGGCTTGAATCTATTGTCGAAGAAACCAGCTCCGGCGTAGTGGGGATAGTTGTCCATGAAAAATTGGTAGCACTCCTCGGCGGTCAGATTGGTATTGGCTACCTCCTGGCCGGTCCAGATTTTGAAGCCTTGGAAAAAAGAAGAAAAATTGCGACTGATCGGGTCTCTGAACATGGAGATGATCTTGATGGGAAAGCCCTCTTCTTTCCACAGCTCGTAAAGCAGCTCCTGGCGCTCGTTCTGATGGTTGCCCGGTCCGAGCAGCCTATGCCCGTGTACGCTCACACCTCGGTACTGGGGCCGCAGGGATCGGTATACCGACATAGAGGCGACCTTGCCCATTTGATACACGAAGGCGGGGGTGACGAACTCGCCATTTTGGTGCATGCGCTTGCGCATTTGGCTCAGGCGGTACCGGCGGGTAAAAAATCGGAAAATCGAAAAGTTATTGAGGATCTTTTCCGTTTTGGTCATGTATGCTTGGTTGTTAATTGGAATTTGTAGAAAAAGCCACGTCGACATCGTAGGGATAAGTAATCAGATATTTCATAGCGCTGTCCATATCGAAGTCTTGATAAACGACTCGAAACAGGGTTTGACATATCGGCAAGCGCAGGCGATGAGCCAGGGAGAGTCCATTGACCAGAGCCAGGGTGCGTACCCCTTCGGCCAGCTCCACATTGGTGGACAAAACCTCATCCAGTGTCTCCCCTTTGCCCAATCGGAAACCGAACAGGAAATTTCGACTCTTCTTACTGGTAGCTGTCGCTATAAGATCACCTATACCTGCTGTTCCGAAAAAGGCCGTGGCATCTGAACCGAAATACTGCCCCAGCTGCACCATTTCGTGAAGACCACGAGTGATCAGCATAGCTTGGATGTTTTTGCCCAAACCAAATCCTTTCAGAATACCTGAGCCCAGGGCAATGACATTTTTGAGGGCGCCGGCCAGCTCTGCTCCCAGCAGATCGTAAGAACCGAAAACGTGCAATTGCTCACTTTTCAGTACCTCTTTTGCCCGCTCTATGACCTCCTGAAACTTGCTGGCAATAAGGGTAGCCGTGGGCTGCCCGTCCAGCAATTCCCTGGCCAGATTTGGACCAGACATGATACCCACACGAACCACACTGGTCTCTTGCTTGATCACGGATGACATGACGTGAATTTGCTCTCGGTTGACTTTCTCAATCTGACGATAGTCTGTTTCGGTAAGCTGGGTGACGTCCAATCCCTTGGTTCCGTGAACGATAAGATGAGACGGATTCAGCAAGGAGGCCATCTGCTGCATGACCGTACGAAAAGCGTCTGAGGGAACAAAGACAAATAGCAACTGACAACTGGATGTCACCAAGCTCAGGTCGTTGGTCGCTTCGACTCGATCGTGAATAGGAACTCCATATCTGAATCTCTCCTCGTTGATCGCACGAGCTATTTCCGATCTGCGGCTGTACAGAATCACTTTGGTATTGAGGGCCAGCAAGTTACTGACGGCCGTTCCGAAGCTGCCTGCGCCTATAACACCTACCGTTTCCAGATTCTTGGACTGATCATTCATATTGAAGAGAGGCCAAAAATAGCGCTTGTTAGCTTAATGTCTCGAATGGGTGATGGTCTTCGCATATCTTTGCCCGTGATGGAAGATCAAACGCATCCTTTAGTCAGTGTCGTCATACCGGCACACAACCGGGCAGACCTACTGCCAAGGGCCATACGATCTGCCGCTAATCAGACCCATACCCATATCGAAATTATAGTCGTAGACGATGGTTCTGCCGATGAAACACCAGCTCTCATACACGCCCTCTCAGAGCAACTACCCAACCTGATATATATAAGAAACGAGCAATCCAGGGGCGTAAAGCGTGCCAGAAACCAGGGTATAGAGGCTGCCCGTGGGGAATACGTTACCTTTTGCGACGACGACGATGAGCTGGAAGCGCATAATGTAGAAACCCAGCTTGAGTTTTTGCAAAAAAACCCTGAACTCAGCTTTGTCATTCCAGATTACAAAGAACACCGAACTACAGGCACAAGAATCAGCAGGAGGGGCGGTGAAGTCACCCTGGAGAAACTACTCTGGGTCAATATTTGCTACGTCGGCTTGCTGACCAGCAAAAAAAACCTCCTGGCCGTCGGCGGATTCGACGAAAAGCAGCTGGCGGTTGAAGACTACGACCTATGTCTTAGGCTGATCGACAAATTCGGGCCGGCTTACCGCATTCCAGAGCCTCTGTACATCTATCATCTTCGCCATAGAAAACCGACTCTCTTCTTCGACAAACGCAATTGGCGAATCTACCAGGGTTACTATCGACTGTATAGCAAGTTCAAGGACAAAATGAGTCCAGAACAGCGCAAGTATCAACTCTACAGAACGCTTTGGGCCCGGGGAGGTAAGATTACACCAGCTCACTTTCTGAAGCTAGTTCCTAAAAAATACTGGGCACCCGAACTGAATACCTTCCTCATCGAGCGTACTAATTTTTATAAATACTTTGGATGGCTAAGGGGTTTCTAAAACAGAACGATGCTCTTCTGAATACGCATATCTACGCAGCATGATGGATCAGTCGAATACTTCTCAGCCATTGATCAGCCTGATCGTATGTACCTATAATCGAGACAAATTTTTGGGCGATTGTTTGCGCTCTATCGAGGATCAAAGCTTGGATAAAAATGTGTACGAAGTCATTATCATCAACAACAACTCGACTGACCAGACGGCGGGAATAATCGAATCTTTCGAGCAAAAAAAGTACAGTAACTGGAGTTTTTATCTAGAGCAACAACAAGGCTTGAGTTTCGCCAGAAACAAAGGAATGCAAGCGTCTAAAGGAAGCTTTTTGACCTATGTAGACGATGATGCCATTCTACCTACTAACTTCTTACAACTGCAGCATGACCTACTGATCCAGAACCCCGAATGGGACGGCTTAGGCGGAAAGATATTGGCCAAATTCGAAGGCGAAAAACCGAATTGGTTCAATAAGTACACGGCTCCTACCTTTTTTAGCCATTACGACCGGGGCGATAAAGCTTATCTGTACAAGCTGGGCGATTTCCCATTCGGTTGCAATATGTGCCTTCGAAAGTCTATGGCCGTAAAAGCAGGTGGTTTCGACATCAACCTGGGCCGGATCGGAAAAGGCGGGCTTGGTGGTGAAGAAAAGAAGATTTTTAGCCAGATCATATCCCAAGGTGCGCGGGTATGGTATAGGCCGGAGCTATGGGTACACCATCAGACCGATATATATCGAACTCAGGAACCCTACTTAAAAAAAATATCTGTAGGCCTGGGCAAGACCCACAAAATGATTTTTTGTGAAGGTCAAGGAATGCGTGCAAGCTGCATGAAAGCCACTGCGAAAATGTGGTTGAAGCTAGGGGCTGCATACCTGCTAAGTGCCTGGTATCGAATTGAAGGCAAACCTGAAGTCGGTCGCCATCTCATTCAGTTCAGAAAGTGGGTCATGGAAGGCTTTAAATAAGGCAAACTCACCTGGCTAATCTTCGTCCCACTCCAAGTACTCCTCCTTAAATCGGTCAATATCCCTGCGCTCTCGCTTAGTGGGTCGGCCTGTACCTTTTTCTCTGGCTTCTGAGGCGCCCTTTCCGATGAACCAATCCTGATATTTATTCAACTCTTCGGCAGGCGTATGGTCTGTGTAGCATGTCTGAGCAATGGGTGCACCCACCCGCTTGCCGATAAGCTTCAACACTTCGAACTCCAGCTTAAAACCATTTTTCTGCACCTCTACCCGATCGCCGACCTGAACGCTCGAACTCGGCTTTGATATCTTGCCATTAATCCTCGCTTTACCGCGCTTGACCACATCATTGGCCAAGGTGCGGGTTTTGAATACGCGCACGGCCCATAGCCACTTATCGATCCTTACTTTGTCTTTCATTCGAAGGTAATTTCACTGTGCTCTCGGAGTAGAACACGCGTTGTTAAGCGGAAGTTAACCACACTTGAACCTTTGATTATATATGTACAATTTGCTTGTGTAAGCAACTCATTGAGTGCAATTTTGTGCTTGAATCGTAAGCTCAAAAACTAAAATTGATTAACAATCAAACATATCCATCCTTGGGGGTTGCACAAATAGCCATTTTCAGGCTGGCTGATTGCTGTGCACGCATTCAGGAAGACATGAGTGGATACTACAACACGGCTGCGATTGAAAAGGTGCCACAAATCGAATTTATATTCAGATGGTTGCGCCGCCGAAACATATCTATCTGTTTGATCAGTGATTTCAATAGAGCTGATACCGAACAAATTTTGAGTCGCCTGGGCTGGCAGCCAGATCAAGATCAAAGCCTGATAGACGCCATAATCATCAAATCAAAAAGGACTGCTGGCGAAATTTTAACCGAGGTCTGTAACCTATTTGGCCTTGCTGATTGCCAGAAGGTCATCAGTCTATTCGACAAGGTGGAGCTATTAAAAGCTGCCTGGCAACATAACTGCCTCCTGAGCATTGGTTTAAATTACGGATCGACTACACCCAGGGAATTGTCTAGGGTCGAGCAACACATTTTGCTGGACAGCATCATCGAGTTGCCAAACTATCTGACCCGAATACTGACCCTTAGTGATATGCCACAAAACAAGCCTTTAAGAGTCAGGCAGTCTCTTTAAACTGGCCATGTAAAAACCATCTCCTCCTTTTGGGGTCGGCATAAAGGACTGATCATCGACTAGTTCGAATTGCTGCCCGAGTTCTGTTTGAAGAAACTGATCGACCTGAGCTCGATTCTCGCTGGGTAGCATGCTACAAGTCGCGTAAACCATCTGCCCGCCGGGCTTGAGCATATTGGGATAAGTGGACAATATTTCGGTCTGAATCTTCCGGAGTCGATCGATAAAACCCTGATCAAGCTTCCACTTGGCGTCGGGGTTTCGCCTCAGAACGCCCAGGCCAGAACAAGGTACGTCCAAGAGCAAGCGATCGGCGCGCTTTTTCAATCGCTTGATGACCTTACCAGAGCTGATTGGTCTGACTTCTACATTTTGAACGCCTGCCCGACGGGCCCTCTTGCGCAAATCGCGAAGTTTCCAGTCGTGGATGTCCAAGGCCAGAATGGTACCCTTATTGTCCATAAGTGAAGCGGCATGTAGCGTTTTACCACCAGCACCCGCGCAGGCATCGATAAAGGTCTGACCGGGTTCGGGTTGCAGATACTTCACTATTTTCTGACTATTGATGTCCTGCACTTCGAACAGACCCGCCTTAAACTCAGAGCTGGAGAATAAATTTTGACGCTCGCGCACCAGTAGGGTTTCCTCATCTATGACTTTCAGGCGCGTGCCTGCTTTTTCGAGCAGGCCTTTCAGGTCTACAGCTGTGGTCTTGAGCCGGTTGACACGCAGGAATACCGGAGCTTGCACATTCAGTGCTTCCAGGCAAGCAGGCCAGCGGTCTCCGAGTTCCGATTCACCTAACTCATCGAGCCAATCGGGAATGGAGTGCCAGACTGCTCTTCGCTTTTGGGCAATAGTCAGACGCTTTTCAATGGCTACTATATCCAGCTTTTGAAATTCCCGCCATTTGGGAAGGGTGTGCCCTCTGCTCATCAGGGAGATTCCGATCAGACGCCACCAATCATCCTCCGAGCGGGGCTCCTCTCCGGCTAGGAAGCACAAACGCCGATAGTGCCTGACAACTTCGTAGGTATTCTCGGCTATAAAGGCTCGATCTTTGCTGCCTCTGCGCTTATCGGCCCGAAGCACCCTGGCGACTACTCGGTCGGCATACTGCTTGTCTTCGAAGATGGCCTTCAAGGCTTCGACTATAGCTCGGAAGTGAGGAGGAAAAAATTTGGGCATAGGCGCAAAAATAAACCTTATTTTTACCCTATGCATCCCAAAAACTTTTTGACCTTCCTGCTGCTGCTTTTTGCGGTAGCTGCGCCAGCCCAAAACTCCTACCACCAATTACTGGAATTTGATGCTTGCGACAACTGGATACGCGTAGACAATCTACCTGCGGAAGTCTACACCCAAACCTTCGCCATACTGATCTTACAAACGGGCGGAGCCGAAATTTTTACAGCCGATGATTCTCAATTTGGCCAGATATCGAACCTGAATGGGCTGGGGCTCTATGAGCTAAATGAAAGTGTAGAAGCCAGCGGCGATACCATCATCTTGCAACGCGAACTGGTCAATGCGTATGCACTCGATGGTCTGACTCAGGTAGTCCTGTTGCCGCTGGAAGACGAGCTTACAGTAACCGACATCAGTGCGCCGATTTTTGATGGCAGTCTGGGGGGTGTCATCTTCCTTCAGGCCCGAAATCAGCTCAGCATCAATGGTACGCTAGATGTGGCCGGGCGCGGCTATGCGGGTGGCGGCGACCTGATCAGTAACAGCAATTGCAATCCTTTCACCTTCGCCAACGACTATTATTACGGACTCGGCAACTGGCGAGGAGCGCCAAAAGGTGGTGGTGGAGCTCCCCTGCCCGCAGGTCGGGAGCTGGGTCGCGGCCCGATACTGAATGGCGGTGGCGGCGGAAATGACCATAATACAGGCGGTGGCGGTGGTGCCAATGTAACCCGTGGCGGCACGGGCGCGACCAATGAAACACCTGGGGCTTTTACCTGCAATGGCAATTTTGCGGGTATAGGTGGCTATGCTTTGCCTAGCGAATCCAATCGGCTATACCTGGGCGGTGGCGGTGGTAGCGGTCATGCCAATAACAATACCGGCAATGCCGGCGGCAACGGCGGTGGTCTGATCGTGCTCGTAGCCGAAACGATCAGCTTTGATGCAGATGCCCAAATTCTAGCCAATGGGCTTGCTGCCCCGACCATTGAAGGTGATGGCGGCGGCGGCGGTGGTGCAGGCGGCACCCTGGCTCTGGAAGCCGAAATCATAATGGGTAATCCAGCAGCAGTGGACCTGAGTGGAGGCGATGGAGCATCGGTCGACAACGAGAGTTTCAATAGGTGTATGGGCCCTGGCGGTGGCGGCAGTGGCGGCCGTTTCGTTCAGTTCAGCTTCGGCACCCTGGCCGCTGATCTGAGCGCAGGACAAGGCGGCGAAGGCTTTAATAGCGATGCTTGTGACGATGGGGAAAACCGGGGTGAGGACGGTAACGATGGTCTGCTCGATGTTGGCACACTCTCCGAAGGCCCCGACTATCTGGCTTCACAATTGTCGATGGCCGAGCTCGTAGGCATGGATAGTCCATTGTGCGCCGGCAATAGCACCACACTGAGTGTCGATTACGAAGGTTGTCTCGATATCGTTTGGTTGGTTTGTACTTCCGCAGGTAGTAGCCCCCCCGGCACAGAGGCCAACTTTCAATTGCTGTCCAATGGCGATCTGGTGGTTTCCGATCTAAGTCAGGATAGCCTCAAACTACTGGCCAGCTTGCAATATCTAGACTCTACAGCCTTGCTATCGGATACCGTACTCCTGCTCAATGGCGAAGCGCCCACAGCTGGTTTCACCTTCGTTTTGGTAGACGGGCAATTGGTTCTGAATCCAGATCCAACGCCACTAGGTACTGAATATGAGTGGGATTATGGCGATGGGAATGGGAGCACCGACAGTGTCCCTCCCCCATATACGTACACGGAATTTGGATCTTTTCTCATCAGCCTGATTGTCAGCAACGATTGTGGGTCAGACACCCTGAGCCAGTCGGTATTCATATCTCCGCCACCGGCCAATCCGACCATTCTGGCC
>JBCDFE010000216.1:0-7976 GCA_039178745.1 Bacteroidota bacterium | reverse complement strand
CTGTTGTTGGGTAATTTGGACCGGCGGCAGGTCGGGATCCGGAAAGTAGCGGTAGTCATGTGCTTCTTCTTTCGTTCGCAGTGAAAAAGTTTGACCTCTTTGTGGATCGAACTGGCGAGTCTCCTGCACAACAGCTTCGCCTTCGTCGAGTAGCTCGGTCTGCCTTTGCACCTCAAATGCGATGGCCTGGCGGGCGTAGCGCATACTATTCAGATTCTTGATCTCTGTGCGTGTGCCGTAGGTCTCCCTGCCGTGTGGCCGCAGTGAAATATTGACATCGCAGCGCAGGCTTCCTTCCTGCATATTGCCATCGGATATGTCGAGATAGCGCACCAGTCTTCGCAATTCGCGCATGAAAGCCGCTACTTCATCGGCCGAACGCAGATCGGGCTCTGTAACGATTTCTAGCAAGGGAACCCCTGCGCGATTCAGGTCTATTTCTGTAAAGTTTTGGCCGCTGGCGTGTATGCTCTTACCGGCGTCTTCCTCCATGTGTATGTGATGAAGTCTCACCTCTTTCATACGACCATCTCCCAAACGAATGGGCAGGTAACCACCTACACTAATCGGTGCGTGGTCTTGTGTAATCTGGTAGCCTTTGGGCAAGTCGGCATAGACGTAGTTCTTCCGATCAAAGCTGGTCTTTTTGTTGATTTTACCGCCAGTAGCCAAGCCCAAGCTGATGGCTGAGGCTAGCTGTGCCCGGTTGAGCCTGGGCAAAGTGCCAGGGTAGGCCAAACTAACTATGGAAAGCTGAGTATTGGGATCGGCACCAAATTTGGTCGCATCTCCACAAAATGCCTTGGAGCGCGTGTTGAGCTGTACGTGGGCTTCGAGCCCGATCACCGTTTCGTAGGGGCTGCTCATGGTAGGCCGTTTCTTTCGATTTCCATGATGGCACTGACGTGGGCATCGGCTATATCCTGGCGTATATCGTCTCTGATGAGTTGCTTTACTTCGATTCGATTGTTATAAAAGCCATTCTCCGTCAGAATAGCTGGCATTTTGGTTGCTCTGAGCACAAAAAACTGGCCGGTGATCTTGGAGCGCAAGTGGCGGTTTTTAAACCCGGTGGCTGCAATCAGGTGGCGCTGAAAAACGGCGGCCATGGCTTTGCCTAGCGGACTGCCGTGATAGTGCCAGGTTTCTATTCCCCTGATCGAGTCTGATATCCAATGATCGATGGAGCGCGAGGGTCCTGCGTTGGCATGTACACTAACGAAGAGCTTATCGATTGGGCTTTCTAGTTCATTGGCCCTTTTGACGCGCTGTTTCAAAAAATTGCCGACCTCGACTTCCGGTACGACTATAAAATGGCGCACACCGATTTCGACCAGGCGTTCGCTTATTCGCTCCACGATATCCCGGTTGAACTCGTACTCGAAAAAGCGTTCACCATTTTCCAGCTTCGGACTCCGTTTTCCAGCAGAAAGACTACCATGCCCAGCGTCCAGGCACCACATGAATCTCGGTTTGTGGGCTGGGCTGGTGGGCTGACTGGGTGGAGTGGGAGCTGGCTCGTCCACAACCTCTTCGGGGTCTCGATCAGGAGGCGGTGGTGCCGGATTATCTTCAAATTCCGACCCTTCTTCGATTATGGGTTCCGACTCGTGATCAACAATGACAATGTCTTCTTCATCCAGGTCAGAAGCATCTTGTGGTTCGCCTTCTGTAGGTGGGGGAGGTTCCTGAGGGCCTATAGGATCTTTGGCTTCCGGCTCTGGTGGCGGAAGCTGAGGAGGATCTTTAGGCCGCGGTGGCGGGCTGTCGCCAAAGAGGACAGCAATCGCATTGGCCAGTGCTTGGAGAAACTCTTTCATAGCGTGGTTGCGTAAAGATATATGGATAATTTACAATCCATATTTTCCCAACTATCTTTGGGCGTATCATGAGTCGTTTTGAGCAACCACTTTTATGGCTTTTCTGCTTGCTGGCTGGTCTCCAGACAGCCTATACCCAAGAGGTCGGATACGACATCAAGGTATACACCTATGCAGAGGGCTTGCCCAATCGAAATGTCTTTGATTTGCTGCAAGACGATTCTGGTTATCTATGGATGGCGACCTTGGAAGGGGTCGTTCGCTTCGATGGCTACGATTTTTTGCGCGTACCTCAGGCCGGTAACTCCATATCACAGTTGGCGCTGAACGACAATCAGTTATACTGTGCTGGTCTCGATTCTATTGTTCAACTCGATCTACAAGATGGGCAGACTCAAACCCTAAGACTCAAGGATGGCGCCTATATGCGACGTCAAAGTGCTAGGCCATTGCAAATGACAGCCAATAGTGAGCGGGTATTTGTTGTCGTTCAAGAAGAATTGAGCGGTGAGGTGAAATTGGTGCGTATAGAAAAAGATGGTAGCCGAGTACAAATGCGTTCGCTAGTTGGCCAGTCTTTACAGCGGCCCTTTGCTACACTTGGCGATAGCATTTGGTTTGCTGAGCAAGCCGGCTATTTGCTGAGAATCAACGCCGAGAACGGACAAATGGTAGCCACTGAGCAGCTGCGCAGTTCAGGCCAGGCGATCACTCAGCGTTTTGTGGATGTCAAGACCGATCTGCAAGGTTTGTGGGCGCTGACTGAAGATGGGCGCATATACCACCGCCTGTATGGTCGGGCCAGCTGGATGGCTATGGCTAAAAGACCCGGAGTACCCAAAGGCTACAGAGGCTGGCAGTGTCTGGAACTCGGACCCAGAGGCGACATTTATGTAGGTGGAAGGGGCGAAATGTGGCACTATGACCACTACAAAGACGATTGGGTAGCTATAGATCCCCAAATTAGGACCATTACACGCAATAATGCAACCTACAGAAAACTGCTACTCGATGCCTCCGGTACGCTTTGGGCCGCAACAGATTTTGGAACGGTCAGGATCAATCGAACCAGGCAGTTTTTTGTGCCCTATATGAATGGAGGCTCAGAGCTTTGCAGTAATTTCTTCTGTTCTATTCGGGGTATGGCAGAAGACGATGATGGCCATATCTATATTTCCTATTACAACGCCATCCACAAGCTGGACCCATCGACTGGAGATTTAGAGCCACTGTTTTCTGCCGGAAATTTTTTCAATTCTCCATTCGGTCTGCTGTATTTTGATGGTCATTTGTATACGGGCAATGGATTGAAAATCAGATTATCTGACCGCTCAGTGATTTCGCTTTTCGGTGCTTCCGACGACGAGGGCGAAGGCTCGGTAACCTTGATGGATGATGGCCGGATTTGGTTTGGGAAAAGGGATCGCATACACTGGCACGACCCGAATACCGGAGAAACGCAACGGTATATCATCTCTGAACCGGAGTGGACATTGGTTTCCGATAAAGTCATTGCCAGTTTGATGCCGGACCACGATGCGCTCTGGGTCGGGACCAAAGGGAATGGCCTCTTTGAGATCAATGCCGCCAATGGCCGTGTTCGGCACTGGTCTGAGAAAGAACTACCGAGCGGAACCGTAAACGCAGTTTACCGACAAGGCGGTCTGGTCTGGGCGGCCACTGCTGCCGGTCTGGCCAAAATAGATCTGACCGATGGTCGGGTGAAGACCTATACAACTACTCAGGGTTTGTCTCACAACTATCTGAACGGAATATTGCCAGAAGGAGATTCAGCCATCTGGATAAGCACAGACTATGGACTGAGCAGATTCAGCTTTGGGACCCAAAAGTTCGACACCTTCACGGAAGACGATGGCCTTACGTCGAATGAGTTTAATCGAACCAGCTACCTGAAAAGCAGCGATGGCAGGCTCTATTTTGGTGGCTTGGACGGAGTCAATGCCTTCTATCCGACTCAGGAGTTGATAGAATTTATGAACGAGCAAGGGGAAGTACCCCTCAATCTGACTCACCTCAGCTATATCGATGGCACGAATGATAGTGTACACAATCTGGAGTTTGACCAGATCGAATCTTTGAACGAGCTGGATCTGGGCTACCAGAACCGTCAGTTTACCTTCGATGTCAGTTTAGCCGACTACCGAGAGCCGCAGGACAATCGCTACAGCTACTGGATCGAAAACCTGACCAATACCTGGTCTGAGCCCGCACCCGATCACAGCCTTCGGGTACCAGATCTGCCACCTGGCGAATATCGACTTCGCGTACGGGCGCGCTCTGGTCAGGGCGATTGGGTAGAAGATGTCATCGACCTACCCATCAAGATCCGTCAGCCTTACTACCAAAACTTCTTGTTCTGGATTATTGCCTTGGGCATCGTGTCCTTGGGTTTCGTATCGCTGTACCGATACAGAGCGAAGGCCGCTATCAGAAGACAGCGCGAACTGGAAAAGGAGGTCGCCCAAAGAACGGCCGAGCTCGGCATCGAAAAGCAGAAAGCCGATCAGCTATTGCTCAACATCTTGCCCGCTCAAACGGCAGAAGAGCTCAAGCAAACGGGCAAAGCCAGGGCCAGAAGGTATGAGCAGGTCACCATTGTGTTTTCCGATTTTGTGGGGTTTACAGCCATTTCTAATAGACTGGAGCCAGAAGAACTGGTCAAAGAGCTGGATTTTTGTTTCAGAACCTTCGATGAGATCATCGCCCAGTACCAGCTGGAGAAAATAAAGACCATAGGCGATGCTTATCTGTTCGTGGGGGGACTAAACGGCGACCCAGTGCAAGGTGCAATAAATAGCCTTAAAGCCGCCAGAGATATTCAGGTGTTTCTCAAATCGTATGCCGAAGAATGCCAGGAAAAAAACCGCCCCATATTCCGGGCCAGATTGGGCATTCACACGGGACCGCTAGTGACCGGAGTAGTCGGGAATAACAAGTTTGCCTACGACATCTGGGGCAAGTCCGTCAACATCGCCTCGCGAATGGAGAGCAACGGGCAAGTCGATAGTATTGTCGTATCGGAAGCCACCCAAAGGCTGGTGGGTACCAACTTCGACTGTAGGCCATACGGTACTTTTGAAGAGCACGGAAAGAAGGTGGAGATGTTTGTGGTGGAGTAGAAATTGATCGCAGCTTCCTACTTTTGCACATGCGTTCATTCGAACTTCTTTGGTGGGCTTTTACCCTAGTGCTGATTTGCCTGATCGTTGGGCCGATTTATCTCAATTTGCCCGATTTCCCTTACATCATTCCCAATATCATTGCTATAGCGGTAGCGGTGACGTTTACCCGCTACGTATTTCTACTGCGCGTATCCTGGTTGGATGGTAGATACGTCTGGATGGCACTCATGGTCTTTGCGGCCATTCCCATTTGTTTTTACGTTGGGCAGTATCTCAATTACTTTACCACGACCCTCGACAATGAGGGACCTGATGTATGGGTAAAGGGCCTGTCACTAAATCGGGGTAAAGCCTTCATGAACTACCTGGAGACCGAGTATTACCTCTTTGGCGTTTGGGCTATTCTGGCAGGTGTCGTTATGCCTTTTCGCTTCATTTACCAGATTTGGAAGGACCACATTAAGAAGCAAGGAGTCAGGGGTGGGGTAGCGGACTAGGAGATTTTGGACATCCAAAATTCTATTCATCCAATACCTCACTCATCCACATCGAAAATCTCATCGGCCTCGTCTCGTTCCATGCTATCACTGACATTGTCGAACATATTGCTGGCCTCCGACCAGAAATCTTGAATGATGGGCCAGATCAGCAATCCGTAGTCTTTGGCAATGTCGGGTAGGGCAGCCGCATAGGGATAGGTAATGCTATCTTCTTTTGCTTGTTCGTCGATCAGGCTGCTATTGGATGCAAAAAGCAGTAGACCAGAGAAGATCAGGCTAAAAAAGAAGCCCGAAAGAATACCACCCAGTACCTGATTGATGAAATTGATGTTCACCGATTCCAGAAACTGAGTCAGCCCTTTAGATAGTAGCCTGACCAAAAACAGAATAGCAATAAAGGTGAGCAAGATGCCCGCCATAAACTGCACACCTGAGCTTGAACCCGGCATGAGCGTACCTACGTAATCTCCGGCCGCTGGACCCAGCTTCATAGCACCTAGAATGGCAATAAACCAAGCAGCTATACTCAGCACCGTAGAGATGATGCCTTTGCTGTAGCCCACCCAAAAACCATAGAAGGCAAAAACGGCAAATAGAATATCAATCACACCGCAAAATTAGTCCCTTTTTCATAAGGTGTTGCAACAAGTCGACAAACAAGCCGTTTACATCTACTAAGAGGCTATCTACCCCAACTATTACATACCTCTTACGGAACGGCTCAGCAAATGCTGGGTCGTTCTCGTTTTATTCAGGCCCCAACGGTAGGATTCCACAAGAACAATAACTTACCTTTGTGGCCAACCCAAATCACCCTCAGAATGAAGATTTTAGCTAACGATGGAATAGCTCCTAATGGTAAGGCGCAACTAGAAGCGGCAGGCTTTACCGTAGTCACAGAAAAAGTCGCCCAAGAAGACTTGCCCACTCAACTTCCAGATTATGTGGGCATCATTGTCAGGTCGGCTACTAAAGTGAGAAAAGACCTCATCGATGCTTGCCCAAACCTCAAGTTCATAGCACGCGCAGGTGTAGGTATTGACAATATCGATCACGAATACGCCCGCTCAAAAGGCATCCCGGTCATCAATACGCCAGCAGCGAGTAGCGAGTCGGTTGCAGAGCTCGTATTCAGCCACTTCTTCAATTTGGCGCGCTCGGTACATCGCTCCAATGTGGAGCTTCAGCTGGTCGACAGCAATTTCAAGGCGCTCAAGAAGTCGTACAGCAAGGGTATTCAGCTTCGTGGAAAGACCTTAGTGGTTATAGGCTTTGGTCGCATTGGCCGCGAAGTAGCTCGAATAGGTTTGGGTATGGGTATGCGCATCTTGCCAGTAGATCCTATGATCGAGACCGCCGAAGTGACCGTCGATATGCACGAAGCCTACGGTGGTAGTCAAACCGTCGAACTTAAAACCGTTCTCCTCTCTGAAGCGCTCCCACAAGCCGACTTTCTGACCCTCCATGTCCCTTCTGTGGATAAGCCTATTCTGGGTGCAGATGAACTGGCTACGATGAAACCCACAGCATTTGTAGTAAACAGCGCCAGAGGCGGTGTCATCGAAGAGTCGGCCCTGCTCCATGCCTTGGAAAACGGACAAATCGGCGGTGCCGGACTGGATGTTTTCGTCGGTGAGCCCAATCCCGATCGCAAACTGCTCGAGCACCCCATGATCAGCATTACTCCTCATACCGGGGCGAGTACGCTAGAAGCTCAAGCCAATATCGGCCAGGAGCTGGCGGATAAGATTATTGCATTGGGGTTGGGGTGATTCTTTCGAAACCCCTACCTTACACCAATAACTAGTTCATAAATCCAAAGTCATGACCAACTGTACCTGCAACAACTGCGAATGCAAGAAATGCGAATGCAAAAATTGTGCAAAGAATACTTGCGCATGTACGACCTGCGATTGCGATAACTGCTCTTGCTGTTAATCAATGGAGCTGGGAGCTAGATAAGGGCTCAAAGTATGCCATTCGGAGTACCTCTGAATAGGCATAGCGTTCCTTGTTCAAGCGGCGCATTAATCCATCAATACGCCCGCCAGCAACCGCAACTCTGCCACTGCTGTCCGAACTTCTAGCTCGCGCAGGGAAATCCTAGTCTTGGCAGCATTGAGGTTGAGCTGGGCGGTGCGTAGCTGAGTAGCATCTACCTGGCCGAGGCGATAATCTTCCTGGGTTTTATCGAAGTTGAGCTGGAAAGTGGGCAGGTTTCTCTGCTCGGTCTCTAGCAGGTAGAGGTTGTTTTCATAGTTGGCATAAGCCTGGCGCAGGCGCGTAACCAGTTGCAGCTCTGTTTGTGCCAGTTGCTTGTTGGCTTGCTCCACGCGCAGACGAGCGTTTTGCAGCTGGGTTTGGCGGGCGCCACCATCGAAGAGGTTATAAGAAAATCGCACTCCGGCTTCCGCCCCGAAATTGCGGTTTTCGAGCAAAAAGTTGGCATCGTCTTGCTGATTCAAATAGTTGGCATTGGCATACAGACTGACCATCGGCCTACCTGATCTGAG
>JBCDFE010000215.1:0-8038 GCA_039178745.1 Bacteroidota bacterium | reverse complement strand
GGCGTGCCTTGCTCTCAATAAAAATTCTGCGTCTTTCGCTCAAGAAACCATTTCCACATAATGTCTGTTGTCTGAACATATAAGTAGGTAGGCTCAGTGAGCTCCTCCGCTACATCTGCTAATCGCCGCCTAAAGCGATTCGCAGTTCATCGGAGGTGTTGAACGAAAGAAGTGCTCATCGAAATCAATTCGATGAGCACTTCTTCCTGCTCAGCGGTAGCTGAGTAATTCCAGCGATGGCGGAGCCGAGCAAATCCCGCGAGCCGATAGGCGAGTTATCTCACCTCGGCCTGAGCCAGGTTGTTCCGCGAGCCGATAGGCGAGTTATCCCTAGTCCGAATTCAAGATCGCCAGCAGGCGCAAGATTTCGATATACAACCAGACCAGCGTCACAATAAGACCGGTGGCCATGAACCACTCCATGTATTTGGGTAAGCGGTACTGTTCGCCCTTTTCGAAATTGTCGAAGTCGAGCAATAGGTTGAAACTGGCTACACCGATGATGACCAAGCTGATCCCGATGCTCAGCGGACCTGCGCTATGCAGGAAGGTCCAGTTGGCTCCAAAGATGAAGTTAGCAACCATCACCACCACATACATGAGCATGATTGCGCCGGTGGCCATCATGACGCCTGTGCGCAGCTTGCTGGTCACCTTAACGATACCGGCCTTATAGATGAAGAGCATCATGAAGAAAACGGCCATGGTCAAGCCTACAGCCTGCCCAATAATGCCACCTTCTACATAGGCATAAGCAGCGGAAATACTACCGACAAAGAGGCCTTCGAGCAGAGCGTAAATAGGACCTAAAGTTGGTGCTAAATGCTTCTTCCAAGCCATGATCAACACAACAGCCAAGCCACCGAGCATACCGCCCCAAAGGAAAAGAGAGCTGGGATTGAAGAAGCTGTAGAATGCAGTGATGAGCATCAGCCCACCCAAAATGAAGCTTTTATTGACAGCGCCTTGCACCGTCATCGGAGCCGATTCAGAGCGGACGATCATGCCGCTGTCCAAAGGCTCGTTAGTCGCGCTTTCGCGAAAGGCTTTTTCTCCGAAAAAAGGGTTAGAAGAGGATTTGCCAAATTGTCGTCTGGCCATAGGTAGAGGGTTTAAATTCCCCGCTGCGCCTGCTGGCGCAGCGGGGGACACTTTAATTATCTATGCTAATATAACACTTGAATTGCAAAGAAGATCAGAAATCTAAACCGAGACTGACCAGAAAATTCCTTCCCGCCTGTGGATAGAACCCCTGGTCGAGTGTTTCTGCACCTTCAAACTGGTAGCGATAGCTCCAGCCATTACTGATGTATTCCGCATCGAAGAGATTGCGGGCCAGTAGAGTCAGACGCATCAGCTTGGCTGGGCCAGCAGGGAAGTTGAGACTCAAACGCAGATCCGTGAAGGTATAGGGATCTAGGCTATTGGCCTCGTCTCCGCTATTGTCCAGAAAGCGACGCCCCACATACTTGGTCTGTAGGGCAGCCTCGAAGAAGCTTTCCTCCAATTGGAAAGGTAAGCGGTAGATCAGCTCAGCTGCTGCTTGCACATCGGGCGAAAAGGCCAGCGGTTGGTTTTCGCGCACTACAGTCTCTTGGCCCAAGTAGTTGAAATCGGCATCGTAGCTATCCAAAAACTCTGTGTAAGACTGTACTCTATTGCGGCTCAGGGTCATGTTGCCACCCAGAGTGAATTGATCGGTCAGGTGCACGCCCCCCATCAGCTCTACACCCAGTCGGTAAGAGTTGGGCACATTGGCCCTAATGTATTCCCCCACATCGTTGAGTCGACCAGTCAAGACTAGTTGATCTTGATAAGCCATGTGGTAGAGATTGATGCCCCAGTTGCTGCGGCGACCGGTTCGCTCATAACCCAGTTCGGTATTGATCAGACGCTCGGAGCGAGGAATTTCATTAATCGGATTATCGACATGATCGTTGCGGCTAGGCTCGCGATGTGCCACGCCTACACTCACGTATGCCCGGCTGCCTGCATTGGGACTGTATACCATGCCTGCTTTTGGATTGAAAAAGGTATAGCCCACCTGCTGGTCCAGACGATTCAGCTGGTTGTCTAGCCCCAGGAATTCGTAATCGATCCGCCGTACCTGTAGATCCAGGTAGCCATTTAGCATCGAGTTGAAACCATAATTCATGCGTCCATATACGTTGATGTCGATCTTCTTGGCATCGTTGTCATAGTAGCGCGTATCGGTCTCGCTATTGCTGGCAAATCTGGCCCAGATGACCTCGCCGAAGTGGTTATTGAGATATCGATTGGCCGCTCCACCCAAGGTGAAATCGAATCGCGAGCCAATGGGCGCATACGCCACACTGTACACCAAGCCATAGAAATCATTGTCTAGCCAGCGCCTTCTGATTAGATCAGACTCTGTGATGGTACTATCGCCCACCACTACGCCATCCAGCCCGTAGTCTGCCAGGTCTTCACCGGCGCGGTACTGCTCGAAATAGCCACCGCCTTTGGTGTAGTGTCCACTCAGCTTTAGCGTCCATTCGTCGCTCAATTCGCTGCTGTAGTGCAGTTGGTAGTGGTTTTGGCGGTAGTTGTCTACTTCGTCGGGGTGAGGAGAGCCAGGGCGCTCCATTCCGGCAGAGTTAAAGGTACGGTTGCCGGCTTCCAGCTCGCTGCGAGGCACGCCATTCCAGGCTTGGTAGGTGATTTCGTGGCCACCGAAGGCATTGAACCTCAGTACCGAGCGGTCGCCCACCCAGCCGCCGGCCAGATACCAGGCATCCAGATCGGCAGAGCCGCGATCGATAAAACCATCCGATCGAATGCTCGATAGCCTTCCGTCTAGCGTAAATCCACCAGGAAGTAAGCCCGTTCCAAAACGCCCGCTTACCCGCCGGGTATTGAAACTGCCTAAGCCGGCATCGACAGTAGCATAAGCATCTTCCTTGACCTGATTGGTCGCAATGTCGATGGTCGCACCAAAAGCACCGGCACCATTAGCGCTGGTACCTACTCCGCGTTGTATCTGAATATTGTCGGCCGAAGAAGCAAAGTCCGGAATGTTGACCCAGAACACACCCTGGCTCTCGGAGTCGTTGAGCGGAATACCGTTTAGGGTCACATTGATCCGTGTGGGGTCGGTCCCTCTGATCCAGATACCTGTGTAGCCAATGCCCGTTCCGGCGTCGCTATTCACCACCACAGAAGGGGTCCACTTCAGCAGATAGGGCACATCCTGGCCCAGGTTGCGCTCTTGTATCTCTTCGGCCTCCAGTTCTACATAAGTTACTGGGGTTAGTCGATCTGCTCGTGTACTGGTAATCGTCAGCGGGTCTAACTCAAAAGCTTCGGATTGCAGAACGACGTCCAGCTTGTAGTATAGATTTTGCCCTTCCTGCCTGATAAATTGCAGCTGCCGCGAGTCGGCCATTTGGCGGGGTAGGGGACTGGTAATTTGGACTTCCGCAGGTAGAGTCTCTCCTGTCAATAGGTTGAAACCCAGTGCTAGGTCCAGATTTTTATAGCCGAGGTAGCTGAAAGTCAGCCCTTCTAAAGAAGCTTCCACTCCGCTTTGACGAGAGCGTTCCACCTGCGGAAGTCTGAACTCATAAAAGCCCGAACCATCGGTGACCGTCCCGCTGCCACCTACTATGGCTACGGCGACACCGGCCAGGGCCTCTCCATTTTGGTCGGTCACTTGTCCGCTTAGAAAATAGTTTTGTGCAAATGCGCCCGATAAGGCAAAAGCCAGGAGCAGAACGCTCCCCATTATGCGTAGCATAGTCTATGATTTTCCCTTCCCGGCATTACCCGGGCAGGTTCCTGATGCGGGCAAAATCGCCCAGATCAAAGGGTATTATCTCAGCCGGCAATAGGCCGGCACCCCAGTGAGGCGCAAAAGTAAAAAAGAGCGACTGGTTTCCAGTCGCTCAAAAGAGGATTTTAGCTATCTGTATCGATTTTAAATGGAGAATAATAGCTACGGCGATCTCACTTCCTTATAGATCCAAATCCCACTCCCGTTGAATTCGCAGAGAGAAAATGGTTCTAGTCGGATGCTAATGTTGGCATTCAGCGCATAGTCTCGCTGCGGAATGAAGTAAAGCTCGTTTTGAGAACCAATTGGAGAGAACTTGATGACTTCATGATCCATAATGGACGCATTTCCAGTGGTAATACCATCTATTATTTGCTGTCCATCCGCCTGTTCGAGCTGATCGCCGAATAGCGGATTGAGCTGTGGTATGATCAAATATTGGACCGCCAGGGTGGCGATGATTCCCGGTAAAAGGGATCGAAAGAATTTTAGCATAAGCTAGAGTTTGTTAACATCGCAGATGTATTGAGCGAGTTAGGATGAGGGGATATTCTGATCTAGGTTGTCTATACGGTCTAGTGCTTCGTTATAAGCATCCTGTAAATAGGATATTTCGTCCTGGCCGAGTCTTTCCTGTTGCACGAAATAGGAGCGGTGAAGTCGATCTATAGCAGAGGCTTTAGCCTGGTATATGTCGACTATGGCCTCTATTTGTCTCTGTGTTGCTTTTGCTTCTACTTGTGCGCCAAGACTCTTGCGTTCGATTTCAAGTTTCATTTCTCGTTGCATCGCGTCTAAGGCATGGTACATATCACTATCAAGTCTGTGCTTGGTCTCTGCAAGATCAGCCTCTAACTGGTTCATGGCTTTTTCTTGCTCGGTTTTCTTCTCGTATTCAGAGAAGTCCATACGGTGACGGAAAAAGAGTACGATCAAGTCAATAATGCCTGCTAGTAGAATAAGCACGATGGTTAAATAGCGGATGCTGGATCCCTCTTCTCTATTGGCCAACTGGGTTATGATGTGGTGCCGATCAACAAACCCAAGGGTACTGGGATCGAATGTTTTGCCTTGCAGGCGTTCGATTTCTTCATTGAGCGGTACAATGTGTTTTCGCTTAATGGAATCGATCTGCCAGCGGCGGGTTTGAAAGCCGGGGGTATAATAGCTGGCCATTCGGCGATGGTATCTTCGTTCTCTTCTGTCGTAGGCATCTCCTTGGCCTGTGGCATTGCTTGCTAGTTTCCCCGCTTCTTCAAGTTCGAGCGAGTCATGTTCGAGTTGAAACTCTGCTTGAAGGTCTATAGTATCGATCTCGATTTGGTCGACCTTGTTAAGAAAAGCACTCCGCCTGTCATCAATTATTGAGATACTATCTTGCTGAAGGCTATCGAATTGCTGCCTTGCAAATTGTTCTATCTCCTTCTCGAATACGATCTGATGTCCTGAGTATAGCACGAGCATAGTTGTAGCCGCCAATAAGCTTATCCGAAAAAGTAAGCTTGGCAGTCCAACACCGCCTACTCCTGTCACGATGGCTCGCTCGGCGAAGTAGATGATCGTCCAAAAAACAGCAAATAGACCAAGGGCAACACTGATAGAGCCAATGATGATGTAGGTACACAAGCCCGCCATGGCGGCACTAATGACCGGGAAGATGGTCATTAAGGCACCTAGTTGTGCAGCTCTTTTCTGAAAGCTACGGCTACAGCTTGCTACAATGTCTGGTACAAGCCCAGTGATTCCGGTTAGCGTTTTGCTAACCCATGCATTGATACTTTCCATGTCTTATATGATTTAAGCTTGAAGTATCGATGTGAAATCCGTTAGGACTTGCTCGGTTACACTCTGCCAACTGCGAAGCATAAGTTCTGCTCGGTCTTGCATCATTCTCTTGATCAGATCAGGTTTATCTTCAGCCTTGTTCAGGAGTTCGATGATGCGCTCTTGTAGTTCGTCTGACTGCCCTTCAAGAATGCGATGCAGGCGTAAAGCCTCTCGCCCCCAGTGCTCGATCAAGTTAGTTTTGATCGTTGAGAGTTCTTGAACAAGCAATGCTTCAAATACCTCTGCTGCAAGAGCTGATTGAGCTTCTGCACCTGCGCGAAGTGTACGATTTCTAAAGTCTAAAGCGGTATTAATCGCTTCCCTATCATAGCGGTTTAAGCTATTGATAGTCTTGCGATCTTCTGAGTTAGCTATTATAGAAAATAATGGATTGCGCTGCCGATTTTCCAAATCTTCGATTCGGCGAAGAAGCTTGGTTCGAATTGCCTCTGCTTGCGCAGGTGCTCGGCGACCGTCGGCAGATGATGGATCTAGCTTGGATATAGCATAGTCTCCTCTTTTATAAGCCATGATGGATTATCTAAAAGGTTAATAATACCAAGCGTGGCGATCAGGATAAAAGTCATTGCAAAGTAGGCCATAGGCTCTTATCTTTGCGTTCGCTTTTGTGCTCCTATCCAGGAGTCGCACACGCTCGGGTGATTTTTTCGCCCGGGCTTTTTACGTCCAGGCACTATGCTTTTATTTTAAGGTCGTCGTTTGAGGGGTTGTAAGGGTATAATACGGTATGTATATTTGATGATGAATGTTAATGTTTAGCTAAAGTGAATAATAGTTACCCTAAAGTTAGTCTTTAGTTAAACGCGGCGCAAGGGTCTTTTGAATTTCTTTCCTTCTGATTTGGTGATAAATTCTCTGCTAGTTTTAACTGTTTGTAGGTCTTTAGGACATCGCTTTAGCTTAAATTCATTACAAGATAGGAAGTAGATGACAATTTTAACCAGTCAAAAGTGAATTAAAATCAAAAGTCATTAAATTTAATGCAGTTAATACTGTATTGCCCTTTAAAATATATTATGCATGGCAACAGCATATACTTATGATGTGCTTGATTTATGGCACAAGGCAAACAGCGAATTCAAGAGTGCTGAGCCTAAATCTAAACTTCTCAAAACTGAGGAATACTATAAGAATATGGCTGATCACCTTCAAGCAGAGGTGCTTAAGTATGATCGAGAAAGGGATGAGACAGAGCGCTTGAATTTAAGACCTCTGGCAGGTAGTACTTTATATAGAAAACTTCATTTTGATCTCAAAAAAGATAGTATTGGTGAGGATTGTCGGTATGATGAAAATACGCTGAATGTACTCTGTATGTACGTGTATCAGATGCCATATTCAAAGCGATTTCTTTTACTAGATAGACATGTCGAAACACCTCAAGAAGGAACCATTGAAAGAGTTTGGGCGGAGTTTCCCATTCACCAGCCAGCTTATCCGGCTACACCTACTTTGCCGGTTTCAATTCCGGGCTTGGAAAATGCTTTTGTCAAATGCGAAAACTATAACTACACAGGTACGCATAAAGACAGAATGGCGCTTGAAGTTGCTTCATTTTATCCAGAGTATGTTAGGGATATCCAAAGAGGGAAAAGCATTGTTGCAAACCCCAATCTTTCGTTGATTACTTCAGGCTGCGCTGGAATTGCCATACAGTCTATCTTTAGAGCACTAAATCTGCCCAATTTACATGTACTCACCGATGAAGAGACACCGGCTGATGTCCAACTTGCCTTAAGAAATTTAGGATGCGAGGTGTTTGTTAAAGATCTTGATGCTGAAGAGTTAAGTACCCAAGATGTATTGAGATTAACTCATAACGAAGATGGATTTGATTTAACCTTTACAAAGGAGATCGAGTATGTTAAGCTAAAGTATTACGATTGGCTATCTTTTGAAATTATCAATGAGGCACCTGATTACTGCTTTATACCCTTTGGATCAGGCGATTTAATGGTGAATGTGTTGAGAAGAATTGACTTAGAGCGGAAACTTTTTGAGGGTGGAAAGTCAGATCATAGATTACAAGTAAGTATTCATAGATTTAGAAAAACCCGTTTTTTTGGAGCTACTAATTCTAGAAAATCATCCTCACTCAACAAACTCTACTCAAAATATTTCTCAGAGAATGACAATAGAATGGAAATCGAACGTATAGTTGGCAAACAGAACGTACATAGAGATAGTCGACTCGTCGATGTGGAGGAAGAATATGTTGAAGAGGCTTTGGCTATAGCAGAAAGTAACTACTTAAAGTGCGAACCCTCTGGCATAGCTGGTCTGGCTCTTTTCCTACAAATGCGCGACGAGCTACTTGAAAAGGACCCGGACTTGCCCAACAAAAAAGTGCTCTTTGTCAATACGGGCAAACTAAAGACAGAGCTGTTTCAAACGATT
>JBCDFE010000214.1:0-8039 GCA_039178745.1 Bacteroidota bacterium | reverse complement strand
GAATAGATGCCTGCAAATACATGTTGTTTCAATGAATTGGCTCCTTGTCTAGTGATTGAGTTCTGTTCTTGGCTCACTTACACTAATTGTATAATTATGGGTGTTGCTCAAGCTTCAAAAGGTCCGAATTGCCTGTCGGCAATTTGTCTTTTTGTTTGCCCACTCCCCTACGAAAGCTTGGGGCTTTCGCCGGTTTTGGGCAAACAAAAAGACCGCATCCTTACGGCTGCGGCCTTATTTGCTTGGTCGGGATGAGAGGATTCGAACCTCCGGCCTCACGCCCCCCAGACGTGCACTCTAACCGGGCTGAGCTACATCCCGTGGGGTGTTGAGCGTGTGGATAAAGCGCTATGGTGGGGGGAATTAGCAGCTTCTACGCTCAACGAGGCCGCAAATATAGGCTGATTTTGGAGCTGTAGCAAATAAAATGACAAGCTTTCCCGCCCTATCTTCACCCCATGCCAGAATCGATCAAAACCATTGACCCCAAAGCACTGACTACCGGAGAGCTACACGGCTACTTGCTCGGTGCCGTAGCGCCCAGGCCTATTGCTTTTGCCAGTACTATAGATGAGCAAGGGCGCGTGAATCTGAGTCCATACAGCTTTTTTAATGTGTTTGGCTCTAATCCGCCTTTAATGATCTTCTCGCCGGCCAGAAGAGTTAGAGACAATACCGTAAAGCACACCCTAGAGAATGTGCAGGTGGTTCCAGAAGCGGTTATCAGTATTGTGAATTACCCGATTGTGGAGCAGATGTCTCTGGCTAGCACAGAGTACCCAAAGGGGGTAAATGAATTCATTAAAGCGGGTTTGACTCAGGCTCCGAGCGATTTCGTACGACCACCTCGGGTAGCGGAAGCACCCGTGGCTTTTGAGTGTAAGGTGCAGCAAGTCATCGAAACGGGTACGGAAGGTGGAGCCGGAAATCTCATCCTGGCAGAAGTGGTCAACATACACATCAGGTCTTCCTACTTGAATGAGAAAGGCAAACTGGACCTCGATAAGTTGGACCTAGTCGGACGTATGGGTGGTAGCTACTACGTGCGTGCTTCGGGCGATGCACTTTTTGAAATTCCCAAACCGATCAGGTCGAAGGGGATAGGCGTAGATAGGCTACCAGCCAGCGTGCGCGATAGCCACCAGTTGACGGGGAATGAGCTGGGCCGTCTGGGCAACCTTTCCGAATGGCCAGATACGGAAGCGGCCCGCCAGCGCATGGCCCAACATGAAGAACTGGCTAGCCTCCTATCAGCTGGTACGGAAGAGATTCACACCCGCGCAAGTCTACTCCTTCAATCCAACCGCCTGGACGAGGCAGCAGATTTACTCGCCGCGACTTCCTAAACAGAACACCGCAAAGTCTAAAGTTCAGGCAAGCGTTTACTAGGGCAAGATTAAAATTTAATTTCTCGCGCATTTTCCATCTCATCATTTCATCCTATATTTGCAGCCGCTTTGAAAGAAGCGTGACCTGGTCGCTTAGCTCAGTTGGTTTAGAGCGTTGCCTTGACATGGCAGAGGTCACTGGTTCGAGCCCAGTAGTGACCACCATTTAGCATTCAGGATTTGGCTGAGCCCGAAAAGCTCAGCCATCTTCGTTTATATCCATACCATGCACAAAGTACTTCCCTGGCTTTTTCTCTTAATCACAGCCTGTCAACAGCAAACAGAAAGTACCGCTGAGCCGACCGCTCAAGACGTTGTCATCGATGAAAATACGGCGACGATAGATCCGCAGCGCTTTGAGCTTACTCCTGTAGAAGGAACGGATTTGCAAACGGCCGTCAGGCGAAATCCTGAAGGAAAAGTGATGGAAATGGGGCACGTAGATGCAGCTATGCGCAAGCAAGGCGACTGGACGGTCTATCATTCCAATAATCGCCTGCCCGCTTCCTTTGCTACCTTTGTAGACGGCAAATATCACGGTGGGCTGATCAATATCGACATCTACGGCAAAGTCGATGAAATGATGCACTACAACATGGGCGAACTGGATGGTCCTTATGTGAAATTTCGTATCGCCTATACCGAGATTGAGGCCAATTACAAGGCCGGAAAGCTTGATGGATTGTACAAGGAATACGACTTTAGAAACGGCAATCTGAAACGGGAAATCGAATTCACGGACGGACAAAAGGATGGCTTCGATAGGCAGTATAACGACGATGGCTCGCTACTGATCGAGTATACCTACGAAAATGGAGAGCTGCTGGAATAGAGGCAGGCAACCTATTGGCCCGTACTCAAATTTGCATCTCCATTTTTGACCAATAGGAGATTAAGCTCGGCGATCACCGCCTGCGGATTGTTGATGTTGATGGTTGTCGGTTGCCACACATCGGTAGGGAGTGGGTCTAGTGGAACCAATTCAGGAAACACCATCCAGCTGGGCCTTTCGATCCATTCGTTGACGCCGAGAATAGCCTGAGTCAGCCGGAATACATCCGTGGTGGCAGCAAAGCCATCGTTGGTAGCATCGGCGGCCAACTCAGCCAGTGGACTCAAAGTCGCAAGACCAAGTATATGTCGTCTCACTGCCACCGCATCTACTACATCTACGCCATCGTCTGCATTTTCTGTTTCGTAAAAACCACTGATGCTCACACTGGTGGCAGCAGGGCGGGGTAGGGTATAGAAACCATCTGCATCGGTGGTGACGGTATCTGTTTCGCCCGTCGACCAAGCACAGTATATGTCCACACCGCCTACGCCAAAGCCATTATTGCGCACCTGGCCGCGAAGAATGCGTCCGCCGGTATTGCCAGCGAGATTAGAGCCATCCCAATGCAGGGTATCCAGTTGCAGGGGGTCGAGCCAGTCGCTCAATCGACTATCGGGCGTACCACCACCGGTCCAGGCCAGGTGTAAACGACCAATCCACAGGAAAGGGTCGGTATCCGGACAACTGATAACACCCCCATTGATGTGGCCGCGCACCCGACGGTTGTCGTCGAAAACCGCACTACCGCTCGATCCCGGTTCGGCGTTGCCCGTATTCAGGTTCATCCTGTAGTGGTGGTTGGGCGGCGTCACCACACCATTGTCCCAGTTGATGGAACCACCGAAGACGGTCATGCCTTCATTGCCGGTAGACAACTTTTGGACATCGGCGGCAGGGTGGTGAAATATGATGAGATCGCCAGCTACATTCCCGTCGGATCGGTCCCAGCCAGCAAAAAAATGAAAATCGGAGTCAAAGTCTGTATCGGATATTTCCAGGAGCAAGAAGTCGTTTTCTCTCCGCCCGGCTAAGTACTCCGAACCCGTGTATCTTACAAATGGAGGAGGGTTTGGATCTGTACTTCCGCAGGTCGGATACCTGAACCCAAAATCGAAGGTCCACATATCGTACAAAGGCGTAAATCCATCGAAGCAGTGAAAGCCGGTCAAGAGCAGCGGCCGACCGTTTTCTGCGGTATTGTTCATCAAGTTTCCAGAGCAGATACCCACGCCTTCGGCCACGATAACCATCAAGCGGGCGTTGCTGGATTTTTCCTCATCCCATCCGTCGCCTGCTGGGCAGTTGGCATCGATCTGGCATTCGTTGCTATCATCGAAATCCTTGGCCATACCGCTCGCTTTAAAAACTTCAGGGCGAAAAACCTGGTCGATGCGCCAAAGTCTGAAAGGCGGCTGGTCGGTTGGTTCCCCCGCAGCGTAGTAGCGAAGCTGGCCCGTTTCCCCACTGACAAATCCAAGGAATAAACGGCGCTCTGAGCTGACATCGGACTGGGTGAATTTTTGTCCATCCTGTCCATCTGCAGACCACTCCAGATAGCTGCCATCTGGCAGATCGACCTCATTTAAAAATAAGCCAAGGCCAGGAGCACCTTCCACTTGGAATGTAATGGACCATGCAAATTCCGTCTTTCCTCCAGTGTTCAGGTAGCTGGCCCAGATTCCGTATTCCGAGGCATTGTCCGGCAGATTTTGGGCAGCTGAGATGCGCTGAGCACCGACGGCTTCGTCTTGTGCCAGGAGTCTCGTTTTATCCAGGAGCGGCAGATTTAGCACAGCTGCCTGTTGCCCATAGAGCAGCCAACTGCTACTCAGAGCTAAAATCAATAAGTATTTCTTCATTGGGATTACGTCAAAGCTCGTGTAAAGATAGCTTCTGCGAATTGAATCATGCAGCGTACGATCCAAGATTGGCAAGTCCAAGTTTGCTAAGTCAGTAAAATGTCGGTCAGCTCACTCAGTTTCTTGATGGAATAGTCGGTCTCTCGTTCGGGAGATTTTTCGCCGCCCAGGTCCATCCAGCAAGTGGCACATCCGTAGAGCTGGGCACCCAACATGTCAGAAACGGGATTGTCGCCTATGACCAACGCTTCTTCTGGTCTAGCCCCATTCATTTCGGCGAAGGCCAGGTCAAAAAATGCAGCGTGGGGTTTAGCTACACCAACCTCATCGGATATGATTACAAAATCGAAGAAATCATTGAGGCCGGTATTCTTAAGTCTCGGGCGTTGAACCTCGCTCAAACCGTTGGTGATAAGTCCCATTTTGTAGTGAGGTCTCAACACTTGAAGCGTCTCTTTGGCCGTAGGCATGAAGTGGTCCGAACGAGCTAGCCCATGGCGATACAATGTACTCAGGTAAGTGGCATTGGTATCCAAATTGAGCGTCTCGATTAGTCGCTGAAATCGAATGGTCCGCAAGCTGATCGAGTCGATCAGTCCATTTTCGTAATCTCGCCAGGCTGCGTGATTGATCTGCCGATAAGTGGTTAAGATATCCTTGGACCATTGAACATCCAGAGATTCTAGACAAGATCTCAGGCTGGCTGCCTCAGCAGCACTAAAATCCCAAACGGTATTGTCTGCGTCAAAAAGGAGCCAGTTGTACATAAGGAGTTCTGTTTGCGGACTGCAAACATACGCCTTAGGCTATCTAATTGGATAGTACAGGTCGGTAATGTGCTCATGCTCGGGTGTTTGGCCAGGCATAGTTCTGTATACCTCGAAGCCATCGACTCCTTTTGCTTTTTTGAACTCTTTGTTGCGCTCCATCATCATGAGGGTGCTCCATGCGTTGCCGAGGTGGCCGTAGCTGCCAATGTGGCGAAGGCGGTAAGTTTTTACTGCAGGAATGGTAGCCATGTGGAAGCCTTCGGGCATACGCTCCAGTGCATTAGCTACGGGAAATAGCGCAGTATATTCCATAATGCCTTTGACCATGTCAACCTTGTGATACATAGATGCTCCCGGACCTGCCATTTCTATTCCGCTTTCTTTAAACCAGTTCATCAATTTTTCGAAGTCGCTTTTCATGTCTTTCTGGAAGCGAGCCTGGACGCTGGCACGGCGTATACCTATGTATTTGGTCTCTGGGAAGTCTTCTGTACCAGCAAACTCTAGCTGAGAGTGAGCTTCACCGTCTTCGACATAATCTTTGAGCATAGCCAGTCCTCGGTCGTAATCGGAACCGATATAGGCTTCGGTTTGCTTTTTCATCCAAAAGAGGAAGAAGGGTAGTGAGCTATCCATGGTCCAGCTGACTCTGCTTCCCGTATCGGTCTCCTGTATCTGGAAACTGGTTTTGGCCTTGGATTTCCATGGCTTGAGGAAAGTAAGATCCATGTCCAGACTCTGGTCTGGAGTCTCTGAGGCAATGCGCATATTTCCCGCTCCTGTACGATCGCCCAGCCATTCGTAGTACTTGCCGTCCTGGTCTACATCGACTTTAGCTGCTGGTTCGCTGATGAGCCAGGGCGACCAAGCGCGCCAGGTGTGGTAATCGTTTAGGGTGGAGAATACTTTATTAGGTGGCGCAGCAATATCTACACTGCGCTCGATGTGCATTTTTGGCATAGATGAGGTGGTTTGTATGGGTAAAAATAGGGTTTTGTTTACACATCTAACAGTTTGAGCACGTTTAATGCCTTCTCCAATCGATCCTCTCCGCTGATGATAGCGAACCGCCAGTCCCAGTGGTACATACGACCTGCGGAAGTCCTGAAAATCAACATGCGCTCTTCTATGCTAGGCGATTCTCGTAGTGGATCTTTTTGCCAGGGCAGATCTGGTGCTAGTAGAAAACAGATGTCATATTGTGCGCTGCGGCATGTAGCCTCGATGAAGGAACTGACGCTGCCGTACTTAATGAACGACCAGGTGTAGAAGGTTTCTGGGCCGGTATCGAAGACCTGAGGTCGTTGGTAAGTTTGAAAGTATGCAAACTGTCGCTCCATATTTTGCTCGGCAAGCATAATGTCGAGATCACGGGGCCTATAATGACCGTCTTGAGCCATTAGCCAAGCCCTGGCATATTCAGGCCAGTACCGTCCGCCCAATGCTTCGGCAAGTTGAATTGCTAATGTCGTCTTTCCAGAACTTTCCGGCCCGGTGATCAAAATCCGAGTCAAAGCGTTGGTGTTAGTATCTGTCCTTTTTCAGCTCTAATATACATGCACGACATCGAACCGCATTTTCGTTGGCGAGATCGCTACACATCGGAGAACGATCCCAATTCCCCTTTCAACGGACGGAAGTATAGCGAATTTCACTTTACTAACAAGGTGTACAACTACTTGCTGCACCCACAGTGGGACGAATTTGGGTCGGAAACGCTCTATATAAAGATCATCTTTGCCGACTACGAAGAGGGGTACGCCATCCTGGAATTGATCGGTGAGTGGAATGATGCATTGCACAACGATGTAGCCTTGCTCAAGCGGGAAGTCGTAGATGAGCTACAAGCAGCCGGTATCCAGAAGTATATCTTGCTGATGGAAAATGTGCTCAACTTTCACAGCAGCGATGATAGCTACTACGAGGAATGGGCAGAGGAAATACGAGATTACAATGGCTGGATTGCTATGCTCAATTTGCATCCGCACGTAGCTACAGAAATGCAGGAGACCAATATCGATCACTACGTCAACTTCGGCGGTCCGCTCGACGATGTCAACTGGCGCCCTCAGAAACCAGAGCGTATTTATGAGGCTGTGGAGGGCGTGGTGAGCAGGGGGAGACTTTATTAGTCTTTTAGGGGATTTGAGGGTTTTGTCTGGGATTTGGGGTCTGCTTGGTGGTTTGTACTTTGGTCTTTATATCTGTGGGGGAGTCTGTTAGTCTTTTAGGGGATTTGGGATTATGTCTGGGATTTGGGGTCTGCCTGGTGGTTTGTCCTTTGGTCTTTATATCTGGGAGGAGTCTGTTAGTCTGTTAGGGATTGGCTGTATACTTTTCTGGATTAGTAGACATGTAGCTGAGCAGGCGGCCTACTTCTTCGCTGCGGGTTCGCAGATCGAAATATTCAGATCTTGAAACATATTTGTAGCTAAGTGCAAAGTCAAGCCATACTTGAGTTTCGAAGTTTTCAGCTATGCAATCTGTGAGCTTTGCATAAAAGTGTTTTGGGTAAGCGCGCTTGCCATAGGCTTCGCCTAAATTTGCGCATACCGACCGCGATGATCTACGTATTTGGTCGGTCAAGCTGTACCGCTCTGACTTTGGAAAGTTTTCAGATACTTGATAAATATCTTTGGCTAGTGTGAAACCTTTTCGGTACGCCATCCACGTTCTAAATCTGGAATCGCTCATCTAAGAAGGTGTTTGATGACCCAAACCTAAGCCTCGAAAAACACAATAGCCATTTTTAAACGTTTTTAGTCGAATATACACGTTTAAAAACGATTTAATTACTGATAATCAATAACTTAATAGACTAACAGACTCCCCTCCCATCCGCACATAACGCCTCAAATACCAAAGCACACCAACGAATCCCAAGCGCTTCCCATCCATCCACTAAAAGACTAACATACTCCCCGCTAATCCTCAAAAACCAAAGCACCCCAACAAATCTCAAGCACTTCCCACCAATCCACTAAAAGACTAACAGACTCCCCACTAATCCTAAAATAATGCCTCAAACACCAAAGCACTCCAACAAATCCCAAACACTTCCCACCAATCCTCTAACAGACTAACATGCGCTTCGCCATCTCCGACATCCACGGCAATGCCAAAACTTTTCAGGCCCTGCTCGATAAAATTCAACTCAGTCCCAGTGATGAATTGTACTTGCTCGGAG
>JBCDFE010000213.1:0-8044 GCA_039178745.1 Bacteroidota bacterium | reverse complement strand
CGCTATATCAAAAAGGATTTGGCTATGCCGATATTGACAATCAAATACCATACACCCCGCAGCATCTTCAAAATATTGGTTCCATTTCAAAAACGTTTATCGGCGTCTCTCTACAACAAGCCGTAGATCAGGGACTACTCACATGGGATACACCCATCAACGAGGTACTCCCGTTTCAAGTCATCCACCCGGATTATCCAGACCAGCCCATCTTGCTATCGCATCTGGCTTCTCATACCGCTGGCATCAACGATGGCGACGATTACGACTTTTCTTATTCCCTTACCGAGTCAAATACTTATACAGATTCTGATCTCGACCCAGACGATGTAGCCGAGTTTGAAGTCTATGCAGAAAATCCTGACTATGAATTGGGCGAATTCTGTCGAGCATTCCTTCACAAAGATGGCCAGCTCTACAGCTCAGATCATTTCCTCGATACCGCGCCAGGCGAAGTTTACGAGTATAGCAATGTGGGGGCTGCTCTTGCAGCATATGTACTCGAACAGGCATCGGACATGAGCTTCCCCCAATGGACTAAAACACACATCTTGGAACCTTTGAGTATGAGCAGTAGTGGCTGGAGCTTCGACGAAGTAGACATGAGTCGCCATGCCCAGCTGTATTACGATCGCAGCCAGCCGCTACCCAGATACACCCTGGCCACCTATCCCGATGGTGGCTTTATCACCTCCGTAGAAGACCTCAGCCGATATCTCTCTGCCATGATCGCCAACTATGGTGCCGAAGACAACCAGTTGGTTAAGCCAGGTGGCCTAAAAGCCATCATGGACAATGGTGTAGACGACAGCGATGGAGGTACATACGGCTATTTCTGGGAAACCCAAGAATCAGGCTATATCGGACACTCTGGTGGAGATCCCGGTATCATTACACTGATGTTTTTTGACCCCATGACCAAATACGGATTCATCCTGTTCTTCAACGGCTACCCCAGTGATGATGGCACAGGAATAAACCGAATACTAGATCTAGTGACCGAAAGGGTTGGGCAGATGTAATTGCTTATGCCTTAATAGAAGAGCATACATCGCTACAAAAGGGGCCCAATCTTCCGGATCGGCAGACTTTAGAGCGTGTTGGGGAATTGCTTTTCGAGCGAACGCCGCCAAATTTTACGCTGAACAAGGCGCAAAGAGGGAGCTTAGCCTTAGCTAAGTGACCGATGCAGCAACGAAGTGCAGCATGAAATTCGGCAAGAGCAGCCGGAAGTGTAATTCCCCAACACGCTCTTAGCGATCAATGACTATTCGACTTGTCTTTGACCCGGCTTGCAATGCATAAATACCTGCCGGTAAATAGCTGACATCTAGACGCGTAGGGCCATCCCGACTGGGAGCCTGCTCAATGCACAAACGACCGTTTAAATCAAATACACGAATATGTTCGATCAGTCCCTCCACCAGCACTTCGCTACTGGCCGGGTTTGGATAAACGATGAGACCTGCGGAAGTCCCATTCAAAACCCACGTTTGTAACTCAGAAAAGTCGTAGTTACCATCGAGATCGACTTGGCGCAACCGGTAAAAGTTGTAGCCTGATAGTGGTTGCTCGTCTATCCATCGATAAGTATTAGGACTTCCGCTGGTCGGGTTCGCGGCTACCTGCCCGATCGTTTCCCATGCTCGACCGGTCGATGATCTTTGAATCTCGAAGCGATCGTTGTCTATTTCAAATGTCGTGGCCCATTCCAAGCGAGCCGTACCTGACCGATGACCATCTACCACCCTGAAGTACAGCCACTCTACGGGTAGAGCGATGAAGGGACTTTCATAGGCACCAAGATCCCGTGCGCCACCTTGCGGAACAAGATTACCTGCCAGATCCTCAGTAGGCAAGCCAGGAAAATCCAAACCTTCGTCAATGGCGGGCGAATTCATCATCAGGTTCAGGTCGCCGTTTTCGGGGTCTTCTAGTAATGGGTCCTGATTAAAGATCACATTCGTACAGTTAATATTTGTCGGGCAACTGCTTTCCTCAATTAAGCAATGAGAAAGGTCGATCGGCGGAGGCAAAACGTTAGGGCCTTGAAAATTCTGTCCGTTATCCCACAACAGACAATTGGTTAGTATGGTCGGCTCTGCTGGGCCTATTGGCCGATTCATCTTTATGGCCCCGCCACTTGCCGAGCTATTAGCGACCAAACTACAGTGATTGATGCGCAGCCCACCGCCACCCAAGCCACGCAGCTCGTTGTAGCCGATGGCACCTCCGTCGCTAGCCGTATTCCCATAAAAGCTACAGTAATCGAGCTGTACGATACCCTGGCCTGCCGTAATTTCGATTGGCCAATAAATAGAGAGCCCTCCGCCCGTACCATTCTGAACTTCGTTTTCCAGAAATTGACAAGCTGTAAACCGGTTATCGACCATAGTACCCTTGGCTTCCGTCATGGCCCCACCTCCGATTTCGGCGGCCGTATTATTGCGAAAGATGGTATTTGTACAGCTAATAAAGTTGCGGTCCAGAACGTTTCGAGCGAACAGCCCACCCCCACGTTGGGCAAAATTGTTCTCTATAATGCAGTTGTCTATTTGTAAGTATCTGGGCGCCCCTGCTCCCGTACTACCATTGACATAGATACCACCGCCATCGCTGGTAAAATAACCGTCAAATGGGATGAATGGCAAGTCCGCTCGCCCCCCACTAATGGTAAAGCCGTCGATGACAACTCGCTCGCCGTTGAAAACAGTGACAACCGAATAGACATTGTCTGAAGTCCCCGTATTACCGATTTCTCCGCTTAGGGTAGTGGGATTGGCGTCGATGTCGCGCTGGCTCCGTTGTGTTTCGCTGCCACTAAAGCCGCCATAAATTTTGGTGTTGAAATTGAGTTGAAAGCTCCTGAATCGCGCATCTGTCGAATCAGTGAAAAGGTTTTCGGTGGGTAAATAAGTTCCTTCCGCTACCCAAATCTCAGAAGGCTGGGGGCAGTTGCCCGACTCCAGGAGGTCAATGGCAGGCTGTAGGTCGGTAAAGGCATTTTCCCAAGAAGTACCGTCTTTTCTTCCGTTAGTCGCATCTTGGTCAACAAAGATGGCTGGCCCCATGGGGCAGCAGTCATTGACTCCTACAAACTCATCGGCACCGATATCGAAGGCACTCCCTTGAGGTCGGGCATCGCCTTCAAAATCTTCTACGATCAAAAAAGGATCGGTTCCTGCATCAATACCCGGACTACAAGTTTGCAGGTGAAAGTCTCCTCCCTGTGCATCCACATAAGAGGGTGGGAGGTTGAACAGATTACCACCTCCACTGCAATCTACCCCTGGAGGGCAACTCGTCTCAGGCAGTAAGCAGTGAGTCATTTGCAAATCAGGCCCTGAAACATTAGTCACATCTGCTGAAGCGCCTTCTGAAAAAGAACAGTTAATAAAAATTAATGGCTGTTTACCACTATCCCAAAAAGCAATGTGAACCGCTTCGCCAGCTACAAGCGTGGATTGATTATTGTAGAGCGTGCTATTGTTGCAGAGCAGAGAGCCAATTACAGGATCATCCCAGGCAATAGCTGCTCCACTGAAAGCTGATTCATTGACTGTAAAAATCGAATTGTCGAAGCGCATATCCACATTGCCATTATCGCCAGCACTGTAGACTGCACCACCTTTGTTGCTGGCCACATTATTGCTAAAGGTGCAGGATTGAAAGTGAGGGCTTGCTGATCCCGTATTTTGGGTAGGTTCATTATAAAAGGCGGCTCCGTTTCTGCTAGCTCTATTGTTTCGGAAAGTGACTTGGCTCAAGACGGGGGAATAGCCAAGTTGGCTAGTCACGAAGACAGAAGATTCATTATACCACCCTCCTCCTGAGTTGTTGGAAGAAAAATCACTGGCATTTCCATCTTCAATAATGAGATTCGAGAAATTTGCTTCGCCAAGATCTTTGGTGTGTACGACAGTGTATACGTTGTCGGCAAAAGAGCTGAGGCTGCCCGTATTACCGGAGAGGATGGTCGGATTGTTGGGGCTGGCATCGGCTAGCCCAGGATTGCCCGTTGCAGGGAAGCCACCAGTGACATTGATGTTTCTGTCAAAGAAAAAGGTTTTGGTTCTGGGATCAGCTGGGTCATCATTCCCAAATCGATCTTTGGAGGGCGAATAGAAACCTTCGGCAATCCAGATACCGAAGATCCCTGGGCAGCCGCCATTGGCTATTCTATCCAGGGCTGATTGTAGGTCGGTAAGTGCATTGGCCCAATCGTGGCCCGTATTTTGGCCGCTTGCGCTGGCATTGACATAGATGATCCCGCTGGGTGGGCAACAAGACGGCCCAAAGTATTCCTGCGCGCCTATATCGGGGGTGTTGCCTGCTGGGCGTAAATCGCCATCGTAGTCATTCGTACTCACTGCCGTGACATTCCCTTCGTCTACGGCAGGCGAGCAGGCAGCGATTTCGAAATTTCCATTGACTGGGTCCTGTAGCTGCGGGTCTTGGTTAAAGATCACACCGCTGCAAGAAGAACCATTTGGGCAAAACTCAGCTTGAATCAGGCAACTCCGCAGCTCAAAGCCACCAATATTGGTGCTAAACTCAAAGGAGGGATTACCCCAGCTTATGCAATTTTCCAAAATGGGCATGACTTGGTTGTCATTCCAGCCGCTAATGGTTCCCACGTTTTCGCCAGCAAACTCGATACCGTTATTCCAAAATGTACAATGCCCAAAGTAAGCCTCGCTATCGTTTAGGCCGTCATTGTAGGCAAACACATCGCCACCAAAGTTAGCTCGATTGTTAGTAAAAATACTGTTGCTTACCAGCAGGCTACCCTCTCCATTGTCACCATCAAAGGCAATGGCACCACCTGAACTAAAAGATAAATTGTTCCGAAATAAGCACTGCCTGATACTGGTGAATGTAAGGCCGCCATCGGCGCTATGATAAATAGCCCCGCCATTAGCTAAAGCCTGATTATTCTCGAAGCGGCAGAGGGTAATATTGAGCGTTGAGCTGAAATTGGCGCTTGTTTCATGATATATAGCACCGCCACTCACCTGGACCGACGTTCCGTTGGAGCCACCGGCATAACCAAATCGGAAATGCAAGGCAAATAAATCACAAGTCAACACACTAGATACACGGACGACAGTGAAAGCATTGTCATTTTCATCACCAAGCACGCCTAGGTCGCCGCTCAAGATGGTAGGGTGAGCATCTACGTCGATATCTAGAATGTCTGGGTTGCCTGTAGCCGGGAATCCACCAAAGATGGACAGCTGCTTATCGATAAAGAAGGTTTTATCTCTTGGATTTGCAGGATTGCTGTTGCCATTGGCCTCCTTAGTCGGAAAGTAAGTGCCTTCGGCTATATAGATGGAGGCCCCATCACTAGCTATATCCAATGCAGCTTGCAGGCTGGCGAAAGACTGCGACCAACTTAGGCCGTCGTTACTGTCATTGCCACTGGGGCGGACATGGTAAATCTGGGCTTGGAGTTGTGTCGTCAAGCAGAATACTAGCAAGGACAGTGACCTGCGGAAGTACAAAAAATTTAAAGCTGCGTATCTCATTTTTTATTAATTATGAATACTCCGCCGCCTTTCGGTGACGGAGTATTTGACCAAATAAAATCCCCCCGACCCGTCGGCCGAGGGGCTACGCAGCCAACTAGTTGATAGGTATCACTAGTGGGTCTTATCTGTTCAAGAAAAGTCTGTGTTTTGCTTGCTCTGCGCTTGTCTAGGTAAATTGAGCAAGACCATTCTTTCGCATGATTTTCAAGGCTGCGTATTATCTTTCGCAAAGCTTCTGGAATGGAGAGGAAGCTTATTGCCCATTTCAGACCAATGCTTGCTCATTTCAGACAGCCCTTGCTAATCAGAGTGTTATAATCTGTGAAAACCAGTTTTCTCTTACTCCTGAGTTTATTCTTAACCTCATCACTCGATGGGCAGGCAGACAGCATTAAAGCTTTACTGGCCACAGATCTTCCAGATAGTACTCGAGCTAAAGCCCTAAACGATCTGGCCTTTTCTATTCACTACTACGATGCTGAATCTTGCCTGGTCGCCGCCCAGGAAGCCGCAAGCCTGGCAAGCCAGCTAAACTTGCAAACAGAAGAAACCAGAGCTTACTACCACCAGCTGTTGGCCCACTACGTAATGGAGAGATTTGAAGAAGGTATAAGAGCTGGTGAAATGGCCCTGGAGTTGGCCACTATTTATAGGCAATGGCGGCTTAAGTTTGACATACACCAAAGCCTCTCTACACTTAGGCGTGAAATAGATGATATAGTAAGAAGCCTGGAAGACGCTGATCAAATGATCGCTATCGCAGAAGAGCTAGACGATGAGCAGATGCTCAACACTGCTGAGATGAATCTGGCCAATCTCTACCTCGTTCAGGGAAACAGGACATTAGCCAAGTCTATCATCGAAAATGTTGTCGATAGAAGAATAGACCAGAAAGACACTATAGGTCTTGCAGGCGTTTATGGTTTTTTGGCAGATCTGGAAATCGATATCAACAAGCGAGCAGCCATTTTGAACCGAGCGCTAAATCTAGCAGAATCAGGAAAAAGTCTATTCGATAAAATAAACCTGAATTGGATTTATGGCAACTTCTTAAGAAAAGACAAAAGCAGGCTTGAAGAGGCTATAAAACACTATCGAAAGGCACTGAAAATGGCCAGCAATATTCAAGAGCCATTTTACAGTCTGGTTTCAGCTCATAGCATAGGATCGAGCTACGCTGAGTTAGAACAGATTGATTCTGCCCGATACTATTATGATTTGGCTTTAAGCATTCGACCTACGCGAAATACCCTAAGCTATCATATCCAGGCCCTTAGAGATAAAAGCAAGCTAGAGTATAAAGTTGGAAATACAGATCAAGCATACAGCTACCAGCAAGAGGCGATGATACTGTCCGATAGTTTATACGAACAAGAAAGACAAAGACTAGTAACTGATGCGCAGACCCGATACGATTTAAGTCAAAAAGAAGATCAAATACTTGCCGCTCAATTGGAGGCTGCCAACCAGCAGTCTTCTAAGCAAAAACTTTTGATCGCAGGCCTGCTCACCCTTTTCGGCCTCGTATTAGGTTTTCAGTATTATCGCATTATCCAAGGAAAGCGCAAGCAGGCTATAGAACAAGACCTAATCCGAGAGCAAGCCGAATCAGATCGTCTTCGCGAACTGGATGAAATGAAAACCCAGTTCTTCACCAATGTCTCGCACGAGCTGCGCACCCCACTCACCCTCATCACTAGTCCGCTAGAGGAAAGCCTCAAAGAACTCAAGCAGATTACCCTCGAAAGCAATTTGCAAACCGCATACCGCAACAGTCAAAAGCTACTAGGGCTCACTAATGAAATATTGGATTTAGCGAAATTAGAAGCAGGTCAATTGTCCCTTGAAGTTGATTCTTTTTTTGTACTTCCGCAGGTAGAGCGCCTACTCGCCGCCTTTAGCTCCAGAGCCGACATCCAAAAAATAGACTTGCAATTACAAAGCGAAATAGAAGTTTCTTTACCCATTCTAGCCGACCTGAAGTCTTTCGAAACGATCTTCAATAATTTGATGGCCAACGCACTCAAATTCACGCCAGTAGGTGGCTCTGTCATTGTGAAATTATCTAATGCACATGAAAAGTTCCAACTTTCCATAACAGATTCCGGCTCCGGCATTCATCCAGAAGATCAGCCGCACATCTTTGATCGATTTTACCAGAGCAGGCATCAGCCACATGCAGAAGGCGGAACGGGAATCGGGTTATCGCTATCTAAACGATTAGCCGATCTGATGCAAGGGGCTTTAACGGTAAAAAGCGAAGTGGAGAAAGGCAGTCAATTTACACTGACACTTCCAATAGGTGATACTAATCAAGTAAAATCAGAGCCTACGACCATAGAGACTCGTGCATCGCTAGCTAGCCCTGACAAAAACCGTACTGATCTCTTGAATCCTCCAGTTGCCAACTTAAGTAGCCTTCCCAGGCTATTGATCGTTGAAGACAATATCGATCTGGCCAACTACCTCATGAACAGCTTATCGTCTCATTTTCACTGCACGCTGGCTGG
>JBCDFE010000212.1:0-8056 GCA_039178745.1 Bacteroidota bacterium | reverse complement strand
TTCCTTGGCAATTCCAATTAGTGATACTCCATTTACCCCCATTTTGTACGCAATCTGTAATATAACTATTGTTAGGCAGTGGAGACCAAGACATGAATTCTACTATTCTTTTTGTATTATTAAATATACTATTTTCGGCTATTAAAATACCATTTCCCCATTGTTGAATTTCAGGCCATGATTCAGGGGCAAACATTGATACTGCCGGCGCATTAGTATTCTCAATAATTGCATCATTTGTAAACTTCACATCAAAATCGGCATTTCCTCCATATACCCTTATACCACTCCATAGATTGTCGCATAAATTAGTTATACGTCCTCCATTTACGATTAATTTAGCTCCTTCATCTACTATAATTCTCTTTCCCTCCCCCATCAGAACACTACACTGTATTTCTATTATTGTACCACCAGATATTCGTACATCCTTGTTAAAGGATTTATTATGATTCCAAACTTCATAGGTTCCACTGTTAAATACAATCTCAATATCTTCTTCTGTACTTTCACACAGGTCAAAATGCTGAAAAGGCTCAGGGTTGTTTATCATGTATGTCCATATTTCCAATAATTCACATTCTGTAAAATTTAATTGAGTGCCATAACCCATTGTTAGGTTATCTTCAGTACACCCAAAACAACCAGATCCAGTAAATGGTTGTGGCACACAAGTCCCACAGCATTCAGCATCTGAATCCATGTCTATACCATTACATGGATTACCACAAAAAAAAGAATGGTTTAAATTTCTAGTGTGACCAAATTCATGGTTGAGTGTCCTGGCAAGATCCCAAAAATTATTCCCTCCCCCAAGGAAAACTTCCAAGACATTTCTTATCCAAATAGTTTGACCACCAAATGTTGTCCAGCCGCCTTGTCCTGGATCATCAGGTAGGTTCACAAATCTAATATCCATTGCATTATCAACATCTAAAAATGATTCGCCCTCTTCATATAGAAATATACCGCTTCCACAATCTCCTCCATCTACAGCACTAAATCGAATTCCCATATCTCCGTTATCTCCATCTAAAAGTAAACCCTCACTCATCCTCAAATTCATTTGATCAAGTATAGCATTTACTAAATTTGGTGCATATAGAAACCAATTTTGCGAGATTATGGGATCGTTTGGATCACATGTAAAATTATTACCAAACTGATCCTCTTCAAAGTGAAATGCTAGTTTAATTTCTATACTTGGAAATGCTAAAATTTCACTAGTTGTAAGTTTTATTGTATTGCAGCTCGATTGTTCAGATAAATTCTCAGAAGAATTGCTGTAAACAGTACAATCATACTGAGAATAAATAATGGTATAGCTTACAAAATAGAGTAATATTGCTAAATATTTCATGCTTATGTTTTTTCCGGTTGGTGATAAAAGTAAACACTATGTTATAATAGTAGAACTAAATTTTATTCCAACTTTTGGATACTTTGTCTTAAAACAGAAATCTTTGCACAAATATAAAAACAATTTGTTTAAAAACATGCTCCTCACCCGAACACCTCCTCCGCTACGCGATAGGTATTCGCATGGGCCTCGATGATATCAGCCAACCTTTGGCTGTAGCCACCGCCCATGCTCACGGCTACCGGGAGGTTCCTACCTGCGCAAGTCTCAAAAACAAAACGGTCGCGCTCTTTGCATCCTGCTATGGTCATGGATAGCCTGCCTAGCTTGTCACTGGCGAGTACATCGACACCACTCAGGTAAAAGACCATGTCTGGCTGGAAGCGGTCCAGTAAGCCAGGAAGGGTTTCTCTTAGTGTTTTCAAATATAGCTCATCTTGAGTCCCATCTGGAAGGCCGATATCGAGATCCGACCTTTCTTTTCGAGTCGGATAGTTGCGCTCACCGTGCATGCTGAAAGTGAAGACCCTGGGTTCGTGCTCAAATATTTTGGCGGTACCATTGCCTTGGTGTACATCGAGATCGACGACCATTGGCCGCTTAATCTCACCTTGATGCAGCAACTCATTAGCAGCAATGGCTATATCATTGAAGATACAGAAACCTTCCCCCCGATCGGCGTATGCATGGTGGGTACCACCAGCGATATTTAAGGCTACGCCACTTTTTTGAGCAAATCGAGCACATTGTAACGTGCCGGCAGCGATGACCCGGCCGCGTTGAATGAGCTCTGGCCGGATGGGAAAACCAATGGCCCTACCCTCTTTATAGCTCAACTTATTGTTGATGAGCTTGTCCCAGTATTCCACATTGTGTGTCCGAAGTATGATATCGGAGGTTAACGCTTCCGGTTCAAAGAAGGCCGTTTCCTCAATTGTCCCCTCATATATTAGTTGTTCTGGAAGAAGATCGTATTTTGCCATCGGAAATCGATGACCGGGAGGTAACTCGTAGCGATAGATGCTTGAAAAAGCGATGTGCGGCATACCAACGGTTTCTCTCTGAAAGGCCTTCCTTTTTATACCAAATCACAAGTCGGGCAAAGAAGTTTAGTTATAAGTGCTTCAATAGGGTTATCTATACCAAAGTAGCCCGCAAGACTTTCGTCTTACGGGCTCCAAATTTGTGCAATTCAAATGTACTTCTTTGGCCAGAGTTGGTATGTCTAGCGAATTGTTTATTGACAGGCGCTGGTATGTATTTGGTATGTAAGAAATGGCACCTGAAGAGTAGTTTGCTGCCCCCGACCCACGAGCTGTGGGTCGGGGCAGCTTATATGTATGTAGATCTATATAAGACCTGGCAAAGAGAGTACTGAAAAGCGATTTACCTTACGACGCTCATCTTGTTGCTTACAAATTGATCTTGAAAGCGGAGCGTGTATGTCAGGTTACCGATAGCCATATCACCAAGTTCTTGTAGCTCTATCCGTGTGTGGTTGTAGCCAGCATGTCCTTCCATGCTGCGCAGCAGTAGTGTTCGACCGATTTGATCGTAGACTGCGAGTTCAACCATACCCTGTTCAGGCAGCGTATATCCAATTACCGTCCAGTCTACGACTGGGTTGGGGTAGTTTTGATCGACCTGGAAACCAGACCTCACGATACCCGTAGCCGACTCGATGAAAGAGAGTCGTAGGTTGGCGATCTGGCCGGCCTCCGGATAAGCTTCGGCTGGGGTAATCACATCGGAGATGCGCAGTTTATTGCTGAGCTTACCATCTTCGTTGGCCCGAACGTGTAGTCGGAATAACTCTGCGCCGGCACCTATGGGCTCCGAGACACTAAAGCTGGCGAAGCCTCTTTGTAGATGATGCTTGTTGATCTCGTTTTCCTTGACCACTACGGCCTCGACATCCAAAAGACTCAGGTCATCGTCGACTTCTATGGTGCCTTGCATACCGGCCAGCGACTCTTCAGCATAGATACTGACCAGGTAATTATTCCCGGTTCGCACCTCCAAATCTTCACAACTGACTTGGGCTGCAGATCGAGCCTCGGCGATCTGATTATGTGCATTGGCATCAAGTGCGTTGCCGCTGATGTCGCCCATAGCAATGGCTATGAAATCGCCAGTATGGATACCTTCTTCGAAATCGTTGAGGTTAATGACACCTGGTGTATTGTGAACCGTCCACTGGCTGGGATCACCACCAAAGTCGTGATTGATGTCGACAAATCGCCAAGTGGGCTGGTTGGGGAACCCATCCTCCATTCCGAGGATAACCCGGCGCATAGCAACGATGTCTTGTACATTAAGTACACCGTCTCCGGTCACATCGGCGGCTATGTGCTGGTAGGGGTTTTCCAATTCCTGCACACCCAGCAGATGCTGCATGAGTATGATGATGTCTGCTGTAGTTACCTGACTTAGATCGACATTTTCATCCAAGCTAGGTGCCAGGGTATAGTCTTCTCCAATCATCAAGCCTTCGGCCTCGTATTCACCAAGTGCGTCTGTCATGATTTCATCGTCCATGTTTGTACCCGTCACTCCGATCATGGCACCTTGCACAGGCTCATTGTCGTAGGTAGCTACGCTTCCTAAAATTCCGCCCAGACCTTGTCCGTTACCACCGCAGGCAGTACCCTGGTAGGCTTGAACAGAGAGGGTTGTGAAGCACTGATCGAAGTTGCCCAAGGCGTCGATAGAGAAGATACGGACGGCCATGAAGCCAAGGTCATCACAATCCAGCTCCAGCAAGGTATCATTAGGTGTAGGTACAAAGTCTGGATCATTCGAATCGGCGTCTCTGTAGATAGCCAGGCTAACGTCGCCAGAGCAATCTTCGAGTTCATCGACTACAAAGGTTTGTGCGCTGATCTCTGCAAATCCACCTCCATCACCGTCAGGGGCAAGGGTTACCGTCAGTCCATTAATACAGCTCAGGGTCGGGGCCACTACATCCAGCAGATCGAAGATGATCAGCTCGGTAGTAGAGTTGCCGCAACCGTCAGAAGATCTGACCCGGGCTGCGTGTTGACCAATGGGAATATTGGTTAATTCCACAATAACCTCGGTATCGAATTCCTGGCTATTCATGACGACTATGCCAGAGCCCTCACTATGATCTTCTACATTGACGGGCATAAAATCAGCCAGGGTGTAGACCCCATCGCCATCATTGTCTGTAGCAAATAGATCCAACTCAACAGTCGTATTGATGCCTTGCTGTGTGCAGTTGTCTTGAACTTCGAATGAGAAGGTGTAATCATCTACACAATCACCATCAGCATCTACGCCATTGGCCATAAGCGTACTCAGGTCGATATTGGGTGGCTGCTCGTCGTATACTCCAATGAATTGGCGATAGCGGAAGGCTCCTCTTGCGGCATCCATACCGTAGCCGAACTCTTCGTCTTCACCTTCTTCCTGACCGAATGGATCACCATCGTCCAGTGGACTTATGAAGCCATTGCTGCGGTTGGTATCATTATCGAGGTATGCGATGTCATCATCGAGTACCGTAGAAATGTTACCGGGCAATACGTGCAAAACGGTGATTTCTTCGAGGAAGTCATCATTGTCCGCGTCGCGTGGCACGGAATAGGGGTCTGACTCGGTATCGTACTCGCACCAGTTGATGACCTCGTAGGTCACTCTGAGCTTGTAGCACTCCAGCCCTGTAGCCAGGAAGGAATCGATGTGTGTATTGACCGTGATGAGGTCGCAGCCATTGGTATTGAATTCCAAACCATTATAGTCGGGTTCCAGACATGATGGACTAGAGGCATCTGCCGGGAAGATAATGGTGTAGTCGTGCAGTTCTGTGACTGTAATGCGCTGCTGGCAGCTTGGGCTGATGAAGCCCGCTCCGTCGGTAAAGCTGAAGTTGCGGATAATCACACCCGAACCGCAGTTGGTTCTATTGTCGAAAACACTCTGGGTAGAGTCGGCAATAATGCAATTGTCAACACCTACTGCTGTTCCAAATACCTGGTTTAGCAAGGCCGAGGTACCCACGGGGTCTTCATCGAAGGCCAAATTGAGGTCTTCGGGTATGCTGGGATCAACTTCTGTGCAGTTGATAACTACATCAAACGGAGCGATACAAGCTGGTGGCAGTTCATCGCTTACGGTGATCTGAGCCAGGCAGGTATTACTATTATCGATTCCGGGGGTGAAGTTGCCATCCATATTGCCGTCATCTGTGACACGCAGGAGAACCTGGGTAGCAGGAATATCGCTGCAATCCAAGATGACCTGCTGGCCAAAGGCAGAGATTGCATTGCCTTGTGGGCTGGCCTCTGCCACTTCGAGGAAAATCTCTCCACACTCGTCGTAGGAGGCTTCGTCCACATCTTCGGGCTCTATAATGGCTTGGCCATTTCCGCCGAGTGAGACGACCAGAGCGTCTTCACATATCGCCACGGGTTCTGTCTGGTCCAAGATGCTCAGATCGACATCCAGCGTATCTGCATTGTCGCAGTTGTCCATAGCGATGTATCGGATGATGTGGTCGCCAGCAGGGACTACATCACTAAACTGTTGCTGCTGATAAGGCCCCAGTGGGATACTCCCTAAGTCGCCATCTACAAATATGAGTGCGGTCAAGCTTGCCATACCCGAGCATTCGTCGGTGGCTACCACACCACCCAGCGGGAACAAGAAGGTCCCACAATCGGCAGAGTTGGTGGTGAAGACGAGTGGTCCATCGTCGGGTATACCATCGAAATCCAGATCTTGGACCGGTGGCACAATGACTGGTGCACTGAAGTCACCAACCTGAACAATCTGGTTGAAAGTCATCACCAAATCTGGGTCGCAGGCATCTATGACCTGATAGGTTCTGACGAACTGGTAAGCATCGGCGCAGAAGTCGTTTCGGGGTCCATCCAGAAAGGTCACGCTAAGCGCTCCGATGGGGTCAACTAAAGGAATTTGGCCATTAATTGTTGGAATCATCGGATAATCACTATCTTGTGGCTCCGGGTTGGGGCCATTGAAGTCTGCTTCATCGCAATTTATTTGAACGAGTGAGACAGGATCAATGACATCATCCAGGCCCGGACGCTGAAAGAGGAGATCTACACTAGAAGAGACAGAGGAGTTTTCATCATCACCAGCACTACAAGTATTTTCATCTTGAGCGGTAAAGGTTCTGCGTACCACCAGGTCACCACAGTCATTCCCACTAATTATTTCGTCCTGGACACAAATTTCGACGTCTACGCAGCCGTCAAATACTGTAGGTAGAGTGCCACCTTGGGTGAGGCGCTGATTCAGCGCCGGATCTAGGGTACCATTAATAACGGCACCGCTATTCCCATCAACCGTGTAACAACGGGACACGCTTCCCGGTAGGTTTTCGACTGTTATTCCTTCATACTGGCTAATCAATAGCCCGGTTTGTGCCGTAGGTGGTACGACAAATATAGCCGGGGTATCGTCTTCGCCAGTAATGAGGCCATCCAGATCGTCAGGACCTATCACGGAGGGATCCCACATCACATTGTAGTTAAACTCGCCACAGCCATCCAGGATGTTGCCGTTGGTTTGATCGCCATCGAAGATAACAATCGTAAACAGGCTATCTGGCGGGCTAAAGCCGTCTCCATCGACATCGAAGTCGCCGGAGAGCACCATCGAGGGTATGATCTCGGCCTGACAGTTCTCGTCGAGGCCGATGCTCAGAAAGGCGATCGAGGCCAAATTGACCTCGTAAACCGGATCCTGAGCTTGGACTAGGGCGCTAAACATGAGCGCAACTAGAAGGGGAAAATAGTTTATACGTTTCATCTAAATTGCTTTTACTGTATATTTCATGCAATACATAATATGCACATAGTGTGCTGTTTATGCATTAGCAAAACTATTAGCAATATGACCAGATGACCAAGTCGGTATCTACATATTTTAAATTTTTAAATATATAAGAATCTATTATAGACAGTTAGACACGAATATTTTTTTTCGTAATCTGAATTTTTAGAGCTAAAAAAGTAGTGTTGAGCGCAAAAGCCGATTTTTTTGCGCTATCAGATGGCCGTAAAGAGGCCTGGCTAAGCAGGAGTCACTTGAAGAACTTGAGAATAAAACAACTGCATACAGCCGCTTTCAAGTGATTGCTTAACGCATACTAAACCCGTAAAGGGCACGTCTTGAAGACGCTAAATGTGTACATTCGAATTTTCCACCAGCTCTTTTGGCTGGCCGGAGTTGCTACGCATAAGGGTTGCGGAACTCCGAATTACTGCGGCTAAAAAATTATGCGATATGCATGCCGCTTTGGATAGATGTGGGCAGAATAGACCAATTGTGATCAAAGATCTGCCTGAATTGCTCTGCAAAATAGAGTTTTTCTTGCAATGTTGAAAGAAATTGATGATTTTTTTGCAAGAAGAAGCAGGAAACATTCGAGAAAAAGGGAGGGATGCTCGCAGCGCTAGCTTTGGGACTAAAACGAAGCGCGCAGGACGCTCAAAGGTCCTTCTGCGTAGCTAAGCGAGGCACAAGCAGGACGCTCAAAGGTCCTTCTGCGGCGGACACTTCGAGGTCCGGGGTAAGGAATTAGCCTTCGAAGTGAAGGGAGAGAGTAAAAGCTCTGCTGAGGACTTTTTCCAAAACGGTGCGTTCGGGCAGATTCGGATTAAAAATGAGGGTATTGCCTATGCCGTGGCTGATTTTGAATTCGGG
>JBCDFE010000211.1:0-8105 GCA_039178745.1 Bacteroidota bacterium | reverse complement strand
TGGAGTTGATTAGGCAGGAAGTAGAATAAAAAACCCCAGATGCGCACAGCGCATCTGGGGTTGAGATTAGTGATCCCAGCAGGATTCGAACCTGCGACCGCCTGATTAGCTTACCAACTACAGCTTTCGCTGCTTTTGACCGTCAAGGCCAAAATTTGTGGTCTGGACTATCTCTTCACCATTACAGGTGCGTCACGTATAGTCTCTACGGAACCTCGCGAAAATCAGCGGCAAAGTGAATACCTTTTTGCTGATTGTTGGCAGGTGTACTTACCCTAAGATTGATAGACTTTCGAAAAAGCTTTGGATCAAAGTAGTAGATTTCATCAGTGTCTGGACAGTAAACTGCATACAGATCGATTTCATTTTTATCAACTTCTTTGACGACTGATCCGCCAGCATAAGAATAGGTGTTTCGGAAAATGATTTCCAGATTGCCTTTCTTGTTTATTTGGCGATACTTAACCTGAATACGCTTAAACGCTCTATCCTTGTACACGACAAGATCAAAAGGAGCGTGTTCTGTTTCAGGATTAAAGATCAGAAAGCCTTTTTCACATAAGTCAACTTTAGCCTTCAGTACGCCCAAGTCGCCTTTGATTTTGGTATGGTGTTTATACATACCTAAAAGTAAACAAAAACAACTAAAGTTTCCTCGGGATTGCCATGTTTTGTTTAAAACGAAGGGTTCCCCGATATGGTGACGTGCACTTTATGGGTTTTGTTTCCCCAAAAAGGCTCCTACATTTAAAGTCAGGTGCTCTATCCAGCTGAGCTATGGGACCGATAATTTACCTGATCAAACAGTTACGGAATAGTAACTTCTTAAACTAGGATGTACCCAAAAGCATTCTAATGGGAGCGCAAAAATAGGGGTTTTTATCTTCTGGCGCTTAAGGAATTCAAGATTTTATAAAATTGACCATCAAAGCGTCCGATAATCAGGTACCATTTTGGCGGCTTTTAATGCGTCGCAAGAGATTCTGGTTGCTGCTGGGGTATGGCGTATTTCTATACTTTGCGGGTTTCATGGCACACTTCTATGAAGCCGATGATGTCTGGATAGCATCTGTAGGTTGGGATAAATTCAGTGATGCGAGCTCAGGTATGGTAGTTGGACCTGAACGAGAGATGAGATTTATTCGTCTCGGTGAGGACCCTGGTCGGCCGCTATTGGTGTTTGTACATGGTGCTCCAGGTAGTGGATTGTTCTGGAATCCGCTGCTTATGGAGGAGGATCTCCACGAAGTTGCAAACCTATTGGTCTATGATCGACCGGGTTATGGTGGAAGTGGATATGGTCTGGCCATGCTTTCAGTAGAAAGCCATGCTGCTCATCTGGCAGCGCTCATTGCCAATCAGCGTAGAGTTGACCAAAGAGTGGTTGTTATCGGCTCAAGCTACGGTGGAACAGTAGCCGCTCGTTTAGCCATGGATTATCCCCATTTAATTGATGCCCTGATGCTTCAGTCTGCCAGTTTGCTGCCAAAGGCTGAATTGACGCTTGGTATTACTTACCCGACGACTCATTGGAGTCTAAGATGGCTCATTCCCGGTGCATGGGATGTGGCCAATCAAGAGAAATTGAGCCATGAAAATGAACTGCTCGATATGTTGCCAAGTTGGAAAAATATAAAAGCCGAAACCATTCTCGTTCAGGGTAGCGCAGATTGGCTAATTTATCCTCAAAACAGCTATTTCGCATGTCGAGAATTAGAAGACCAAACTGAGATTATTCATCACATGGTTCCTGATGGTGCGCACGATCTGATCTGGACAAAGCCCGAATTACTAAAGAAGTACCTACTCCAATTGCTCGACAGCAATTAGAATCCAATATATACATGCCTGACGTAAAAATTCACCCATCCTGGAAATCAGCACTACAAGAAGAGTTCAAACAGCCATATTTCCAGGCGTTGACACAGTTCATCAAATCGGAGAAAGCAGCTGGAAAACCCGTTTACCCACCTGGTTCGCTCATTTTTAATGCCTATGATACGACACCTCTTGAAAAGGTAAAGGTTGTCATCCTGGGGCAGGATCCCTATCATAATCCAGGACAAGCCATGGGACTGAGTTTTAGTGTACCAAAAGGGGTAAAGATCCCACCAAGTTTGCGCAATATGTATCAGGAGTTGCAGACCAGCCTGGGTAAGGATATCCCTAAGCATGGCGACCTGACGCACTGGGCCGAACAAGGTGTTTTTCTGCTCAACGCTATGCTCACAGTAGTTAAGAACAAACCACTTTCACACGCAAAGAGTGGTTGGCAAAACTTTACCGATGCAACCATTCGCACGATCAGCCGAGAATGCGAAGGGGTAGTATTCATGCTTTGGGGCAGTTTTGCCCGCAAAAAGAAAGTCCTGATAGAAACAGAAAAGCATCTCATTTTGGAGAGTGCTCATCCATCCCCCTTGAGCGCACATCGCGGATTTTTTGGCAATGGGCATTTCAAACAGGCCAATGCGTATTTGAAAGAACAAGGCAAAGAACCTATTGATTGGGGGGTGGGGTAGGTAGGTGCCTTCATTCGCATTTTCGCGAACACTGGGGTTATAGCTCCCTCCCCCTAGCTCTCCTGAAATTGAATCGAGTCCCAAAACTCAATCCCTCCAGGTTCTTCACTTTCCAATACCCGATAATTGTCTAGCTTGCGGTCCGATTTTTTTATTTTAGAACTTCCGCAGGTATGACCATCTATCGAAAGCTGCTTGTCTTCAGCTTCTACACCATTTGTTTCTCTTGTTTCAATCAACCCGTCTCGGCACAGCATTTTTCCTTTCTCGATGAAGCGCAAAATGCCTTCGTCCAGTCTGAGCTCAATCGACTTACGCTGAAGCAAAAGATAGGGCAGATGACTCAGATCACTGCCGATCTTGTCTGTTCTGGCTTGCCCAACAAACCTCAAATCCCATTCGAGGTCAATAACGATAGCCTTCGCAGGGCATTAGTCGATTACCAGGTAGGATCCATTCTGAACACACCAAATGGCGTGTATATGGTAGCTGCCGAATGGAATGAATTTATGCAGCGCATCCAGAACATGGCCATTGCTAATGGTGGAATTCCCGTACTGTATGGCATCGATGCCATACACGGCCCCAACTATGTAGACGGAGCAACTCTTTTCCCGCAACCACTGGCTATGGCGGCTACTTTCAATAGAGATCTGGCCAGAGATTGTGCAGAAATGTGCGCCTACGAACTCAAAGCCGCCAGCCTGCCTTGGAATTTCAGCCCAGCACTTGATGTAGGTCGCAATCCCGTTTGGCCGAGAACCTGGGAAAGCTTCGGCGAAGATGTTTACCTGAACACAGAAATGGGTATAGCTACAGTAAAAGGCTATCAAGGAGAATCACCAGTAGATAACGAACACGTAGCAGCCTGCCTCAAGCATTTTACCGGATATGGTATCCCATTCACAGGAGATGATAGAACACCTGCCTACTTGCCCGAACGACAACTACGTGAATACTACCTACCGCAATACCAGGGAACCATAGACGCCGGAGCATTAACCATTATGATTAACTCGGGCGAGTTTAACGGCATTCCTGCTCATGCCAATCGATGGCTTTTGACAGACATCCTTAGAGGCGAGTTGGGCTTTGAAGGGCTGTTGGTCAGCGACTGGGAAGACATCCACAAATTGGTTGAAGAGCATCATGTCGCAGCTGATTTGAAAGAGGCAGTACGCATGGCCGTTATGGCGGGTATGGACATGAGTATGACACCGATTACCTACGATTTCTGCGATCTCCTGCTAGAATTGGTGCAGGAGGGATCTGTATCTATGAGTCGCATAGATGAGTCGGTTGCCAGGATTTTAGCCGTTAAAGTTGCTTTAGACCTATATGAAAAATCGGTTTGGAACCCTTCAGATTTTCCGCGTTTTGGCTCAGAAGAGCATGCTGATTTAAGTCGATTAGCCGCCGAAGAGTCTATCGTGTTGCTAAAGAACGAAAATGAAGTGCTGCCACTTGCTGCAGATGCTCGTGTGCTGGTCGCCGGACCGACTTCAAATACCATGCGCAGTCTAAATGGCGGCTGGACCGTAAGCTGGCAAGGTGAAGTAGCCGATAACCATTTCGGTAGAGAGCAAACCATATACGAAGCTATGCTACAGGAAACGAATACGGGAAATGTCGATTTTGCCATTGGACCAGACTACGATGATCCAGATCGCGACATGTCCAGGCTACTCAACCTTTCCAGAAGATCAGATGCCATCGTACTCTGCCTAGGCGAGTTGAGCTACACGGAGATGGAAGGCAACATAGATGACTTGGAACTACCCGAATGGCAATTAGATATGGCCGAGCAATTAGCAGCCACCGGCAAACCGCTCATCATCGTTTTAACGGAAGGGCGGCCGCGTGTATTCAGCAAGATAGAGCAGCTGGCATCGGCAGTGGTATATGCATCTTATCCTGGCCCTTACGGAGGAGAGGCCATAGCCGGGGTACTGAGTGGTCGCGTCAATCCTTCAGCAAAACTGGCACTTACCTATCCAAGACAAACCAACGAGCTCGTTTTGTACGACCATAAATTTACAGAAGGGCCAGTACATAGCAGCATAGATTCGAACTACTACCCACAGTATGAGTTTGGTCACGGCTTGAGCTATACCACTTTCGAATACAGCAACTTCGAGGCTTCCAGCGAAACCTTTAGCGGTCTTGAGCAGCTTACACTCAAAGTAACGGTGACTAATACCGGAGATCGTGCAGGTAAACACCCCATACTTTTATTTAGTCAGGATGAGTTTGCCACCATTACTCCGAGTGTGCGCCGATTGAGAAACTTTACTAAAATCGAGCTAGCTCCCGGCGAAAGTCAGGAGGTCAGTTTTGCCATAGATGCAGCAGATCTGGCCTTTATCGGCTACGATATGAAGCCAACCACAGAATCCGGATTTTTTAAATTCATGCTTGGCGATCAAGTCCTAAGGGTAGAATACGTGGAATGAGAAAAAGAGATACATCTCCACAAGCACTAAGTACGTGGCTCAAAAGGAAGTGACCACTGTCTGCTTACAGCTAATACTCTGATGATGATAACGAAACCTATGGGAATCATCAGGTATATGCCTGTCACGGCCATGAATTGACTCATGATCAAATAGAGGCTACCACCCGCAATGCAGGCAGAGGCATAAATTTCCTTTCTGAATATAAGTGGAATCTCATTGGAGAGCACATCCCGAATGATGCCTCCAAATACAGAAGACACGACCCCCATCAATAACGCGATAACCGGTGAAAGACCTAGACCCAACGTTTTATTGATGCCCAGAATAGTGAATAAGCCGATTCCTATAGCATCGAATAGAAAAAAGCCCTTCCTGAATCTTACCAGCGGCTTCTTGAAAAAGTAAACCAGTGGCAGGGAGGCCGTAATCAGGTAGATATAGTTGAGGTCTTTCATCCAGCCTACTGGGGTACTACCGATTAAAACATCCCTCAAGGTACCGCCGCCTACCGCAGTCACAAAAGCCAGAATAAAAACGCCCCATAGATCAAAATCTTTATCTTCTGCTGCAAGGGCCCCACTGATGGCAAATACAAAAGTCCCGGCTAGATCTACGATGTGAATCATATCCATAGCTAGACCTTTTATTTTGAGGCAGTCTGTCTGAGCAAACCTTCCTGAACTACACTGGCGACAAGTATCCCGTTTTGGAAGAAATGACCGCGCGTAAATCCACGGGCACCACTAGCACTAGGGCTATCTATGGCGTACAACATCCATTCGCTCAGATCAAACGGACGGTGAAACCACATAGCGTGATCGATACTCGCCATTTGAAGATTCCTGTAGTCGGTAGCGCGACCGTGGGGCAGCAGAGCGGTCGTGAGCAGATTGTAATCGCTGGAATAAGCGAGTAGCTGGGCTTGCAGCTTCCGATCTGTAGCGGGCGCTTCTCCTTTTGCTCTAAGCCATACGTGTCGGTACGGCTTGTAGACTTCATGTGCAAAAGGATTATGAAATTCGACGGGCCTGAATTCGAGCGGGCGCTCTACCTTCAGGAGGTTTAAAATTTGTGGAGGCAGCTGATCGCCGAACTGCTTGGCCATACCTTCATAACTGACGAGTTCTTCGGGTGGTAACACATCGGGAACTTCAATCTGGTGGTCGAATCCGGCTTGTTCGAGCTGGAAGCTGGCTGTCAATTGAAATATCGCAGCACCATGCTGTATGGCCTTGACACCACGTGTGGTAAAGCTACCACCATCGCGTATGGGATCTACTTCGAAGACTATGGGCGCGCTCAGGTCACCTGGCAATACAAAATAGCTATGCAGGCTATGGACTTGCCGATTATCGGGGACAGTTCGAATAGCGGCACCCAGTGCCTGTGCTAGGACCTGACCTCCGAACACCCGTGAGCTGCCGACTGACTTACTTTGACCTCGATACAGGTTTTGCTCCAGCCTTTCGAGCTTCAGATGTTCAATGAGTTCTGATATATGCTTCACAATGCGTTTCGGGTTTTTTGGAATGCGCGCCCCAGGTAGCTTATGATGTCTCCTGCAATAACGGCCTCCTGCTCTTCGTGTTGGGCAGCCAGGTCACCGGCTAGTCCGTGTAAGAACACACCTAGACGGGCAGCGTCGATAGAATCGTATCCCTGAGCGAGAAGGCCGGCAATGATTCCGGTTAGGACATCTCCCGATCCGGCAGTTCCCATACCTGGGTTGCCCGTACCATTGAAATACGCTCGGCCATCGGGACTTGCAATACTTGTATAGGCACCTTTCAAAATAATGATCAGACCGAGTTTGCTGGCGTTTTCAAGGGCAGTCTTCCACCTGCGGAAGTGCAAATGATGAGCACCAAACAAGCGGTCGAACTCTCCTGGATGTGGGGTCAATATGCTGTTTTTAGGCAATCGATGTAACCAGTCTGGATGCTGAGCCAGAATATTGAGCCCATCGGCGTCTATGACAACCGGTTTATCTAATTTGTTAAATAAATCGTCTAAAGCATTGATCGTCAATAGGTTTTGACCGATACCTGGCCCGATGGCCAGAGCGCTGTACTTGTCAATTGGGCTTATTCGACTGATCGCATAGCTATGCTCATCGGCCTGGCACATGGCTTCGGGTATCGATGTTTGCAATAGTGCATAACCACAAGCGGGAACATGTGCGGTCACGAGTCCTGCCCCAGACCTGAGGGCCGCTCGGACACTCAAAATGGCCGCACCGATTTTACCGTAAGAGCCCGCAACCACACCCACATGACCGTAGGTGCCTTTGTGACCAAAACGAGTACGGGATCGTAGCAATAGCCTGAAATCCTGAATTTGGCCGTAGTGTGCCAATGCACTTTTTTCTTGGATAGCCGTTTGTTCCAAACCAATATCGATCACCGACCATTCACCTACATAAGGCCCGTTTTCTGCAAAAAACAGATTGAGTTTAGGCAGGCCTATACACAGTGTGTGCTTTGCTCGCATAATCACTCCCCCAGCTTCTCGCTCTGCTGGCAAACCCGAAGGAAGATCTACGGCAATGATGGGGCAGTTTTGAACTTGCTCATTACAGTGCTCGACTACTTTAGCCCAGTACCCAGTAATGGGTCTGCTGAGGCCAACGCCAAAGAGGGCATCGATGATCAGATCGGCAGATGTGAAGTCTATGTTGGATAGTTCATCTCCTTTCTCCAGACTGTTGTATTCTATCCCGGATGGAAGGCGATCCCTCATCAATTGATTATCTGGACTTAGGTCACCGATTTGAGCATGCCAAACCGTTATCTGGAATCCTTGACTGTGCAGTATTCTGGCCATCGCCAGTCCGTCTCCACCATTATTGCCACTTCCGCAGATAAAAACGATGTGCTGGGTGTGCCCCTGGCGGATGTGCCCCTCGTCCCAAAGGGAAATGACCAGAGCCATGGAAGCTCGCTCCATGAGTTCGGAACTGCTGATTTGCTGAGCCGTCATCGTTTCTCGGTCAACGGTTTTTAGGTCAGCAGCGCTTAGTACTTCCATAGCCGGTTTATCTACCTTCTGCCTCTTCGTCGGGGATCATTTGCACCTGATCTGCCCGGTCTCTAGCATCCTTGCGATCAAATCTGATGACTCGGTTTCG
>JBCDFE010000210.1:0-8109 GCA_039178745.1 Bacteroidota bacterium | reverse complement strand
CCCGACCCGCCTTGGGCCAAAATGGTAATGGACCCATCGGAAGCTCCGCAATCGTTTACGTTTTCGGTGATGATATTGGTGATGAAAGGCTGGCTGACGCCCTGGAGGATTTCAGTTCCCCAGTTGACGGAGCAGCTACCGTTGCTGTTGCGGACCCAGATGTCGTATGGTCCTGCGGCGAGATTGTCGAAGATGGGGAAGTCTTCCCATGGCCCGCTGGGTCCGGTGATGGAATACTGGTAGCTGCCGTTACCTCCACTGGCCTGGATGTTGATGGATCCATTGTCTATCTCGCAGTTGGTATCGTTTTGGGTGATGACGTTATTAATGGTGGGTTGATCGGTGCCATTTAGAGTTACAGTACCCCAATTTACAGGGCAGCTGCCATTTTCATTCCGTACCCAAATGTCATAATCTCCTCCACTGAGAAGTACTCTTGCGCTAGCATTGCTCCAATCTCCATTAATGCCAAGAATGGAATATTGAAGTGTTCCCTGCCCACCTTCTGCAAATATGTTTATGGTACCATTATCTATTGTGCAATTGCTGTCGTCGTTTGTGCTAACTCCGGTTATTACTGGTTCGGTAGGTTCTTCGATGAGTACACTGCCGCCATCTGTTGGGCAGGTGCCATTCGAAAGCCGAACCCATATATCGTATTCGCCTCCAGATAGGCCCTGAAAGAAATTGTCATTTGACCAGTCGCCGTTGGGTCCAGTAATGGAGTATTGGAAACTGACCGGTAAAAAGGATTCGCTAGCTAGTTGTGCAGTGATGGTTATCGTGCCATCATTTCCACCACAGCTAGTCACGTCGGTATGGCTCAAATTAGTTACGACCGGACCCGCACTAGAACCAACAACTACACTGAAGGGATACGGTGTGGGACACGACCCGCCTTGATACCGAATATAAATATTGCTGTAAGGCCCAGGAGTGAGGCCACTGAAAAATCCTGTGTCATTCCATGGACCGCCTTGTCCTGAAATGCTGTATTCAATCGGGTTGTCGCCACTGGCTGAAATACTTATCTCTCCATTGGACTGACCGCATTCTGTGTCGGTTACAGATACAGAAATGAACTCAGGGGAAGGTGGTTCTGAAATGGTCTCAGTACCCCAGTTGAGCGGGCAAGTACCATCATTATTCCGAATCCATATATCATAATTTCCGGGACCTAGACCACTGAAGGCATTGTCTGTATCCCAGGGACCACTAGGACCGGTGATGGAATATTGCCGGGGAATGGTGCCTCCAACAGCACCTATAGTGATGCTTCCATTATTTGCTCCGCAAGCGTCAGAATCTTGTGTGCTTACTGTGATAAATTGCGGTCCAGCTAAACCTTCTAATGTTATAATGCCATAATTGACCGGACAGCTATTGTCTTGGTATTGGACCCAGACGTTATAGCTTCCAGCTCCTAAGCCTGTGAATTCATTAAAGCTGCTAAAAAAACCATCAATCCCCGTAATGGAGTACTCCAACTCATCACCATTAGAGCTAGCGGCAAAAATTTCTATCGTACCATTATTGCCTAGGCATTCTGTATCGTCACTGAAGTTGACATTGAAAATAATTGGGGGCTGATCTCCTGGCACAAAATCACTTCCGTTACTAGCTATGGCACAAGAGCCGTCAGCGTTTTTTACCCATACATTGTAGAAGCCGGGTGAAAGTCCTTCAAAAAAATTGCTGTCTTGATAATCTCCGAATTGGCCATTGATTGAGTATTGAAGTGGTCCGTTTCCGCCCGAAGCGTCTATAGTTAGCGTACCGTCACTGGCGTTGCAAGCAGAAACAGCAGTGGTTTCTACCTCATTGATTTCAGCCTGTTCGGGCTCATTGAGTACAATTGGACTTTCACTTATCACACATCCGTCTTCGGTGTTTCTGACCCAGACTGTGTAAGTGCCGCCAGAAAGACCGGGGAATACATTGCCATTTTGCCATGGCCCATTTGGACCATCCATACTGTATTGCAAGGCGACACTAAAGCCCCTGGAGGCACCTCCTGACCCCGTACTAGCGAATACGGTTATTTGACCATCACTCAGTCCGCAATCACTGGGGTCTATGGTAGATATACTATTAATGGTAAATGAAGATTCTTCGATAATGATGGGGTTTGCGAAATAAGGAGTTATGCAACCTGTAACTGGGTCTTCGACCGTTAAGAAATATTCGCCTGGGACTACATCATTAAAAATACCAGATAGATTATCGTTATATCCTCCACCTATACTGTAAACTAATAGTGAAAACCCGCCATCTCCATCAGTGGCTGAAACAGCAATGGTGGCCTGGCCACCGCAATTGCCATCGGTTGCAACATCAACAAAATTAATGATAGGACACTGAGCCCAAATCTCAATAGAAAATAGAGGTAGAAAGAATAGGATAAATAATTTTTTCTCCATGGCTAACCGATTAGTAAGGGTTGATGATGTTCATTAAAAACTAAATCGATAAAATAAATTACCATTTAGGTCTCGAAAATTTGAAAATTGAGCATTGCTGCTTTTCGATTGGTTATTGACCAATACTATTTGAAACCTTAGGCTTTGCTGATCGTTGATGTCCCAATTTGTACCGAATCGACTTTCTATTACGGTACTCGCCAAATCGCCATTAGCTGATACGGAAGAGTAGGAAATACCGAGGTCGGCTTTGACACTTTCGCCGAATAAACTTTTTTGCGCACTGACAGATGGACTCAGGATTCTTGTATTTAGGCCGTTAAATTCCGTGAAATTGGCAAGTGTAGAGACGGTGAGATTAAATCCGCTGTCTTCCTGGCTAAAGGAATAGGCAGCCATAGCGGTGTAAAAGCTATTGACTGCTGTGTTTTCTATTTCGTCACCATTGACTGAACTGGCATTTTGATATGCACCGGAGAGAGTGAGTGCAGACTGACCTTCCTCGGAAAGGATAATGGTTGTAGCAGCCTGAGTGCTGAAATTGGATTGCACGATAACGATACTATCCACAACCACAAATGGTACTGTAGATACACGCTGTCTAAGGGTGTAATTAAAATTGCTGACGGATAAGCTTGAGCTAATTCTGTCACTAAATGAGACGCCTACATTAATACTTCCGATCAGTCGGTTTCCTCCAGTAATCGCCTGGTCGCTCAATCCATTGCGCTGTATGCCGAGATTTGCGCCCAGGCTGATTTTGTTTTCTGCCAAAGAGGTGTTGACACCAGCACTAAATTGTTCCGTATCATTCAGGAAGGCAAGAGAACCCAGAGACTGAAATCCAGTACCTATTCGCTCGTAGTCTAGGCTCAGTTGGCCAAACTTAGGAGCTAGTTTGATGCCAATACCGTAGGCCTGGTTGTAGGAACTAGAGCTTCTGGCTTTAAATAAACCTAAAATGGATCCATTTAATCCACCGTTGATGTCTTCCAGTATTGGCGCCTCGGTATCTCTACTGAGGGCGGAATGTGCAAAATTGAAATCAAGGCTGATAAAGTCACTTATTTGCTTTTTGCCTTGTACTTCCAAAACTAAATTCTCTTGTGGTCTAACGCTTGCAGAATCTGGCAGATCTAGCGAACTGGCGTCATCTCGAGCGTGAAAAAGACTTAAGGCTATTTGATCCGTGCCATTGTCGAAACCCACTTTTACGCCACTACCCATGCGCCTGTAAATGGGATCGAGGTTTTGAATGGCTCCGGCATCAATCAGGCGCTCGCGGCGCAAACGGCCACGCATAATTCCAAAGTAAAATTTCCCAGGGGTAAGCTCCATGCCAAAACCTCTGAAATTGAGCCCATTCAAACTATAAGGTGAAAAACTCAAGGATCGATCACCGAAATGAAGTTTTATCCACTTATACGAAGGACTAAACCCATAAAACGCATAGGCAGGCAATTGATAAGTGGTATTCTGGCTGGAGAAAGCCGCGGCAAAGGGCCCTTTGATACCAAGGATGTCGATGAGTAAACCCGCATTCAGATTCGCCTGAAAAGGAGCTTGTCTAGCGCCAATGCCATTTATAGAATTATACCTGAGTCCCGCTTGGACATTACCAGACACTTTCAAATATTCACCACTCTGGATGCGCTCATTGATGCCTGACCAAAAGCCCTCCACATCCTGACCCCACAAGGTTTGGATATTGCCTAGAAGCAAAAGGCAACACAAAGGAGCGAATAGCTTAATCCTGCTAATGTACACTAGCATCTAAATCGGCTTTGAATGTGATTAAGAACAGGCGGTTTTGAAATGGGCTAGATCATGCAAATCCCAGGCACAGGATCACATCTTTAAATATGCTAGATACTTATCTGAAATGTATAACTGGGTAAGGAGTAGGAATTCTATAAATACTCCTGTTTAGTACAAATATAGAAATTTTTAAATTCGGAGGGCTCCAGTTGAGTTTAAAAATATGTTCATTCTACTACGCCAACCAATCTGACTTCGTTGGCATTGGGGTAGGTATTTGCGAGGATGGTTACGGGCTTACTCTGTCGACCCGTTTTTCCCTGTGTATTGAAAACAACCTGAATAGAGCCTGATTCGCCGGGCTTGATTGGATGCTCTGGATAAGAAGGCACTGTACAGCCGCAAGTTACTCTGGCATCGTTAATCAGCAAAGGCGCAGCTCCTGTGTTGGTGAACTCAAACTCGTGCGTAATTACACCGCCTTGATCGATATAACCGAACTGATAAACGGGCTCTTTAAACGACATTTTGGCCAGCTTGCTGGTGTCGATTGTGCCGTCTAATCCTATTGGGTTGCGAATGATGTCGGCATTGCTGATCTCGCCGTCTACCCTGGCCGATTCAAATCCAGATCCGTTGTCAGTAGAAGACCCGCAAGAGCAAGCCACTAAATACAATAAGGCAGAAAAAATTGACCACTTGTAGTTCATAGATTTCTAATTGGCATGCGAAGATAAGATATTAAAGAGCTAGATAACTCTAGCCATCTGATATTATTTGTTATCCCCTACTGGCCAAAAGTGAAATGCGATCCAGTCCACGCAGAGGCATTTCCTATATTTGCGATTATGGTAGCAAACCCTTCGATTTTGCGTGTAGACAGCGTTCGTAAAGAATATGGTGCAAAGGTTGCCGTAGACGACGTTAGCTTTAGCATGCCACCCGACGCTATATTGGGCTTGCTGGGGCCCAATGGTGCTGGCAAAACCAGCCTTATCCGCATGATCACCACAATAACTCAGCCAGACCAGGGTCAGATTTATTTCGAAGGCGAGCCTCTCAGCGCTTATCATCCTTCCCAAATTGGCTATTTGCCAGAAGAAAGAGGATTGTATAAGAAAATGTACGTCGGTGAGCAGTTGCTCTACCTCGCGAGATTGAAAGGTCTCGATAAAACAACGGCCACCAAGCGTGCTAAAGAGTGGTTGGATAAGTTCGGTCTAAGCGATCAGTGGCCCAAAAAAGTAGAGGAGTTGAGCAAAGGAATGCAGCAGCAAGTCCAGTTTATTGCTACGGTCATACACAATCCTAGATTGCTCATCCTCGACGAGCCCTTTAGCGGCCTCGACCCAGTCAATACCGGCCGTATGCGGCGCGAAATAGCCAAGCTGCGCGAAGCCGGTACAGGAATCATTTTCAGCACACACCGCATGGAGCAGGTCGAAGAAATATGCCAGTATATTGTTCTCATCAATCAAGGGCGCAACATACTCGAAGGGCGTGTGACAGACATACGTGAGGAGTTCAGAGCCCATCGTTTCCGATTAGTCTATCAAGGACAGTTGTCAGCAGACATACGAGCCAATTATCAGGTAGTGGAAGAAAATAATCACGAAGTTGTCTTCCAACTACAACCCGACCAAGATGGTAATGTGCTGCTCCGATCATTGATTGATAGCGGGCTCAGTGTGCGTGCATTCGAAGAGCAGCTACCTACCCTCAACGATATCTTCATCAAGCAAGTTACCCAAATCGCATAAGGCATGAAAAACCTCTGGCTGGTTATCAAACGTGAATACATCACTCGCGTCAGGCGTAGGGCATTCATCCTGGCTACGCTACTTACCCCTTTGGGTTTGGGTGTTTTTTTTCTCGTGGTCACCCTCATTTTCTCTTACGAGAATGATGAGGTCCAAAGAATAGCCGTTATAGACGAAGGCAATCTTTTTGAAGGGAGTCTGGCCGATGGACGAGGCATCTACTTCAACTTCAGCGACAAAAGTCTGGAGGAGCTGCGCGACGCCACCCAAAATGAGGAAGCAGAGTATTCGGGTATTTTGGTCGTGCCGCCATTCGACAATCCGGAATTGCGCAACTTTAGCGTAAACTACTACACCGATGCCAAAATGGCCATCGACTTGCAATCTGTACTCGAAGGGCGAATAGAGCAAGCCCTCAGGCGCTACAAACTCGAAGCCTACGAGCTCAACGAGCAACTCATATCGTCTCTAGATACCGATGTTCGCATCGGGGCACGACCCATCACCCCATCAGAAAGCGGTGAAGAAGAAGATAATAGCTTCGCCAGCGAAATAGGCGCCGCCATAGGTACGGCCATGGGTTTTATCATGTACATCACCGTTTTTATCTACGGCATGATGGTCATGCGATCGGTCATGGAGGAAAAAACGAATCGCATCGTAGAGGTCGTCGTATCGAGCGTCAAGCCATTTACCCTGATGTTGGGTAAAATAATAGGAGTAGGTGCAGTTGGACTTACGCAGGTGGTTGTCTGGGCCATTACCATTCCGCTCACCATTCTCTTGCTGGTGGCGGTTTTTGGTGTTGGTCTTGACCCGGAAAGTGCACAAGCCATGGTCGAGCAAAGCGGATCTAGCATCGATCAGGCACAAGCCCAGTCTATGATCGAAGAAATGATGACTGGCCTGTCTTCCATCAATTGGTGGCTTCTCATACCGGCTTTTCTCATCTATTACCTCGGCGGATACTTCATGTATGCCGCTCTCTTTGCGGCGGTCGGCTCAGCCATGGGAGACGATTTGGGCGAAGGGCAAGCACTGACCATCCCCATCACCATTCCCGTAGTTTTGGCCTTCTATATTATGATTGTTGCCCTGCGGGCACCCAATAGTAGTTTGGCGATTTGGTCCAGTTTGTTTCCTTTGTTTAGCCCCATCGTCATGCCTGCGCGCCTGCCGTTCGATCCGCCCGTTTGGCAAGTTGGGCTAAGTATTATTTTACTCATATTGGCTGCAATTGGCCTGGTTTGGATGAGCGGTCGGATCTACCGCATCGGTATTCTCAATTACGGTAAGAAAGGTAGCCTGAAGCTGATGGCAAAGTGGTTTTTCCAGAGCAGTTAAAGGAACTACTTTTGTCACATGCGCAAATTCCTAAAGTGGCTATTTATAGCCTTCGTTTCGATCTTTTTGCTGCTGCTGCTCATCGTACAGTTCTTTGGTGGCAGCATTACGCAGTCTGTAATCAGGTCTATTAATGCTTCTCTGGTCTCTGATATAGAAGTTGGCCAAGCAAACCTGAGCCTGCTGAGCTCTTTCCCCAACCTGTCGGTCAATCTGGAAGATGTGAAGGTCGGGGGTAGCGATGGCAGCTTGCTCTTGGAAAGCGATAAAGTCAGCTGCCGCATAGGCTTGTCTAGTTTATTTGGAAAGACACACATTAAGCGCATTTCTGTAGAAGGTGGAGGCTTACACATCATCATCGATGAAGACGGCAACCCCAATTATCTGATTGCAGGCACCACTCCGGTAGGGGAGGCACCCACCCAGGAATCCGCTACAGAGTTAGCCATAGACGATGCGCGACTTCGCAATATTGATCTGATTTATGAAAACAAACAGCTGAATAATACCAGTGTACTGAAGCTGGATTGGGCCGATTTTAATGGAGATTTCGACAAATCCATCTATCAGCTATCATCCGAGGCCCTGGCAGAGATTCAGTTCATAGAGAGTGATGGTTATCGGTACTTGATCGGGACTTACCTCAAGCTAGATGCCCAGACTTTAGTCGATACAGAAGAAGATTTCTACCAATTCGAGCGATTTAACTTGGGATTGGACCTCCTGAATTTAGATTTGAGCGGGGGCATCAGATTGACCGAAGGCGGTATGGATCTGGATTTGAATTTCAGTACTGAAGACGGACGCTTGACCGACCTCATTCGCCT
>JBCDFE010000209.1:0-8170 GCA_039178745.1 Bacteroidota bacterium | reverse complement strand
TGAAGTATACCCTGGGTGCCCCAATGGGGCTGGGCACGGGACCAAACTCGTCTTGATCGGTATTGACTTGGGGGCCCAGATTTTCGGCGATCACTCCGTCGTCGGTATAGCTATGCCGGGGGCCATTGTCGCACATGCGCAATAGGTCTATGATTTTGCGTCTTTCAGGCTCTCCATCTGTCAGGCTCCGAAGATATCTTTTGTACTGTGCCCCGGCCTCTTCAAACCGATGCTGACTGTGATACAGCCGGCCCAGATAGTACCAGGCAATGGGATAAGTGGTCACCCCTTGGTCGCCTTCTTCAGGGTTTAAGCTCAGCAGCAGTTGCTCGGATTCGTCGAGCCGGTTGAGCTGATAGTAGCAGACCGCCAGTAGGAGGGCAGCTTCTTCATTTCGCCTAACCAAGTTGCGCGACTCTGTCAGGGTGCGGGCTGCTGCGGCAAACTCACCGGCCTGGAAAAAGGCTTCGGCTTCTTGTATCTGTTGTTTTTGCGCAGGCAGCTGCGCAGCCAGCAGCAGTAGCCCTGAAAAAAGTATGTACTTCATAGCCTAAATCGGAAAGGGCTTATTTGCCTTTCATCGCCTCAAAGGCGTCTAAACCACAACGCAAAAAGGCCTCGTAATCGTCTACATCGGGGGTGTAGGCTACCGGAGGATTGAGCGTTTGCCCTTCAGGAGAGATTAGGGCGTAGTAGGGTTGGGCGTTGTAATTGTACACCCGCTGCTGTAGGTAGTGCCACTTTTCGCCCACGCGATCGAGTAGAACGGTGCCTTCGCGCCCATCGAGTCTGGAGACGCGTTCCTGCTGTTCTTCCGGCAGTTCCGACCGATCATCTACATAGAGACTGATGAGTACGAAGTCGTCATTGAGCAAGCTGCGAATCTGGCTTTTTGACCAGACGTTTTCTTCCATCCTTCGGCAATTTACGCAGGTAAAGCCGGTAAAATCCAGCATGACGGGCTTGCCGTTCTCGGCCGCATAGGCGAGACCCTCGTCCAGGTCTTTGAAACAATTGATGCCCTGCGGACAATCTTTTGGATACTGTATGCTGTAGCCAACCGGTGGAGCCAGGCCACTCAGCAGGTCTAGAGGCTCATAGGTTTCAAAGCTTTCGTTGTATTGGAAGCCGGTAGCGAGGTAGGCTGCAAAGGCCAGACTGGCCAGGGCGGTGACTCCGCCTAAGCCTTTTAGCCGGTTCTTGCCCTTAGAATCCAACGGGAAGTTGATCAAGCCCGTCAGGTATAATACGATACCGATGCAGCAGGCGATCCAAATCAGGTAGAAGGGTTCCAGCTTCAGAATGCCCCATTCACCGACCAGATCGGCATTGCTCAAGAACTTGAAAGCCAGGGCTACTTCCACAAAACCCAGCACAACCTTTACGCTATTGAGCCAGCCACCCGACTGGGGAAGAGCCTGCAAAACCTGTGGGAAGGCTGCAAACAAAGCGAAGGGTAGACCGATGGCGACTCCAAAGCCAGCCATGCCTGCGGTAAGCGGCCAGGCACCTTCACTGGCTGTGCCTGCGAGCAGGCTACCGAGTATAGGACCAGTACAACTGAAGCTGACCAGAGCCAGTGTTAGCGCCATAAAAAATATGCCGATCAGCCCGCCTCGGCCTTCTGCTTTGCTGGCCTTGTTGGACCAACTCTCCGGCAAAGTCAGTTCGTAAAAGCCGAAAAAGCTACCTGCAAAAACCATAAAGACCAGGAAGAAGACCACGTTGAGTGAGACACTACTGGCTATTCTATTCAGTATGCCAGCATCTACGCCTTCTACGAGATGAAAAGGTAAGCTCAGCAGCAAATAGACCATAAAAATGAAAAAGCCATAAAGGCCGGCGCGTTGTATGCCCTTCGAACGTGAGCCAGCGCTTTTGTTGAAGAAGTTGACCGTCAGTGGGATCATGGGGAAAATACAAGGCATAAAGAGCGCAAAAAGACCGCCCAGAATGCCGTATAGAAAGGTTTTCCAAATGCCAAGACCTTGCGCATTCATGGCACCTTCGTTGCAGCCTGTGGCTACAGGATCGGCACTGATTTCGGCCATGGCCTGACCTGAAGTTTCCGAATCTTTATCGGCGGCAGCCAGTACGGCATCTGCCTGATTGCTGCTCAAGTAAGGAGGACTGCTGATCAGGCTGAACTCATAGCCACCCGGAATGCAAGCACCTTCTTCACAAACCTGATAGTCGAGTAGGAAGTCCACTTGGTCTGCATCTTTCAGCTTGATCTTTTGAGTCAGAACTAGAGGCTCAGGACCCGTAACCTTTACGATGTCCATCTCCCAGACCTCTTCGAAGACGGTTTTTCGGTTTGGGGTTTCCTCCTGGGAGCGGCCTATCATTTCGAAGCCCAACTCTGTCAGTGGGACCAATTCTAAAGGTACCGGACCGATCTCGTCTTCTGCCAGTTCCATGGTGCTGCTATAGGTATACCAGCCATCGAGTAACTGCCCAGTCAGGGTGATTTCGTACACCTGGTCTTCCAGTTGGGCCACGGCAATTTCCCAGGTCAGTGGCTCCATTTCGCTTGGGGGCAGAGCGGGTATGTGGGCTAGCTGTGACCCTTCGCTGGTCGGGCTTGCTTCGGGTTGGGCATCATCGGTTTCTGAGCTTGTTTCTGTGTTTTCAGGCGCTATTTCTTCCGGGCTTTCCGCCTCTGTAAGCTGGGCTGCCGGATTTGTTTCGTCTTGGACTTCCGCAGGTAGATTGTCCGCTGCCTCCGTTTGTTCGACAACTGCTTCGCCTGTTGTATTGGCGTTGGGTTCTTCCTCTTCAACTTCACCGCGAGCGGGTCCCAATGGCTCTGGTTGAAAGCTATATGGTTCGCTAGTCGGCGGCAGGCACTGCTCGTCGTTGCAGCTCATAAACTCTACTTCGCCTTCTATGGGTCTGCTGTAGTCGAGCACCTTTACGCGTTGGCGAAACACCACTGGCTGATCGCTCAGGAATTTGACCACCTCCATCATAAAGAACTCGTCTTCTCCAGCTTTCCGGTGTCCTGATTCGGCAGTTTCTCCCACCAACTCATAGTGGTCTCCTGCTGTCCAGAAAAAGGTAGTAGGTACCGGTCCGCCATCGTCTAGTTCCTGGCTGTATATGGTCCAGCCGTTATCCAGACTGGCTGTGGCAATCAGATCTGCCATGCCATTTTCCAGATTCTCTACCGAGAATGTCCAGGTGACCGGTGTCACGATTTGTGCAGCCAGATAAGCTGCTGAGATCCAGGTTAAAGTCAGCGCTAATAGTCGTCGCATGTTTCGTTTCCGTTTTGGAGCGTCGCTGTTATTTGTTCGCTTCACTTGCTCCGCAGGTGAAGCGTGTTATTAAGGGAACGCAAAAATAAGGATTGCAGATGTAAGGGAGGATGTGTTTAGGCGCAATATTACGACAATTGTCGTAATATTGCGCCCTCAGCGCACTGTGAAGTGGAAACTCTATACCCTTTTGTCAGAATGATAGCTGGCTTACTTATCATGTTATTTTCTGGAGGCGATGTACTCATAAGCTACTTCAAAGAGCGCGATCTCCGCGATACGCCTACCTGCGGAAGTCTAAATGAAAAATCGTCTACGCCAATCCGATCAGCTTTTCAGTTGTTTTAATCAACATATTGGTATTGGCTTGATCTTGCCCGTAGGGATGAATGTGCCCAAAACTACCTCGGTCATTATCGAAGTATTTGCCACTATCGTTTTTGTAATGGTTTGAAAGAGCCAGTTCGTACAAGATATTCGCGCCCATATCAGCGGGTGCTTGGTGGAAACCGAAGCCCTCCCTGACCATGTTGGTGTTGAGTAGGGAGCCGGGATTAACGGCTATGACATTGAGCTCTGGTTCGGTGGCGGCGAGGTGCATACTCCACATGGCAATTCTAGTTTGCTTTGGGCATAGCTGGCATGTACGGAAAGTTGCTCTTGCCCGGATAGAACGGCGGTAGATACAGGAGCTTGTGCAGCTGAGCTGAGGTTGATGATTCTGGCTTTTGAGGCCTTTAGTAAGCTTAATAGCTCCATCGTCAGTTTGTATGGGGCCAGGTAGTTAACGACTATTCGCAGGTCTAGTCCTTGGTCATTAGTTGATTTTGTGCTTTTGTACACTCCGGCATTATTGATGAGCACATCCATGGAAGGTATGGTCTTCTTTATTTGCCCGGCCATTTCTGCTACTGCATTTAAGCTGGAGAAATCGGCTACGAAACCTTCTATGCTTTCGTTTCTGGTAAGTGACCTGAGCTCAGTGATGGTCGACTGGAGTTTGTCTTGATTTCTACCATGCAGGTACAGTTTGTGTCCGGATTCGGCGACCTTTTTAGCGGTTAGTTTGCCTATGCCGTCAGTACTGCCCGTGATTAATACGGTTTTTGCCATGTTTATTTTGCTTTGAAGCCAGGTAGGATTTTAGTTGCTATTTCCTCAAGTGTTTTTTCGGTATTTCTATAGTTGAACCGAAGATTGATGGCGACGTGATTGACACCCATTTGTTCGAGATCTTTGAAATACTCCATTAGGTAGTTTGCTCCCGTTCTGAGACCCAACTGAATGGGCTGGGGTCTGAAGTTGTCGTCCTGCTCTAGGATCACATATAAGGGTTGCATGAAAGGCTTATCGTGTTGGTGAAACTGGTATACCGATCTTCTCCATTCTGCTATAATGTATGCTTGTTGCATAGGACTTCTCGGATAGTAGATCCAGCCATCGCCATATTGTGCATTCCATTCCAGACTTTGTCGGCTGTAGCCCGTGACCAGCATGGGGATTTTTCGAGCAACGGATTTGGGTAAAATATCTGCGGCTCCTTTTAGATGGCCATATCTGTTGTCATCTAACTTCGGATAGTCATCCTCAGCTGATCTGATATATCGAAAGGCATCTCTGAACAGCAGATCTCGCTGCTGGAAATCGATATTCATGGCAGGGTACTCATCGGGGCGATCGCCGGAAGCCACGCCCATGATAAATCTACCATCAGACAGCCGATCGATGGTGGCTGCAGATTTGGCGGCATGCAATGGATGCCGCAAGGGAAGGGCAATACTGGCCACGCCAAGTACAATTTCTTTAGTCTGACCGGCTAAGAACCCCAGATAGGTGAAGGGGTCATAAGTTTGGCCTGCATCACCAAAAGACGGTACTTGAAAAGGGACATCGCGAACCCAAATGGCTTCAAAACCCAGTTTTTCGACCAGTTGTACCCTTTCCAGGTGGCGCTTCATGCTTGGAATGGCGCTTTGACTATACTGCTCTATGGGTACAACGATACCCAAGCTCAGCTTCCCGGACCTGAACACTTTATTGTAACCCCTATTTATTTGTTGAAAGCGCTTAAGCATCGTGCGAATTTAGGCAAGGTCGTCTTTTGCTGCGACCAAGTAGTGATGACTGCTTGATCCTTCCGTGCGTGCTTTCAAGTGTGGAGCATACGCTGGGTCATTCATGAAGGCATGAGCTACTTCCTTAGACGGCCATTCGATGATGATTCTGAGTGCGGCTTCCTTGTTTTTGCCCTCTACTTGTTCGTGCTGAGCTGTTCTCGCCAGATATTTACCACCGTGCTGGTCAACGAGCTTGTTGGCCGTAGGTAAATAGTCGGGAATCCAGCTGTCTGAGCTTGGCGTTACATCTAGTATGGAATAGTAAGTCATGATCTGATATTTAATTAGTCAGGCTTGATTGCCTCTCACACAAAGATGCATGACCATATTAGCTAGTTTTTGGTACGTACAAGGGTTCGTTTTGTACTTATAAAGGTTTTATGGCCTTTGTAGCACCGTAGCTAGCTTTTTCGGACTTAATTTTGGGGTAAAAGGAATAGAAATGCAGCTTTTTCAAGCTTATAAACCTTTTGAAATACAAGAATTGCGGCTTATGGCTTGGAAGCAAAGGCCTGCAAAGAATAACTTTTTTGAGTTGGTATTAATCAAGGAAGGTTCGGGAACGCAGTGTATCAACTACAACTTGTACAATTACCAAACAGGCAGCTTATTCTTATTGCCCCCATTGCAGTGCCACTCTTTTCAAATCGAAGAGCAGACGAGTTTCGTATTTATAAAATTTACTTCTGCTTTCTTTCATGTCGATGCACGCAACGCAGTGAGTCATTCAGATTGGTTCAGAGAGGCGGCCTATATACTGTCTAATTACAATCAATTGCCGGGCGATATTATTCAATCGGATATTGATCGGGAGCATATCTACTCACTCATAGATTTGATTCTAAGGGAAAATCAAAATCATCAGCCCAATTCTGCAGCTTTGATTAAGAGTCTAATGGCAAGTATACTGGAGATACTCCTTCGCAACATTAAGCAAAGCTTGGCTTACGAAATGGCCACTATAGCAGAGAAAGACGATCGCGTAGCACGAATGCTGACGTACATCAACGAGCATATCCGAGAGCCAGAGCTTTTGCGTGTAGATCAGCTGGCGAAAAATTTTCTGCTATCGCCCACCTATTTGAGTGAGTTTTTTCGCAAGAAAGTAAAGATGTCACTCAGGGAGTATATCATCAAAGCCAAACTCAAGCTTGTTGAAATCAGGCTGCTCAATTCAGATTATACCTTGTCGGAAATTGCCGATGAGCTGAGTTTTACCGACGTTAGTCACCTATCTCGCACATTTAAAAAATATGCAGGAGTATCTATACGGGAGTTCAAAAAGCAAGGTAATTATGTGCTACTAAAGCGTAGCTCGTGCTAAGAGCAGACTACTCGATAAGCAGCTTGAAGTTGTCGATGTACAGCACAACTTGACTACTTGTAGGATTTGCTGTTGCACCGATCTGCAAGCGCTCATAGCCTAGGGGTTCCTGTAGTTCAAAATCTATGTTGTTGGCGGCGAGCTCGGCACGAAACTCATCGGCATTAGGTTGGTTCTTGCCGGTTGTATTAATGACCTCCTGGCCGTTGATGGATAGCACATTTTCCCCATCATCATCTGGACTTAGTCGCATTTGCCATTTTACGCGAACCCATTCATTGAGTGGAAAAGGCGAGTCAGTTTGTTGCAGGGTATTTCCGAGTATTTTTCCTCTTTCGATAGATAGAAAATTGTCGTCACCACTCATTTTAAGTCTGATGCCCGGGCACTGATTATTTGGCACGCTAGGGTCCCAGCAAGAGCAACATTCCAAATCAATCAGAAAGAGATCTGCTAAAGATCCGTTTCCATCGATGTAAAAGTCGGCTTCGATAGTCAACGTGCTTCCGGTCTCTGCAAAGAATCCACTTTTTTCAATATCCATTTTAGAGAGGATATCATCTGATGGCTGCGAGACTATCCTCAAAGAGGAAGTCCCTTCTGTGAAAAAGGTGTTGTCTAGTTCGATGATGTTGTCTCCAGTGCCTGGATTGACTTGTTGAATATTAGTCCACCGACTTCCATCCGAGGGAAATAGATCCGTAAGCTCCCCACTTGCAGTCTCGAAGCCATCGGTAAATGCTAGTGGCTCGCTCACTAGTGGCTCGTTGGCATCATCGTCTGAACCACAGGCTACTAATAGTAAGACAAGAAGGAAAAGGGTGTTTATGCGCACGTCCAAATATTTTTATGAGTTCAGTAGCTCCACAGCTTTAGCCCAATTAATCCTATTTGCCACAAGTAGGCAGAAATCACTAGTGTTCCCAGAGAGCTTAAGGCATAGAAGACTTTAAATCGTTTTGTCCCTTCCAATTTATTCCACTTGAATAGGGAGGCTATTGAAAGTATAACGCAAGAATATGAGCTGACATACATCAGCATTGGAGAAAAGTTGACTCGCTGGGCAGTATGCGGATGGCTTATGGAGAGACCAAAGCCCAGGAACATAGGAGAAACCATGTGCTAATAGACAAAAGGATGCCAGCTATGGACCAATGCAGGAAATAATTCAGATTTACCTCAAAATCGACTAATTGTATTCAGTCTGATGTAATACTAATGATTGGCCTCGTACTTTACAGCGGTCTATATGATGGCGTTATTAATGGGGTACATCCATCCCAGGCATACCCACTTTTTCGACTTCCGTTTATTCTTAGGAGGCCGTCTTTAGATAGGGTTACGAAGCTGTTTTTTGACGCAAATTCGTGTCCTGCTATATTTGTTTTTATATACTCGTCTTGCCTGTGAACAAATCTGTAAACTTTGCCCTTCCTAGATTGTGACCTTTTTGGCATGTTGAAACATGT
>JBCDFE010000208.1:0-8170 GCA_039178745.1 Bacteroidota bacterium | reverse complement strand
TTCATCTACACACTGTTGGGTTTCGCTGAAAGCGGCATCCTCACATGTTGCAAAATTCACCGTAGGACAGTCGCCCAGACAAAGTATCTCTCTGCTTATGGTCGTGTCGCATACCGTACTATCGGACTGCGTGTATTCTACTTCTGCGGTAACGACTAGCGGCCCGTTATATGATGGGATCAAATAGTTTTGATTTCCTGCTCCCGGGATGGTAAGAACATCGTCTACGTACCAGGTAATAGTGACAATATCCTCATCTACAGGAGCACCGAAGGCATCTCTTATAGTAACGGTTGCTACATCACCTCCGCATGAACATTCGCCGCAGATATACGTCATGCTAAATCCGCAGGGAAGTTGTGGCAGACAAGGATCAGATGCCGTGCAATTTGTTTGCAACTCAGAGGTACAATCCAGGTCGACACCGTTTCCGTCTTGGAAGGATATTTCAAGTGATTGAGATTCATCTCCCTCATCTTCGTAACAGTACGCTATCAGGCGCTCAATGGAGGTCTCAATAGCTATGCCATCGGACCGTTGTATGATCAACTCACTTCCGGAACTGGCCGGTGAAAGTTCAAATCCATCCGCCAAAACCACGCTAGACATATCGATGGTCTCCGTATCGTTAATAAAAAGACTAACTGTATTGAAGGCTGCATCCTCTACTGTAACCAAGTCAAACACAGGACAACATGCACACGAGTCGAGTTGCAAGATCAGCTCTGGGCAAGTGCGCTCACAATTTAAAAAGTTCACAAACGCGACTGGATCCTCAAAAGAGATATCTACTGTGATGCTTCCTCCAGGAGGACTTGTAACAACCCAGCCTGGTCGGAACACTTCAGTAATGGTATAGATGCCATATGACAAGCCCGATAGGGAAATTTCCCCAAATTCGTTTGTTATCGCAGTTATCGGCTGATCCAATTGATCGCTCTCGATCAAAAATTCGATGCCGATGCCTGGTGGCTCTCCTTCGTTAAGTATGCTGTCGCAGTTGGTATCTATATTTTTTTGAATACTTAAGCTACCCGTACCACAGAAGGCATCTGGATTAGTGATTGTTGTGCTCTCACTGAAAGGAGTGATAGAAATTTCGGCAGCGAAACCCATTGCAACTGCAGAGATATTAGCTAATTCGAACTGTAAATTATACGTGCCAGCTTCCAGAAAAAGTCTATTGGCAGCTCTGATAGGCCAATCTCTTATAAAATTTCTACCTGTGTTGCTATCTACTTCACAAATCGGACCATCAGGCCCTGTTCTTGCCAAGTAACCTTCTGTTGTATTTCCAACCATGATTAGATTTCCATCCGGGCCTATGAGATATAACTCGCCGAAGTTATCTGACCTTATATTTCCATCTATGCAAACCGTATCATCCTGCGACAAACAAAATTGTCGCTGAAAAAGCCAAGGCTGCTGGGGGTCTTGATTATCAAACCCAAAATTTGAATTGCCAAGAACATTAAGAGGCCAAGTACCCTCGATAATATTCCACCCAGGAGCACCTGGGCGAGGTTCAATAACAAATAGATTTGGCACAGTATACCCCGTTGCCATATCGTCACCATCGAAAGATGGCGGTTCATTGATCAGCCTCCAAAAAGGATCTATCTGCGTACTCACAAAAGGAGGCTCTGGATATAAATCACCATTTTCATCAAGCCCTGTATTTAGTAACAAGGTATTATCGGCAACATCACAAAGTCCTGTCTCACAAATTCCAAAATTTATTTCAAACAAGCTGTTATCAAAATCGATATTAGCTGCTCCATAACTATTCAATGGAGTTGTAACGTAGACACCCTGTGGAAAAAATCTAGGATATATAAGATAATCTCCTGGCGGTAAATTTTCCAAAACAATTTGACCGTCCTGATCTGTAATTACGGTTAAGTTGTCTTGACCGAAAGGACACGGTTCTGGATTTATTCTAAAGCGCAAACCCTCGTATGGCGGTTCTCCAGGGTCAAACACGCCATCACAGTCTAGATCTCTAAAAGCATTGATGACCAAGCCATCTTCATTGGCAGCATTATCTGAAGAGTTGCAGAATAAGAATTCAGACTGAATATATGTGTTTTCAGTACTTAGTATCGCTAAAAGCTCACCATCTACAGGATTAGAAAATGTGTATCCATTCTGCAATACAGCTACAATTTGATATGTACCAAATGGCAGGTCAGTCAGGATAACCATACCCTGATTGTTTCCCGTCAGCGTTTGATATAAAGTTCCATCAGCATTTAAAATATCATAAGTAATTCCGGGTAAATATGTGTCACCACCATCACGCTCGCCGTTACAGTCCGCATCTAAGTGAGTACTAATGATCAGTTCTCCGGTCATTTGGCAGTTGCTTTCAAGCAGTGCATCTGATAGCAAAAAATTAGAGCTTCCTCCATTTTGAGAAAAGGAGACCAAATTCCCGTGGCTATTCGTCGAGCTTTGGTCCTCTAAATGATTAATTCCTTGGTTATTGCCACCTGGCAGTCCTTCGTCACAGTTCCAGTAGCCTACTAGGCCAGCCTCGGTACCAGACAATCCACAGCTCATATTTTGCTGAATTTCGGGCAACGAACGCTCGTGATCCCATAATCGAATATCGTCTATCATCCCCTTCCACTGGCTGTTAGACGCATTACTGCTGTTAAAAGATCCGATAACGAGAGTACTCCGCAAATGGTGGGCATCGGTCTGCGTACGCACGAGAACACCATCCAGATAGACTCGATACGTATCGTTCTTTTTGCTGATGGCAACATGATGATATTGCCCATCTCTGATGTTTGATCCGAGAATACGTCGGTAGCCACCGTCGTATATCATCAGATCTCCATCCGTGTCTCCGATCTCAAAGCGCTTATAGGTAGTTCCGAGATTTGCTATTCTCGCTATGTGATTGCTCGCCGTAGAGGTATTGTCTGATCGAAACCAAGCTTCGAATGTATACTCCGTATGTCCCGCAATCGGGTTGGGTATGTGGACTCTATCTGGCCCTGAGGTAAAATGCAGTGCATTCCCTTGCGCATGCGATACTGCAAATGTAAAGCAGAGCCAAACAGCTAGAACGCATAAATTGTGTATATATAGTTTAGCCATAAATTGAATTGTGGTTTTCATCTTGAATATGATTCTATAAAAAGGCCTCAGCATCACATACTCTAATTGCTTTGCTTAGAGATCATCCTTAAATTTGGACGAAAAGTTATCTCATCCGATTTCGATGATTCAGTATGAATTAATATTGGGTAATATTCAGTGTATATTCGGTTTGCATCTCTATATTTTCGAGTCGGATGACAATCGTATTTCACAGGTACATCTCCTATCTTGGCCAGCGTGAGGCGTCGATCCTTTACATGCTTGCTTTTAGTCGCACAGTTTGGGCTGGTTACTCTATACGCCCAACCCATCCACCCTCACTTTACCCAAATCGCCGACCGAGAGGGGTTGCCCAGCAACGAAGTCTATTGCGCCCTACAAGACAGCGCTGGCTACATCTGGTTTGGCACCGACAACGGCATTGCGCGCTTCGATGGTTATGATTTCGAGGTGTTCAACGCCGATCATGGGCTGGAAGACCTCGTCGTATTTAAAATGGTATTAGACGAAGAAGGAGGAGTGTGGGCTTCGACTTATTCGGGAAGAATATATAAATGGGCTGATGGACGCTTTGAGCCATTTCGATACAACGATAGATTACTCGCCATCAAAGCCGATCGAATTTTCCTCTATCTGCTAGAAGCACGAGTTCGCGATGGGACTATGCTGTTGCGTTCGGGTCGTGACGACATATTCCATCTGGACAGTAGTGGTGTACCGTCTCCAGTGTTTTCGCCTGAGCGAGCCAATATTTCTGTTTTTAACTTAGGCGATGAAAACCGGATAGCTCGTGGACAGACGGCGTTCAACGGCTTCTCTTATTCTGGTGAGCCGGGCTCCGCCGTTTACGAATATGCTTACAGCAGCAGTACCGATCATGTCATCTACGAGTCGGAGCACATATTTTCCTTTCCGGATGATCTAAATAAAAGAACTTCCTTGTTTTTGACCCATCCCGGCTCTGAGGATACGATCGTTGTAGATGCCGAACGCCTAGCTTACCGAGAGTCGGCTGCGTGGATCACACAGCCTTTGCCGACTAGGAAATTAAACTACGCGGCGGCTTACTCGGATTCGAGCTTCCTGATTGGCTACGGAGCCGGAGCCGGACTGTACCACCTGCGAAAAAACGAGGATGAAAACGCCTTTGAGCTACAAGTCCTGTTGCCTGACCACTCCATTTCATCTTGGATCGTAGATCGGCGCGGCGGTCTATGGGTCACGACGCTCGACGCGGGCATCTATTACAGTGCAGATCCGAGTACCCGCGTATACAACCACTGGACAGGCATTGGCAGCAGCAAGATCCTGAGTATAACAGCCGTCGATAGCATGACTTTTTTTTCCGGTCATGAGGATGGTAGCATTTTTCTTTACCACGAGGGTTCCACGCCCTCGCGCATATCTAACGAATCAAGCGCTGAAGAAAATAAACAGTATCGGACGTACTTTGATCGAAGTTCGAATCAGCTCATAGGTGCCAATAGAATGTATCGGTTCACTTCTGGGCTAGAGCGCGCGCAAAGTGGGGGGATATCTTTTAAAACTGCTTTCGGTCAAAGATTAGAACTCATTAAAAAAGTGACGCCCAATCTCTTTTCAACGAACGGGGGCAGCGTTGATTTTTTGGGATTACGAGTCTTTGGTCAGATGGATCTTTCCACCAATACGATAGACCCCTTCTTCTCCATCTCAGGCGCTCAGAAGCGCGATTTGACCCTACACAGTTATTGCCGAGGCTCCGACGGACGCCACTGGTTAGGCACGCTACAGGGCTTGTATACCTTTGACCCGACGATAAACGATCTGATTCCGTACAGTAGCGATATAAAAGCCCTGAGCAATCGCATTGAAGAAATTCACAATCTGCCAGATAGCGCATTGCTGTTAGGCACCAGGGGGTATGGGTTGATCTACAAAAAAGACCACCTAACGCACATTATAGACCATTCGGATGGCCTCGCCTCCAACATGATCAGAGATTTACACCTCAGCCCCGATGGCGAGGTCTGGGTGGCGACCCTATCGGGGGCGAGCCAGGTTTTTTTTGACTTCGATCATCTGACTGATGACGGAGTACCCAGTTACAGCGTTCAGACCTTCGGGCTGGCGCATGGTCTGCCGAGCGAAGAGATATACGACATTGGAACGACCGAAGGATTCACCTGGATGGCCACCGCTGAAGGCGTCGTCCGATTTAAAAAGCCCGATATCGATTTGGTATCTCACTCGCCGTACATCGAACGATTGCTCATCGGCGGTGCCGCAGGAAATACTAGTCGACCGGTTGTGCTGAAGCCCAAGGAAAACAATCTGTCTATACATTTCAAAACACTCGATTTTGCAGCTAGGGGCCGCATATTATATCGGTATAGGCTGAGCGAATCACAATCTTGGAATCTTACCCGTCAGACTCAGATCAACCTGCCCAGCTTGGTACACGGCAGCTATCGCTTCGAAGTGCAAAGCCAAAACAGGGACGGTTATTGGAGCGAGAGCACCCTCTTACCTTTCCAGTTGATGGCACCCTGGTATCTCAGGTGGTACAGTGTAGTCGGATTTTTTTTGACGACTTGCGCAGGTGGATACCTCGCCATTAAGCAAAGAGATCGACGCAAACAAAGAGAATCTTCACTAAATGATCAGGTCAGAGAATTGGAAAAGGCTGCTCTCCAAGCTCAGATGAATCCTCATTTCATTTTTAACAGCCTCAATTCAATCGAGTATTTCATCCTCAAAAACGATAAAAAGAAGGCCGTTTACTACTTGTCCACTTTTGCCGATTTGATTCGTGACAATCTGAGAACTTCTGTAGTGGGCAAGCACAGTCTGGCCCAGGAAATACGCATGCTCGAAAACTACCTAAGCCTGGAGAAGATGCGATTTAAAGATGAGCTCGATTATGAGATCGTAGATTGTACTGAAAACTCTTCCGCACAGACTATAATACCCGCTATGCTGATACAACCTATCGTAGAGAATGCGATCAAGCACGGTATCAGTCAGACCGATAGGCGAGGCTGGGTCAAAATTGTTTTTAGTGGCAACCAGGATAAACTCGAAGTGCGCATCACTGACAATGGTCGCGGATTTCTAACGGCGACGGGAGATGTGGCCGACCCGCGGAAGTCCAAATCAGAAAAAGATTGGAATAGATACAAGAAAAGCAACGGCCTTGGCATGGACATTACTCGCAAACGCCTAAACTTGTTGCAACGAGAGACGATGCGTGAAAAGAACCTACACTTTTTCAACCACTACCACCCAGATGGAACCGTAGCAGGGGCGGAGGTTGTCTTAATCATAAATACACCGGAAGATGAGCACCATAGGTAAGCGAGCCCTGTTAGTAGACGACGAGGCAGATGCCAGGGGCGTGCTGCGCGAATTGCTGAACCTGTTTTGTCCGGAAGTGACCGACGTGCACGAAGCTAAAAATTCGAAGGAGTCACTGGAGGTGATCAAAGCCCATCCGTTCGATCTGGTTTTTATCGATATAGAAATAGGTCGGGAAAGCGGTCTGGAGCTGGCTGAGCATTTATTTACCTACTGTCCGAATCTGATATTCGTGACCGCTCACGATCGCTATGCCATAGAGGCTTTCGATACCCCGGCCCTGCACTATTTGCTCAAGCCGGTCCACCCTAAGCACCTGCGCCGAGCACTAGGTAAGGTTTTCAGGGAGGTGCAGCCGATGAAAGAGAGCGACCGCGTGTTGCTGCACCTCAGAGAGGGGATCTTTATCGTTAAGCCAGCCGAATTGGTATATGTCTTGGGCGATGGCAATTACTCTACTTTCTATATGAGAGACGGCCGAAAACTCATAGCGTCTAAACACCTGGCCCACTACGAGGAGCTACTGAGCGAGAAATGTTTCTTCAGAACCCATCAGTCTTATCTCGTCCACCTGGCACGCGTGGAGCAGATCGATACGCAAGATGGACTATTCGCCGTACTCGACAATGGCGATCGGATACCACTGGCCCGCCGACGTAAAGAAGCTTTTATTAGAGCGTTGACTCGATAAAGACGCTCTAAGTCGATCCGGTCAGATCGTTCCCTCGGCCTCTCTATACAGCAAGGTCAACACCGTCTGGCCAACTGCCCTGAGCGTACGCTTATCAATGATGTCCATATTATCTTGGTCGGTATGCCAGTGTTCGCCAAAGCCGGTAGTTGTATTGCGTGTACGGTGTATGATGTCGATCATGGGAATGCGTGCTATGGTATTGACGAAGAAATGATCGTCAGTAATAGCAGCACCAGCTTCACTTACGAAGTAAGCCCCATAGCCCAATTGGTTGGCCAGGCGCCAGACTTTGTTGACAATATTGGGCGCAAACTGGCGGCTATACCCTTCTACTGGGAAACGAGCACCACGAGCACCTACCATATCCAGCAAAATGCCATATTCGGGTTTGGCAAATGGGAGGTTTCTGGAAAAATGCTGCGCACCCAGCCCCCAACTGTTTGGATCGCTAGAGGTGCCGTGATCCTCCACATCAAAAAATACGATATCTACGCCGAGGTCCAACTCATTCTGGCCTAGGATACGGGCAATTTCCAAAAGGACGCCAACACCGCTGGCACCATCGTCTGCCCCGTCTACAGATGCGGTCGGGTCGCCACCATTGAGCGGGCTATCTGCAATATGACGGGAATCCCAGTGTGCAGCCAGTAGGATTCGTCTGGAATTTTCTGGGTTAATGCGGCCAATGATGTTGCTGCCGTTGAGGATGGTCCCGGTGTAAGCCCGCACAGAAAAATCCTGCCTGCTGGTGCTTGCGCCAAATCGTTCCAATTGGGCAATCAAATAGTCTCTACCAGCGGCATGCTCCGCTGTATTGGGAACACGAGGGCCAAAGGCGACCTGATCGGCTACATATTGTAGCGCACTGTCTCTGTCAAATTTAGGGATCTCTAATTCTGGCTCCGATACACTTTCTTCTGTGGTAGGTGTGCTGGGAATCGGAGGTGGTGTCGGCTTATCGTTCTTGCAAGACCAGGCTAATAATATGATTAAGTTCAGAAAAGTAATGCGAATGGGTATAGTCATCTT
>JBCDFE010000207.1:0-8173 GCA_039178745.1 Bacteroidota bacterium | reverse complement strand
CCCTTAGTCAGATAGATATTTCTCGACTGGCACCGGGTACCTATTTGTTTGAAGCCGTTCAAGATGGAGTACGAAGTAAGGCATTATTTGTAAAAGAATAGTGTATATTTTGACTTTCGACGAGTTGTTCTCGGCGAAAGTCAAAATCAATTTATTATGCGATATGCTCCTCTGGGCCGTTCGGGCCTGATTACTTCCAATCTGACTTTAGGCACGATGATCTTCGGCGAATCTTCCAGCCGATCGACACCAAAAGCAGACGCCTTGAGAATGATTAATACCTATTTGGACGCAGGTGGTAATCATTTGGATACAGCAGATGTATACGCCGAAGGCCGATCTGAAGAAATCGTCGGAGAAGCTATTAAAGGGAAAAGATCTGAAGTTATTGTGGCGACCAAGGTTCGATTTCCTACGGGCAATGGAGTCAATGAAGTAGGACTATCCAGGCACCATATTATAGAGGGCGTTAATAGGAGTCTTCAGCGCATGAAGACGGATTATATCGATCTGTTATATATTCATTGCTATGATCCGATTACGCCAATGGAGGAAACCGTCCGGGCTTTAGATGATCTGGTTACTTCCGGCAAGGTCAGGTATTTGGGCCTATCCAATTTTAAGGCATGGCAGTTGATGAAATTGCAGGCGCTATGCGATAAGATGAATGCTCATCCATTCGTAGCCGCCCAATATCAATACAGCCTGGTAAAGCGAGATATGGAATATGAATTTTTTGATCTCTTAGAGTCAGAGGGCTTAGGACTCATGCCGTGGGGGCCTTTGGGTGGAGGCTTTCTGACGGGCAAATACACGCGTCAAGGTCCGGCTGGGGGACGGATTTCTACGACAGAAGCACATACTGAAGAAGCATGGGATAGACGCAATACAGAGCAAAATTGGCAAATTATAGACTTAGTGCGCGAGTTGGCTAATAAATACGAGGCTTCTCCTTCTCAGATTTCACTAGCCTGGATATTGGCTAAAGCTATAGTGCCTTCCGTTATCTTAGGCGTGAGAACGATGGAACAGCTGGAAGACAATCTCAAGGCAAAGGATATCATTCTTGACACCGAGGATGTCAATGCTTTGGATGAGGTGAGTGCATTGCCAGAGTTATATCCTTATCGGATGATTGAGGCCTATGGAGGAAGGCAACTTTAGGTTCTGTGCGGATGTATTTATTGCATTCCTAGCATAAAACCAGAATTAGCATGTCGCACCCAGGATCAGCATGGCCAACTTTGGATTTTCCCGAATGCCAAAGCACCATTGAAACCTTGCATCAATGGATTCAAATTGTAGGAAAAATCCGCTTGAGGACTATGCCCTGGAGAAATCACTCGTGGCATACGACGCTTTACATTAGTAAATGTGGCTTCTCTACACATGGCATCCCTTACCAAGGCGGGCTTTTTGAGTTGGAGTTTGACTTTATCGATCACAAACTGCATATCAGTTCCACTTTTGCAGAAACAGTGAGCATAGGATTGTATGCCATGACGGTAGCTGATTTCTACAAAGAGCTATTCGAAAAACTAGAAGATCTGGGTATCGCCGTGACCATTCACGGTAGCCCAAATGAAATGGAGCCTGCCATACCTTTCCATCAGAACACGGTCAATAGTACCTATACGCCTGAACTCGCCCATAATCTTTGGCAGGTGATGTTGAAGGTGAACAGTGTCTTCCACCAATTCCGAACAGAATTTATTGGTAAGGTCAGCCCGGTCCATTTATTCTGGGGTGCTTTTGATTTGGCCGTTACGCGCTTTTCCGGCAGGCCAGCTCCACTTCATCCCGGCGGTATGCCGAATATGCCCCTGGATGTGATGCAAGAGGCCTATTCTCACGAGGTGAGCAGCGCTGGCTTCTGGCCCGGATCTAAGGATTTTCCTACGCCTATTTTCTACTCTTATGCCTATCCTAGTGCAGCGGATTTCGGTCAGCAAAAAGTACTGCCCGATGCAGCCTTCTTCAGTGAAGATTTAGGCGAGTTCGTATTGAAGTACGAAGATGTCATCAATACACCATCGCCTGAAAAGACGCTGCATGATTTCTTAGAGACTACCTATTTGGCCGCGGTAAATACTTCTGCCTGGGATGAGCAATTAATTAGAAAGTAAGTAATTCTAAATGGCTCCAGGCCGCTTCAAGCGGGGAGTTTCAGTGCTTAGCGCACGTTTCTCAGTTGGTCTGATTTTGTGCCTTTTAGCGAGGATTTCGGATTTTTCTTCGTAAAAAGTGGCAAAACTGACCGTATGAGAATGTTGATAGTTATCGCTGTGTTGGTATGTTGCCGACCTGCGGAAGTCCTAAGCCAAACCACCACTTACCTGCATTGTGGCCGATTGATCGATGCCACTTCCGAAGAGGTGCAAGAGGAACGTACGATCATCATTGTCGACGACCGCATTCAGGAAGTGATGCGTGGATATGTAGACCCTCCCACCGGAGTCGAGGCCATTGATCTCAGAGCACATACCGTTATGCCTGGCCTGATAGATATGCATGTGCATGTGGAAAGTGAGCAGAGCCCCAATCGATATCTGGAAGTTTTTACCTTAGAACCGGCTGATGTGGCACTGCGGGCGACTCAATATCTGGAACGTACGCTCATGGCTGGCTTTACGACAGTAAGAGACCTAGGTGGTACCGGTGTAAACGTCAGTTTGCGTGATGCAGTAAATCGAGGTTATGTGATAGGTCCGCGCATTTTCACGGCCCAAAAGTCGGTAGCTACTACAGGAGGCCATGCCGATCCGACAAATGGCCGCAGGATAGATCTCTCTGGTGATCCCGGACCAAGAGAAGGCGTAATAAACAGTGCAGACGAGGCCTATGCCGCAGTGCGAAACCGCTATAAGTTCGGTGCAGATTGTATCAAGATAACGGCTACTGGTGGCGTACTGAGTGTGGCTGGCGATGGAAGTGGGCCACAGTTCAGGCAAGAGGAGGTCAACGCCATCGTAGCAGCGGCCAATGACTATGGCATGCATACAGCAGCTCACGCCCATGGTGCAGAAGGGATGAAACGAGCTGTTCTGGCAGGCATCACGACCATAGAACATGGTACCCTGATGACACGAGAAGTCATGGATCTGATGATAGCGCGTGGAACCTACCTGGTCCCCACCATCAGCGCCGGTCGTTTTGTGGCGGAGAAGGCCAGGCAGCCTGGTTATTTCCCTGCTATTATCGTGCCAAAAGCCATATACATAGGTGAACAGATTCAAGATAATTTTACTCGTGCTTATAGTTATGGGGTGCCCATAGCTTTTGGTACAGACAGCGGGGTGAGTGCACATGGTGAAAACGCTCAAGAGTTTATCTATATGGTCGAATCGGGCATGCCAGCCATTGAGACCATTATAGCGGCTACGGCTGTTCCCGCTCGTATTTTAGGACGCGAAACAGAGTTTGGCACCATACAAGCTGGCCTACTAGCCGACATTGTTGCCGTCAGGGGGAATCCTTTAGAGGATATCAGCGTTATGACGGATGTACCCTTTGTCATGAAAGAGGGTGAAATTGTGAAGCACACCACTGACTGATATAAGTTGGGGTGCAATATTGATCATCTATGCCCATTGTCCCATCTACATACAAACCCAAGCGCTGGTGGCAACATCACAAGCACTTGTCGACAATGATACCCTCGGTACTCAGGAACGTGCCGCCCGCCGATTATACTAGGGAGACACTTGAATTGGATGATGGCGATTTTTTAGATATCGACTGGGTCAGGTCTGCTGAAACCTCTGATCGATTGTTGATCGTGCTGCACGGCCTGGAGGGCTCTTCTCAAAGTTATTATGCGCAAGGTGTCAGCCAGTTTTTTGGGCGAGCAGGCTGGCATGTCCTGGTCTCGAATCATAGGGGATGCAGCGGCAGGATGAATCGATTGCTACGTATGTATCACATGGGCGCAAGCGATGATGTAGGCCGCTTGGTGAAATACGGACTGTCATTAGGCTACGCCAAGATCGGCATAGTGGGTTTCAGCCTGGGTGGAAATATGTGTCTCAAATATCTCGGAGAGCAAGGTGCCAACTTACCTGAACAAGTGGTGGGGGGTGTTGCTTTTTCTGTACCCTGCCACATATCGAGTGCCAATGCCATCATAGATAAACCACATAACCGCATTTATTTGATGCGTTTTTTGCGCAGTCTCAACGAAAAAATCAAGAGAAAACATATCGATTTTCCTGATCAGATCACCTTGCCGACCGGGCAAGCTGGTGACAAGTGGCCCAGGTCTTTTGCCGAGTTCGACGATCGATACACAGGGCCCATTCACGGGTTCTCAGGAGCTGAAGAATATTGGGACAAAAGTAGTTCCAGGCAGTTCATACCCCATATCAAGCCTCCGGCCTTACTGGTTAATGCTCGCAATGACACCTTCTTGTCTGGGCAATGCTTCCCTGAAGAAGAAGCTAGGTCAATGGATAATTTTTATCTGGAGACTCCAGCAAAGGGTGGACATGTTGGTTTTGGTGCTCTCCGAAAGGCACCATACTGGTCTGAGAAAAGGGCGCTACAGTTTTTTGAGCGCACTGTTGGTCTCGGACCTATCTATCCTGCTCCCAAATCAGTAGCCTATTTTTAATGACTTGTATTCGAATATTTTTCTCATTCAGGTTGAAAATATTCAGGCTACAGTTTCCTGAAAAATCATTTTTATTGCCTCTGGGGATCCGTGTGGAGATCATATCTGTTGCGCCAATAATGGACAGGGCACCCAAAGCCGCATTGAATTGAATATTGAAGGTAGAGCTCTTATCGAAGGGAAGGGACAATACACCAGCTGGTGTTGTGTCTGAGGGAGGGATATCGCCTTCTACCTCTCCTGGATCAGAAAAAACGGCATCGTCTTTTGCAACGGCTTTGACGATGCTTAGTTGGTTACCTAAAAGGCCTATGATAAGTCCTTCTCTCGACCTGAGGTCGAATTCATGGACATTGCCACTGTTGATGAGGAACGCTGTAGTTCTGTCGCTGGAGAGAGAGATTGTGTTTAGCATGTCTGGATCTGTTGGGGTCGTTATTAAAGACCAGTCAAATGGCTGGCGATCAGATAATTGCTCTCGGCTCAGGCTTTTAAGGTCTCGTCTCAGCCGGGGGTTATCTATCTGGGAGCTAGCGACCATCGAGTCCCTTTTGGGAAGATCTCGGCTTGGCTCATCCGCTGGCTGTTGTCGCCGTTCAGAGCGATTCATACCTAGAAGCTGCTGTAGTCTGGCCCAAAGACTCATTACTTATTTTGATGGGTGTAAATGAGGGGAACAAATTGTGTCTGCAAGCTAATGAATTATTTGCATCCGTCTTACATAATATGTACGCATTACGCCTTCCCTTTCAATGGTTATAGCCCAGAATGTCTAGCATGGTATCTACAGACTGAGGGCCGTGGAGTTCCCGGTCTATCAGATGGCCTTTGTGGTCTAGGTCTATCAAGACATGGCGTGGGGTGGGAATCAGGCAGTGTTTTATTCCACCATAGCCACTGATGCTGTCTTGGTAGGCGCCCGTGTGAAAAAAACCTAAGTACAGGGGCTCTTTAGGCGAATCTGCTATTTTGGGTAAGTAAACCTGGCTTTCGTGAACCTCGCTGTTGTAGTAGTCGCTGTTGTCGCAACTCAAGCCCCCAATATTGACTCTTCGGTATTTATTTTGCCACTTATTGATGGGTAATAGTATGAATCTTTCGCCTATACCCCAGGCATCGGGTAGGGTAGTCATCAAACTGCCGTCTATCATATACCAGAGCTCGCTGTCGTTCTGCTGCTTTTGTGCTAAGACGCTAAAGATATGCGCACTGCTTTCCCCTACGGTATACTTGCCAAATTCGGTGAGGATGTCAGGTTCCGGGAGATCGTTTTCTTCGCAAATGTTCAAAATGTTGTTGACGATCTCCCGGACCATATACTTGTAGTCAAATTCAAAACCCAGACTATTGCGGATGGGCATTCCACCACCTATGTTTAAACCGTCCAGACTTTCAGATTCCTTTTTGAGCTCCACGTAAACCTCCGTAGCCTTGCGCAATTCGCCCCAGTAATACAGGCTGTCTTTTATGCCGGTATCTACGAAGAAGTGTAGCATCTTGAGCCTGAACTTGGGATTGTCTTTGATGCGCTGTTGGTATAGCGAAACCAGTTGCAGGCGCCTCAAACCCAGTCGGCTGGTATAAAACTCGAAATTGGGCTCTTCTTCTGTAGCCAGACGGAGGCCAATTTCAATAGATTGCCCTTCTTGCAAGTGGGCCTCGTAGAAGTCGAGCTCGTGCCCGTTATCTATGACGGTGACGACCTGCGTAAGTCCATCTGAAATCAATCCCATGATGGCATGGAGATATTCGATCGGTTTAAAGCCATTGCAGATGATGCGTATATCCCGATCTATTTTACCCTGCTGGAAGAGTCTTCTGGCCAGCTCAACATCGTAGGCAGAGCTGAGTTCTAGCTGGGCACCATGTTCCAAGGCTTCATGGACAATGTGCGCAAATTGGTTGCTTTTAGTACAATAGCAATAGTAGTATTTTCCTGTGTAGCCCAAGGAACGCATGGCCCGGGTAAATAAATTTCTGGCGCGCTTGATCTGCTTTCCGATATTGGGTAGGTAGGTAAGCCGAAGGGGCGTGCCGTACTTTTCTATGTAGTGTTTGAGCGGTATGTTATGGAAACTGAGGTACCCGTCTTCGAGGTCAAAACCCTCTTGTGGGAAGTAGAATGTCTGATCTATTAGGTCAAAATACTTGTTTGCCACCAGCTGAACGTTGTTTTCGCCGCGAAGATATTTCTCCTCCTCTATTCTAGGCTGGTCCGTGCAGTGTAATTTGTCTGGCTAGAAGCACAGACTCAGATTCTACGCGTTCGGGGTCGGGCAGGCAGCAGTCTACCGGACACACAGCTGCGCACTGGGGTTCGTCGTGAAAACCTACGCATTCTGTGCATTTGTCGGCGACGATAAAGTAGAAGTCTTCGTTTATGGGAGCTTGCTCGGCACCTGGCTCAACGACCATGCCGGTTTCGAGTGTAAAGGGCCGTTCTACTTTAGTACCATCGGCCATGGTCCATCTCATGCCTGGCTCGTATATAGCCGTATTGGGGCACTCTGCTTCACAGGCGCCACAGTTTATGCAGTCGTCGGTGATCATTATGGCCATAACAAGTATGTTTTACAAATGCACTTAGGCAAATGTAACACGGTCGGGCATGAAGTGTTGGCCAATTTTACTTCAAAATCACCAAGCGCTGAAGATCGCTTTGTGCGTTATTGTCACCTTCGCCTTTCAGCCGTACCTGATAAAGATAAACACCTCTGGCCAGCTGATCGCCGTAGTCATCCAGCCCATCCCATTCTATGCAATCTTCCAATCGCACTGCACCATCGCTGAACGGCAAATCTCCTTCGAGCGTTTTGACCAAACGGCCACTCACCGTATAGACTTGCACGAGTACCTGCACATCTTGGCCGGTCAGCGTATGATCGAACTGGAAGCAGGTTCTATCCGTAAATGGATTGGGGTAGTTGAGCACCCGGGTTATGGCGGCACTACCGTCGGCAGATACGACAAAGTCCGTACTACCGGTAGCGCTGTTGTTGGCCACATCCCAGGCTCGTACAGAGATCGTATGCGGGCCTGGTTCCAGATCGAACAGAGGAAATCTGACCTCGCCCCGGGTGAAGTCGTCGGTAGCCGCTTCGTAATAATCGTTGAGCACAATGGGGTTGCGCGTGTCATCATCGATTACGGCTTCGAGGTCGTGGCCTATGCTGTTGCCCGTCACATTGATGCCCAAATCGTCACTCAATTTGACGAATAGTATAGCTTCAGTACCGACTTCGCCGCCAGGAATGAAATTTTCGTCATTCATAAAGACCTCGACTATAGGTCCTTGATCATCGGCGACGGCATTGGTGTCCGTACCGCCGATAATCAGTTCGTTGTAGGCACCGGAGGCATCTGTGCGCTGACTAGGATCTGCTGCGTAATAGCTGACCTTGCCCGGCCCGAAAGTGTAGTTGATGTCCCTGGGCACGACGAAGTTAAATACAAACTGTCCATTGCTGACCGTAGCCCGCCCCCGGAAAATAATGTTGCGCTGCACCTCATAGGTTCGGGCAGGCGATCTGGGGTCTTGCTGCAGGGTACTCACTGTCTGTGGCT
>JBCDFE010000206.1:0-8210 GCA_039178745.1 Bacteroidota bacterium | reverse complement strand
GGTTCTTCTACTTCGGGAGAAAGGATACTCGCCAGACCTGCCGGGTCAAAATAACTGAGTTGTGTGCGAAGCTCATCCTCCGCCATGGGAGCAAAATTCAGGCTACTGACCGGCCGCTTCATCTTTTGTTGATAATAAGCTACCAAATCTTCTTCATCGGTCTCGTAATCGACGAGCTCTACTTCCAGCAATCCTGTTTTAGCCTCATAGCGTAGCATTTCCACCAGCCAATAAATGGGTTCGTGTGTGCGAAAGCTTACTGCTTTCTTCGGGAAATTAGTTTGGTCCCACGCCAGGTGCTCCTCATCGTTAAATGATATCTGCTCGTTGGTGATATGGAGAATGAGAAGATGGCGCTGCATGGAATGGCAAGATACGACTAGTAACGAAGGGGTATATTGCACTAGCGTTCGCAAAATGTGATTTTGGTGATATGAAGTTTCAGGAAGTCAAGCCATCTAAAGGTTTGGAACATGTAGTCGCTCATTATTGGAAGTTTGAGGTAGACGAGCAGGCCTCATCAGGCCAAGTGGTTGAGCATGAAACTCTACCTGAGTCTAGTCTGTCTGTAGTTTTCATTAACCAGCCTTACTTTACAGGGATTCGCCTACAAGGTCCACATCAGGTCAAGTTCAACTTGAGTATTCCTCCAGGATCCATCTTTGTAGGGATTAAATTCCAGCCATGGTTAAACATAGAATCTATATGTGCAGACAAGCGAGCATTGCTCAACCAGACTTGTCTCGCACCTTCTTTTCTCGGAGAGGAAATTTTCCCTGAGATTGATCCGCATGACCTTCATATCGGGTTTGCCGATTTTGATCTATTAGAGCTTGGGCTCAGACGATTGATGGCCAATACCACCATTGCACAAGACCAAATGGTAAGATTTCTATGCTTGAGCCTGCGTATGCAAGACAAAGTATCTATACGTGAGTTAGTCAAAGATGTTCCCTTATCGTTGCGTCCTATTCAGAAGAGGTTTAAGGCGGTTACGGGAATAAGCATGTCTGAGTATCGAAATATTGAGCGAGTGAGAAACACCTTTATCGCTATTCACGCAAACCAGGGTCATTCCATTGATTACATCTACGAAAATGGATACTACGATCACGCTCACTTTATCAATGATTTCAAGAAATATATGGATCGCCCCTTGAGTGATTTCTTAAAATATATAGATGGTATAGAGCTGGAAGAGCACAAGATCGACGCATTTTTACAATAAAGAGGTCCGGCTTTATCCGTCCTTTGCGAGAGTAATCAGTATTGGAAGTCAATGAAGTTTTCTCGCTTATTCTTTGTCATCGGTATTCTTTTTTGCTGCCGTGGCCTTTCTGTTGCACAGTCGTCAGATACACTCTTGTATATGGGCCAGGTAATCGAAAGTAATGCAGAGGGCATGGTCAACTCGAGATCCTTATTACTATTGGAAAAGATATATCTTCCAGAAGAAAGCAAAGTTTTGGAACAAGCCACCTTCATAAACTCAGAAGGCTCAGTCACCACTTATCCTTCCATTATTATTTCGGTTTCTCCCGACAACTCATTCACGGCAGAGAGCGGTGACGGAATGGTGAGCGGGCAAGGGCATTTCTTCGGCCAGCCATGGTCATGGACTTATTTTTTTGCAGAATTTGAAAGCCCAATTGGAGTCAGAATTGAAGACGAGAATTTCTTTAGCCATCCCTCAGTTTTAACTGCTCGTAAAACGATCTCACTTCCCGGCGGAGAAATCCACTCGATCATGGAAATATCTGCCAGACGAATTGAACGATTTGAATACGATACGCTATTAAAAGCAGTAAATAAGTAGGGCAGACTTTTCCTCGTAAATATTAAATGCAGCGAAAAGATGAAATATAAATTCAGTGTTGTGTTCGCCTTGCTTGTGTTGAGTTGCCAATCTGTTCGGCAGTTGGTCAACAAGCAATATGTGGACGGAGATGGCGTGAATATCTCTTATGTTACAGCAGGTGAGGGACAGCCTCTGGTATTAATACACGCAGGTGGACTAGACAAAGGCATGTGGCAAAATCAATTGAGGGAACTGAGTAAATATTTCCGGGTATTGGCTTATGATGTTAGGGGGCATGGGAGTAGTGTAAGTACTTCAAACGATCAATTCGAAATCGATGACTTGAACGCCTTGCTAAATCAAGAGGTGATCGATCAAAAAATAAATATTCTTGGCTGCTCTTTGGGGGCCATTATCGCCCTTGACTATGCTATAGCTCATCCGGGAAAAGTTGATCATATGATTTTGATGTCGCCCGGATTAATTGGCTTTCAGGAACATAACGAAGAGTTTTTGCAACAGATCAGCCATTATGTCGCAGCCTTGCAGACTGGAGATCAGGCAGCTGTGATAGAAGAGCTAAAACGGATGAATGCAATCGGAAAAACAGATCGCATTATCGATCCAGACATAAGTGATTATGTTGAAGATCGATTGGCCGCATACATAGACCGTGGATCGCACTTGCGCATTCCAAAACTTGCAGAGCTAAATCCAATTCCAAGGCTAGATGCACTGACTATGGAAACCTTGGTTTTATATGGTGATCTAGACTTTGATTATATAGCAGAAAATGCAAAGAAACTCGATGAAGGCCTCCAAAATGCTGAATTAGTTGAAGTTTCGGAAGCCGCTCATCTGATCAATTTGGAACAAGGAGAACTATTCAGCCAACTCGTACAGGATTTTATCAGGCAATAGGAAAAATCAAGGAGCATTAGTCTGCTCAATGCGTCGATAAACTACCAGATCTAAATTTTACTGAAATGACAAGGAAGTCAATGATTGGGCTGATGCTCGGAACAATCGTTTTGTTTGTGTGGAATGCTATTTCATGGATGATTCTACCATTCCATTCAGATACCCTCAACACACTGCCCGAAGAGATGGTGCTCAACCAGCGAGAAAGCCTACAACTTGAAGATGGAGTCTATCATTACCCCAGCTTACCGCTGGATAACTCTCCCGAAAGTTGGCAAGCGATAGAACAGAAGTTGGCCACTGGCCCTCGTATTCCTTTACTGGTCTACAGGAGCGGGCCATCTGATCTTTTTACTTCCAAGACTTTTTTGTGGAGTTTTTTCCTCAATTTTTTGACAGTTGGTGTTTGCTTGTTTCTGATTATTCGATTTAAAATGAAATCTCGTGCTTCAGTTTTGATTTTTTGTCTTGGCCTAGGTGCACTTACCGCTTTAGTCTCTGATTTTGGTCAGATGAATTGGTATTTATTTCCGCTCGATTACACCTTGGTGCAGGTCTTCGATCGATTAGTCTCCTTTTCCTTTCTGGGAATAGTACTCGCCTTTTATTCCGAGGGGCGTTAGAATAATCAATATGAATTCCTTTGACCTTCTCCAACTCCTTTCACTTGTGGTCACGAGAATGGCAGCCCTTCAGTTGTGGCACCTACGCACTGGGTGATTTATTGGCCAGGGCTAAGTTGAAGATATTCAATCTGAGCCCCGGCCAACGAAGACACTAGACAGGAAATGATCGGAGAAAAGTCTCATTTCAAGCCATTTTAGCAGTTATTCCAATACAATTCGACCACTATATCTTTGGCCATCTGTACTCTGGAAAAGCAGCATTCGCAGACCGCTTCCCTTCAATTCTACATTCATCTGCGTATTGCCGATTTTTATACTTTGTAGTAGGCGACCCTGAGCATCAAATACAGTAAGTTGTCCACCCAACAGATCGTTCAGTCCGCGAAGATAGATGCGACCGGGAGCAGGATTTGGAAAAATATCAATTCCCGCAGCTAGTGCATCCTGAGTGCTCACGCCGATAACCAGTTCGACATCAGCCGTCAGATTATCGCTGGTATTTTCATCTCCAGTAGCAGCTACCTGAGCAAAGATGTCTTGATCATCTTCGCCGGTCAGACCCGTATTCTGGCTGAAGCGGTGGTAATAGGTATCGCCGGCCTCTATCGTGGCATCGATCGTCTCCTGAAAGATCTCTACACCCTCTATATAGTAGGTCACGATGGGGTTAATCATAGCTTCACTACCCGTATTGGTGAATATCATGTCGAGGAAAGCTCCCTGGGGTTGACCAGGGTCGCCCTCTACAAATACCACTAAGGAATCCGCCCGCAGATTTTGTAGACTTTGGTAGTGCTGATCACTCTGCTCGATCACGAATGAAGCAATGCGAAAATGTGGTTCCGTATGCGAACCGTCGTTGTAATCGGTATTGAGAAAATTGGTGTATTCCTGCAATTCGTAGTCGATAGCTAACGACTGACCAGCAGACCAATCGCTTCCGAAATCGTAGAAGTAGGGCAGCACCTCCTGCCCCGGACACCAACCCGCCCGAGATAGCGTCCAGGTGCCATTCTGATTGTTGCAGCTATTTTGACCACAATCGGTTTTCCAGGGGTTGTGATCGTCTACCCAATCGCTATTTACGTAAATTGCATGGGTCTTATTGGCAAACTCGGCCGCATTGTCCGTATTTCCCTGTCCATGACCGCTCAGGGTCAAGCGCATGTATGCATTTTCACTGTGGGCAGCTGTTTGTACCGTCTGTTCGGGTAGATCGTAATTGATGCCCGGATCGCCATAAACCCAATTAAACTCTTGCCAAAGCGGATGAATATCCTGATAGATGGGTGCATCTGCATCCAGGAATTCCAACTCGGCATTGACTAACCATCCAGAAGGGCCCCACACCTGAACGAAAGATTTCAAGGTAACGTTACCTGCCATGGCAGTTTTAAAATCCGTAACATTGATGGTCCAGTTGTTGCATTCGATGCCAAAAGGGGTGATGAACCGTGCGATTTCTATTTCTTCACCTTCTTCACTGACTATGAAAAAGCTAGCGGGTTGGTCCCAGGGATCGCAGCCAGTATTCGGACACTCGACGGAGAAGTGCAGAAGTATTTGTTCAAAGTCTTCCATATTCCTCGGCATATTAAAGCTCTGGAATTGGGTTTGACCGGCTGAGCCGAAGTTGTGCTGGCGCTCGCGCAAGAGACTCAGGAAGCGGTCATCTTCCGGGCGACGATATCGATAGTTGGCGGCGTCGTTTAGACCATTGGCATCATCGGCATGGGCGGTACTCGCGCCTAGCAAATTGGTGTTATTGGCTCTGAGATCGAGAGGTTGTTCAAAGGTGTACTCGGTCACCTCTCCAGGCATTAGGTTGCCGTTGTAAGTCTCCGATAAAGTAGGAATGCCGTTCACACTTAGGGTAACCGGAATGCTGGTGACCGGCTCTGAGCCGTAGTTCTGTATTTCCACAGTTGCTCTGACGGGCCGTCTGTAGATGCTCAGTACATCTGGAGCAACAACACCTACGATACCCAGATCGATAGCTGGAATGGACCAGCCATCTGACCAGCCGCCACCATTGATGGTCGCATCGCAGGAGGCACCCACCGCATTGCTCAGGCTATTTCCACTGCCCGCATTCATCGGGAAGTAACTTACCAAACCAGGCTCATTGCCAGTAAGCTCTACGGTTTGGTTATCGTTGATTTCTGCATTGGTCCGGGCAACATTCCAGATGCGGACTTCATCTATTGTGCCATTCCAAATACGGCCGGGAAAGCCCGGAGAAAAGCCGATACTCAGCAAACGATCATTGCTGGTAGGCGTACCTGAAAAAGTGCCGGAGTTGACCGGCTGGCCATTGATGAATAAAGTCAGGGTACCATTATCGACTCGTGCCGCTACATGATACCATTGGTTTTCATTCATGATGGGATCTGACTGCACCTCGAACCAAGACGCATTGACAGACATGACCATGCTCAGAATACCATCCTGGCCAGCGCGAAATGCAAAGCCAGCATCTGGGTTTTGTCCATCTTTGGTCACGATAGAACCTTGCCATTCCTCGGCCCGCCATTCGGATGCAAATATCCAGGCTTCGATGGTAAAGCCATTGCCGATGTCGTAATCGTCACTATCGCAAACACTGGCACCTCCGCCAGTGCCATCGAGCTGAAAGCCAAAATTTTGAGCATAAATGAAGTTGCTAAATAAGCAAACAACTAGAAATAGTATGTGTGTTTTCATAATTGATTTTATTGAACGAACAAGGTGTACACTAAATTAGGCATTTATTATTCAACATCCCACCAAACCCTTGCAGTAATGACATCGCCGCCATCCAGGCGACCGACGGCCTCCTCATAATTTGCGGCATTATTGACCTGCTCGCTGATGGGGTAACGCAGTCTTCGCGGAATTTCTCCTCCGCTCTCTCCGTCGAAGAATCCCGGTGTAATATCGGGAAAACCAGAGCGCCGATAATTGGCATAAGACTCGAATCCATCGAACAGCGTCGCGATCCACTTCTGGGTATTGATGAGCTCTATGGCATCCGCCTCGTCCCACTCTACGCCACGCTCTTCGAGTAGATCGAATATGTCATCATCGCTGATGGGTTCAGCATTTGGGTAAAGCTCCAGTTGCTTGCAAGCGGCAAAGACTCCGCTTTCATAGGCTTGTTGTGCGCTACCTGGTGCCCAGCCTAGTATGATGGCTTCAGCCCTCAGAAACTCTGACTCTGCATAGCTCATGTAAATAGCTGGCGAGTTGTAGGCGACCATAACGTCTCGGCGCGGTTGGGCAAAAACGAAGTCATCTATGCCGGGATCTATGCCGTTGGGTCTACCCAGGTGGTCGCCTGGACCAACGTCTCCATTTACACTACCATCAGAGCGGTAGGTGAGCATGAGATTCTCTTCGCGTGGATCGTCGTTGTTGATGATTAGATTGACCAATTCGTCGCTGTAGCGAAACAAGTGGCCCGTGACACCAAAATCCTGGAAGACCTCACCGACGCCATTAGCATTGGGGCCATCTGGACTACTGCCGGAAAAGCTGACGTAGGCTATGTCTGCGTTGCTTTGCATGAGTCCGCCGCTTATGGCTTCAGCTCCTACCTCTCTTGCAATATCGGGATCGACATTGCTCATACGCATGGCTACGCGCAACATGAGCGAGCGCCCGAAGCGACGCCATTTCTCGATCTCTCCGTTGAAGAGAATATCTGAGCTGCCGACCTGATCACCACCCTCATCGAGATTGCCTATAGCCATTCGAAGGTCCTCTACAAAAGAACGGTAGATGTCTTCCTGGCGATCGTAGACCGGCTGGGTAAAAGACGCACCCTGCGCAGCTTGGGTATAGGGCATGTCTCCATACATATCGGTGAGTCGCTGAAAGAAGAAAACCTTGAAAATGGTCGCCATAGCGTGCAGGTTACTGCCAGCCTCGCTGCGATTCAGGATATCGAAAAGATCTTTCCCCACTCGTCGGTAAGAATCAGACCACCAGGCTTGCAACCAGTCTTCATTGGTGGTGATGTAGCGATCTACCTCCCATTCGCCGGAAAGTTGCTGAGCCCATTGCGAACAGTAGATCAGGTTTCCCCGCCATTGATCATAGCGCTCGGAGGCTGCCCGGTTGAGCACATAGGTAAACTGTAGCCGTGGATCTACGGAGTCGGGCTCATTGGGATTCGTATTGATCTCGGCAAAATCTTCGGTACAAGACCAGCTGCCCATCAAAGTCAGGCAAAGAAGGATGAAGTAGTAAACTGTGTTTTTCATAGCTGACATTGGGATTAAAAGCGAAGATTGAGGTTAAAGCCAAAGGTGCGGGTGCTGGGCAGGGCCGAGTATTCGATGCCGATGTCGTTGCCCGTGGCGGTGTAGATGGCTTCGGGATCTAAACCCAGCTCGTCTAGCCCATTGGCAAAGAAGAAGAGATTGCGCCCCACCAGGGAGAAGGTGGCTCCTTGCAGAAAGGGCATTTTGGCTAGTAATCTTGGCCCGAGCTGATAGGACAAGCTGACTTGCCGCAGCTTGATGTAGCTGGCGTCATAGACGTTGATCTCGGTTACATTGCCCAGTCGGCCATAGTAATCGTCTATGCGGGCCGAGGCTGTATTGGGAGTCTGACCATCTGGGCCTACGCCCTGGCCTGTGATCATGAAGTCTGGATTGTCGCGGCCCGCAAGAGAATTGGGGTGCCGACCGAAGATGTAGCCAAAGCTGCTTGTCGTAGACAATATTTCACCGCCTTGCTTGGTGTCTATCAGAAGGGATAAAGACACCTGACCTAGTGTGAAGGTGCTGGTCAACCCACCGTACCAGTCAGGGTTGAAGTTGCCGAGCACTTGGCGGTCAGCATCCACCTGCGGAAGTCCATCTTCCCCAAAAATCATTTCG
>JBCDFE010000205.1:0-8304 GCA_039178745.1 Bacteroidota bacterium | reverse complement strand
GAAACCAACCGGGACGGTCCTGGATAGATTGGTTCTGGTGACGAATCAGGCCTATTGGGCCATGCATTCGGAGCACGACCACGAGGAACATGGGGAGCATTCAGAACATGGAGAACATGGTGACCATCAAGACCATGGAAATCATGAAGAGCATTCAGATTATGGAGAAAGCGAGAACCTCGCAGCGTCCGAAGGTCCCGTAAGCGTTCAGCGGGAGGGAGAAGCCCCTGAGGTCCTCCGAGGTGTCGAGCGAGAGGGAGCTCCTCGGAGGTCTCGAAGGGACCATGCCCACGAAGCGCACCCGACCAGCGGAAGTCCAAATCAAGACCATCACGACCACGACCACGACGCTCACGACCATGGTCACCACGACCACGACGCTCACGATCACCATGATGAAGGTCATGACCACGACCATCATGACCATGACGCTCATGACCACCATGCCCATGACGATCACGATCATCAGCACGGACAAGTCCAAACGGCGGCCGGTTTGTTGGAGGAAGACCTCAGTCAGGAGTTAACTTCCGTCTTAATTCGATACAAGAACGACAAGGATTTTCAGTCGTTGCAGATGGGACGCATGATCAACGAGAACACCGATATCATGGCCGTTGATCCGGCTTATCAGATCAGTAAGGTGCGCTACCAGTTTGGGCAGGGCGAGCGGGTACTGCGTATTTTGGCCATCGTCATTATGATCGTTTCGGCCCTCAGCGTCTTTATCTCCTTATTCAATTCCCTGCGCGAGCGGCGCTACGAGCTGGCACTTATGCGGGGTATGGGGGCCGGAAGAAACAGCATCTTCGGACTGATTATAGCCGAGGGTTTGCTGCTCGGGTTCCTGGGGTTTGTTGTAGGCATCGCCCTCGGCCACGGCCTGATGGAAGTGCTGAGTACTCGCCTGGAAGATAATTATGGTTTCCGATTTGCCGGTTTCCAATGGTTGGCACAAGAGTGGTGGCTTTTACTAGGTGCGCTAGGTGTAGGATTAGTTGCTGCGATTTTGCCTGCCGCTCAAGCCGCAGAAACAGACATCGCAGATACCCTGACCTAGCCAAGCTGATTTTCTAGCCAGGGCATGCTGTCGATGGCTGTGAAAATAGACTGCTGCAGCTGCTCTCTATCGATTCCCGTCTTCACGACTACCTGCGATCCGTTGTAGAGCACAAAGAGCAAGTTGGCCAGATCCTGAGCTGAATTTTGGCTTAAGTCCAGCTGATTACTACCCTCGAAGATGCTGATCATGATGCGTATAAACTCCTCGCGATTATTGGAGACGAAGCTCAAGGCATCGGGGCATCTACTCGCCATTTCCGTAGTCGCATTGACAACATAGCAGCCTTTGGATCCATTGACGCAGCTGGAAGTCTGTGACTGAATAGCCTGACTCATCAAGTCCTTTAGACTTTGTTTCAGGTCTGTTGATGCACCAAGCGCAGTTTGGAGATTTTGCAGACTGCCATCGCTATACCTATTGAGGGTCAAATCGTAAAGCGCCCGCTTGCCACCAAAGGTATTGTAAATGCTACTTCTGCTGATGCCCAAGCCTTTTTCCAGGTCGGCAATAGAGGTTGCGTTGTACCCGCGTTCCCAAAAAAGATCGCGGGCCTTATCTAGAATAGTAGATTCGTCGAAGACGGGATGAGCAGGCATAATCTTTAATTAGGTAATAGGGCCAACGGCCCTATTACCAATTGGTTGGCTATAAGGTGGCCATACCACCGTCTATTTCTACCTCGGTGCCAGTCATGAAGGTACTGCCTGGCCCGGCAAGGAAGGCTACGTAGGAGCCAATTTCCTCAGCCTTGCCAAATCGTCCCATGGGTACTTGTGTAGAAATGTACTCGGCTGTCTGCTTGATGGATTCCTCGTCCATGCCTGTTGCGGCAAAGAAGTTGGTTTCTATCGGACCTGGGCTGACCACATTGACGCGTATGCCCTTGCTCACTAGTTCGGCAGCCATGATTTTGCCCAGGGTTTTGACCGCACCCTTGGTAGCTGCATAAACACTAAAGTTGGCAAAACCCAGCTGATTGGCGATGCTGGAATTGAGTATGATGCTCGATCCTTCCGTCAAGTATGGGAGTGCCGCTTGCACCGTGAAGATGACGCTCTTCACATTGACATTAAACTGCTTGTCAAAATTTTCTTCAGTGATGTGTCCCAGTGGTGCAGGCTCGCCAAAACCAGCATTGGCAAAAATGACATCGATGTGCCCGTAGTCTTTTCCGACCTGCTCGACAAAGGCATTGGTTTCGGGTATGTTGGCGGCATCCGCTACATAGACTTTGTCGTAAATATCGCTATGCATGGCCCTGATTTCGTCTGCTCGCTGCTGGTGCCTGCCGGCGGTGACTACTCTGGCTCCGGCTGCTTTAAGCGCTCTGGCAGAAGCCAGGCCTATGCCTCCACTACCTCCGGTTACTAATGCGACTTTTCCATCTAGATTACCCATGGCTAAATAATTTTTTGGGTGAGTTAATATGTTTGTAACGATCGGTACAAATAAAAGGTTGAGCAGTAACTTCAGATTTCTTTATCGTCGATTATTAGTGATAAAGGTTCAAGCTCGATAAGCTGTTGGCGATATACCGGTTTTGGATTTGAACAAACGGCTGAAGTAGGAGGGGTACTCGAAGCCCAGCTCATAGGCGATTTCACTGACCGATTGATTTGGGTTTTCGAGCAGTGCTTTGGCTCGTTCAATGAGCGCCAGGTGTATATGCTCTTGGGTGCTCTTGCCCGTACGCATGCGCAGATAATCGCTCAAATAGCTGGAGGAAACATGGAGCCTGTCGGCAAAATACCCGACGGTGGGCAAGCCTTCTTGCTGATATTTCTCCAATTGAAAATATTCCCTAAGCTGCGTCTCGAATTGGGCGGCTATACCCGTGCTCACCTCTTGGCGGGTAATGAATTGGCGATTGTAGAATCGCTGCGCATATTGCAGCAATAGTTCCAGGTTGGCGAGTACCAGTGGTCGGCTAAAGCGATCGATATTATTGTGATACTCGTTGTGCATATTGACAAATATGCCCTCTAGTGTCTCTTCTTCTTTAGCCGAGCAATGCAGCGCTTCATTGACTTGGTAGTCGAAAAAGCCGTAGTTCAGTATGGTCTTGCGCAGAGTATGGTTGCGCAGCAAATCTCGGTGAAAAAAGAGCATCCAGCCCGTAGCTGTCCGGCCGATTTCCGGATTCACCTCCGAGATCTGACCAGGAGAGGTAAAACCCAGTACGCCTTCCTGAAAGTCGTAGCTGTTTCGACCGTATCTGAAGGTATTTTGCAGGCACCTCTTCAGCCCTATGCTGTAAAAATCGAACTGCATGAGTGCGCCTTCGGGAATGGGAAGTGGTGGAAGATCTTCCAGTCTGGTAATGGCAAATAGCGGATGCTCGGGCGACTCGCGACCGGCCATGCGGATCATGGCTGAGATCGAGTCGATTTTAATCAGATTTTCAGTAGCCATAACTCAGGCTAATTTAAGGTGAATTATACTATCTGCTGTGGCCTTGATCGCTTCTTCAGGTGTTCTAGGACTCCAGCCGAGTTGCTGCTTAGCTTTCGAGTTATCCATTTTGCGCTCGGCACCGATTTCGATCAGTATAGCACCTACCGACTTGTCTAACTTGGCGAATAATCTCAGCGCCCAGCTGGGCAGTACGCGCTTTGGGATCTTGCGGCCAGGAAGGTGATTGCGCAAAACCTCGGCCACTTCCTTGAAAGATCTATACCCAGCCGCCCCTATGTATCGCTGATTGGCCGCTTCGGTTTTCTCCATGGCTCTGATGAGTAAGTCGGCCACATCGCGCACGTCTACCATATCGAACCCGACCGGAGGAATGGCAGGCGCACTGCCGTCCATGGTTTTCAAGACGATATTTATCGAAGAGCTGGTGTCTTCATACAATACCGGCCCCAGTATGGCGCCCGGGCAGACCACGCTCAGTTCCATACCCGATTGGTCAGACTTGATGAAATCCCAGGCGGCGTGCTCTGCTATGGTCTTCGAGCGAAAATAGGCCGTGGAGTCCTTTTTGTCGTTTGTATTCGTCCAGTCGCTTTCTGTAAAGATGGACTTCCGCTGGTGGTCACTCTTCCCATACCCAATGGCCCCGGTGCTAGAAGTCAGCACTACTCTTTTTACACCGGCTTCCGCGGCTGCTTTCAGCACGTTCAGACAGCCATCGCGGGCGGGAATAACGATGTCGTCGTCATTCTTGGGCATGACTTTCGGGAATGGGGAGGCGATGTGTTGCACATAATCCATGCCTTGCACAGCCGTTTTCCAGCTGTCTGCATCCATCAGGTCAGCTTCGACCAAGCTCAAGTGCTCTGGGTAGCTGGTTTGGGAAGCAATAATCTTCATTACCGCTTCACCCTTTTTCAGATTGCGCACACTACCTATGACTTCATAGCCTGCATCCAATAGCTGAATGGCGGTCCTGGATGCCAGAAAACCGGAAAGTCCTGTTATCAATACTTTTTTCATGATGCAAACTTCAGGCTTATAGTCTGCTCTTCAACAGTACAAATCACATGATTTGCTATACAAATCGAAGATCCCCGCAAAAGCAGTAAGCTTCGACGGGGATCTTGATTCGAGTGGTAAGGGCTTTCTACCCAGTTAAGTATAATAGATACTAAAAGCTCACTCAATACTTTACTACACGTGCGCTAGATACTTGATCTTCGATTTGTATGCGCAGTACATACATGCCAGCTGCTAATCCTGGCATCTCGATACCTAGGCTGTACACCCCTGCGAGTTGACGGTCATCGACTATTAAGCGCAACTGTCGACCATTCAGATCGTGCAAACTAATGTTTACATCAGAAGATGAAGGCAACTCGTACTGTACGGAGAAACCATTTTGGAATGGATTGGGACCAAGCGCCCAATTGATCTCTTTCAAGTCGAATTCATCAACGGATACATCTTGTAATAGTCGGATACGACCTTCACCACCTTCGGGATATTGCTCGGCAGTTACTAAGCCGTTCAGCCCTTCTTCCTCTAGCAAATAGTTGAAGAGCGCCAACTGGTAGCTGGGTAGGATATTTGTCGTTCCCAACTCTGCAAACTCTGAAATGTCATCGCCTCCAGCTGCAGAGAAACTGTTGGTGACAACATATACGCTAGGCGCACCGTCTACGACTTGATAATCTTCAACAATTGGCGTTCCATCGTTCAGGGTGACTGAAAAGATTCGAGATTCATTGGCAACACCCATCGTATCGTAAATGAACTCAAATCCACCGATTTGCAGAAATCCACCTTCCTGGTCGTTGGGTGCTACGCTGATCGAACGCTCCAGAACAGCTTTTAGATCCTCAGGACTGATGGGCTCTAAGACGGTTACTCTATTGTCGAAAGACAATATTTCAAAGGTCTTGAGTTCCGTAATCTCGCTATTGGCAGGAAGCACTTCATCATCGCGCATACCCCCGCCATTTTGAACGGCGATGACAGGAATGCTCGGATCGAAACCAAAGTCATCTCTGACCTGATTATACCGATAGAGATAGGCGTCTGCTACCAGGTTGCCCTGGTTGGTTTCCATGGTGCGTACACTGGCTCGCAAGCCATCCAGTGCAGGCTCGGTAATGGCAATGACATTGTTGGCCAAGTCTTCATTGTAAGCTTGAATAGAATCTACGATAGCTGCGACTTCGGGATCGCCTTCAATTTCGCCAACTACCGGAATGACATCGGATTCTTCACCTATGGCAAATATTTCACCATCCTCATCAAACTCGACAACCAGATTACCCACATACCGATATTCTCCGGGTGTGGTGACTACGTAGACAGAGTCTCCAAGTGGGTTAGCCACACGTATGGGGTAAACGTCCGATTGAGTCAGACCGCCTAACTCATTGAGTACAGGGTCATTCGTCAATAGTTCGTCTCCGCCACCGGCAATGATTACGTCCAAATCCGTCAATTCGGCGGCCAGTGCCAACTCTTCACCTATACCTTGTAAGTGACTGATCAGTATGATCTTATTGACACCCTCTGCTACCAGCTCATCGATCTCTTGCTGAGCAATAGCTATCGTATTGCTGTCGACCACTACATTGCGTGGGGTAGAAATAGTTGGTAGTAAAGGAGTCGTCAGGCCAATGATACCTATTTCCTCTCCTTGGCGGGTAATGGTTGTTCTTTCTACGATTCGGTTAGTTGTCACTAGCGCCTGCAATCCGGGCTCACCGGTGAAATCGAGGTTGGCGCTCACAAACTTAGGATCAGTCGAGGCCGTCTCTTCTATGATCCGTTGTAAGATATCCGGGCCGAAATCGAAATCGTGGTTACCTATTGCAAGGGCGTCATATCCAATTTCGTTGATCACCTCAGAATCGTAAAGTGGAGATCCCTCCGGACGAGCCAGGGAAGCATTGAATGCTGGTCCAGGCAAGATATTGTCACCACTGGACAGCGTGACAGAAGGCGTCATATCACTGGCTCGCAGTTCTTCAACTACGGTTACAAATCGCTCTGCACCACCAAATGGGCGCCCATCGGGTAGGGTATCTGCTACGATCTTAGACTCGCCATCGTTATTGTGAACGATACGCAGCTGAAAGCCACGCTTGTCAAACTCTACGCCGAAAATACTGATGGTACCACTGATCTCATTGGCCGTAACGACGAGCGGCATTCCTGTAGGACTCTCTTCGGGACTGATGTAAACGACGTCTTCAACACCTAAATCTCCGACAGCTGGGTTTGTAGAGCCATCCGGAAGTTCGGCATCTACGCTAAAGTCACGATTGTTGACATAATTGACAAAGTAGGGTGCTGTTGGGTCAGTGATGTTGTAAACCATAATGCCTCCTATACGCTCTAAACCGATCAGTGCATAGGTGGTATCTCCTTTAGTGACTATTTCCACGGCTTCGGGCTCAGGGCCTTTGTCATCAGATCGACTATCGAAGCTGTCGTTTTCGTCATTGTTACTGTTAAAATCATTAGGGAATTCTTCGGCTAGGATGCGCTCGAAGTCATTGCCGCTATCAAATACCAAGTTGCCATAGCGATCAAAGATGCTGAATGAGCGAGCGCCGTAGCTGTAGATTTGGTCAAAATCACCATCGCCATCGAAGTCGCCCAGTTGATCGGTGCATCGAAGTCTACCCAGTACATCATCGGCTTGAAGTGAGTCGGCATTTGGATACGCGGTGGGGTCCAGGATCAAATCGCGTACTCTGACTTCTTCGCTGAATTCGTCGTAGTCGCGAGCGTCACCTTCATTGGCAGTCACTATGTAGGCCCGTCCATCGACTTCATAGCCTGCGATGGCATCGGGCTGGAACATGCCCAAAGTCGGATGATTCTGAATATTGATGGCATCGTCGTCATTGCTGGCGTCAAAACCGTAATCGGTACAGAACTCGATAATACCTAAAGTAGAGTTGTCACTTACTCCAGCTCCGGCCAGGCCAAAGTCGTTGTCATTCAGTACGGCGATCGCCCCGCCGGGCAGTAGGGCAATCCCTTCTGGCTTATCACTGGGGAAGTAGCCGATGCTTGGTAGGTTAAGCACCTTATTCTTGTGGATCGGGTTGATACCTGCTGCAACAAGCTCGTCCGCACTCATTTGCTCTAAGGTCATTCCCGTAGAACCATCTTCCAGTGAAAGGGCGGTATTCAAGATGTTTGTCGCACCAGTCAGGCTGATCTCAAATACATACTTCTTACCCTCGTCTTCACCGGGCACTGAGCTATCACGCTCCAAGACCATAAACCTGTCGTTGCCCGCGTAGACGATGTCACCTATTTTGTCTACTCTTCCAATGTCATAACCGCGATTGGCATTAGCCTCTAGCAGGTAAACGTATTCAGCTACTGGACTTCCGCTGGTCGGATCTACAGCTAGTACCCGAATGACATCGCTATTGTTGCGAACACTATTGTCGGGAATTTCAATAGGTGATTGGATAAAGGCATACAGCAAACCATCGTCTGTGTTGAGAGCCATACCTTCGAATCCACGATTGGCCCGGCGACTGGAATAGTTGGCAGGTAAGGTCTCAGTTCCATAGGCCCCAACTGGTTGTGGATCGGTACCTAGTAGAGAAGTCCCTTCTGGTACATAGCGATTGATGAGCACACCAGTAGGAGAAAACTGATAAATAGCTGGACGATACTCGTCACACATCCAAAAATTACCGGCAGGATCGAGCAGAACGCTCTCGAAATCACTGCCGAATTCGTCAAAAGGCAGTGCATTGTAGAGTTGGCCGTCTGGTCCTTCAAAATCACCTGATGCCAGGGCAGTCGTACTTACATTGACG
>JBCDFE010000204.1:0-8307 GCA_039178745.1 Bacteroidota bacterium | reverse complement strand
AGGCCAGCATCGTCGTATTTCTTCTTGAGGGCCTTTTCCACTTCTGCCTCCAGGCCATTTTCTTTGATGTAGAGCTCACACTGCTGGTCTATGGCTGCATTCATAAAAAAGGCAGCTATGGTAGCCGCTGGCCCATTGATGGTCATCGATACCGAGGTCTTCGGGTCGCATAGATCAAAGCCAGAGTACAGTTTTTTGGCATCGTTTAACGAGCTCACGTTGACCCCGGAGTTGCCCACCTTCCCATAAATATCGGGCCTGTGATCGGGATCTTCGCCATAGAGCGTCACCGAGTCAAAAGCGGTAGACAAGCGCTTGGCGGGCATGCCTTTACTCAGATAGTGAAAACGGCGGTTGGTGCGCTCTGGGCCCCCTTCGCCGGCAAACATGCGAGTGGGATCTTCTCCCTTGCGCTTAAATGGGAAAACGCCAGCTGTAAACGGAAATTCGCCCGGCACATTTTCCTGGCCACTCCACCTAACGATCTCGCCATAGTCCTTAAACTTCGGCAACACAACCTTAGGAATCTGATTGCCACTCAGAGAAGTCGTATAATTGTCTACCCTAAACTCTCGACTGCGCACATGGTAGACAAACTGTTCTGCGGTGTAAGCGGCTTTCTTTTCTTTCCAGGAATCGAGTACTCCGAGCGTATGTGCATTGAGCTGTGCTCGTTGTTTTTCTATTTGATCGGTCAGGTATTTTTGGACTTCCGCAGGTAGAGACGTCCCCTGAACGCCGGTATCCCGCTTGTTCTCTTGAAGAGTAGAATTGCGCGACCGATCTTCTTCTGCCTTTGCCGACTCGGCAACTTGCTCCAAAGCAAATAATTGACGAGCCAAACTCTCTTGCTCTTCAATCTCTTGATCGTAGCGCCGGTTGCTTTCCGCTATTTCTGAAAGATAGCGAACCCGGCTAGGCGGAATGATATACTGCTTTTCGCTATCTCCTTCGGTGAGGGCTTCATCATCGACCTGCGGGAAGAGTTTGGCGATCAAAGCATTGAAGAAAGTGTTGACCCCAGGATCATTGAACTGACTGGCTATGCAAGCGAAAACCGGCATATTTTCCAGTGGCTCATGCCAGCGATCTTGATTGCGCTGCATTTGTTTGCGCACAGCTTGAAGGGCATCTAGCGCACCTCGCTTATCGAATTTATTGAGCACGACCATATCGGCAAAGTCGAGCATATCGATCTTTTCCAACTGGCTGGGTGCGCCAAATTCTGGCGTCATCACATAAACCGATAGATCGGCATGATCTATGATTTCGCTATCGCTTTGGCCTATACCCGATGTTTCTAGTATGATGAGATCAAAACCCGCCTGCTTAAAAATAGCCACAGCGCTGTCGATGTCTCCGCTCAGGGCAGCATTGTATTGGCGGGTAGCCAAACTGCGCATGAAGACGCGCTTGGAGGCAATGGCGTTCATGCGAATGCGATCGCCTAGTAACGCACCGCCAGTTTTCCGCTTGGAAGGATCTACGGAGATAATGCCCAGCGTTTTTTCCTGGAACTTACGCAGATAGCGAAGGATTAATTCATCGACTAGGCTGGACTTGCCTGCACCACCAGTTCCGGTGATACCCAAAACGGGAATCGCGATTTCCTTAGCCTCAGATTTTATTTTCTTAAGCCAATCTTCGTGATCTGCTGCATAGTTTTCGGCGGCCGAAATGGCCCTGGCTATGGCCGTAGGCTTGCGATCGGGTATTTGCTGGATCTCCCCATTGAGATGATCTCCTACCGCAAAGTCAGACTTTTCCAGCAGGTCGTTGATCATGCCTTGCAAACCCATGGCCCGACCATCGTCTGGCGAGTATATGCGATCGATACCATACTCGTGCAAGTCATCTATTTCGCTGGGCAAGATGGTTCCGCCGCCACCACCAAAGATTTTGATGTGGGGTGCGCCCTTTTCTCGCAGCAGATCGTAGGCGTATTTGAAAAATTCGTTATGCCCCCCTTGATAACTCGTAATGGCGATAGCCTGCACATCCTCTTGGATAGCTGCATCTACGATCTCCTCAACGGGCCGGTTGTGCCCCAGGTGAATCACCTCAGCTCCAGACTTTTGAATGATGCGCCGCATAATATTGATGGCCGCATCATGCCCATCGAATAGGGAGCCCGCTGTCAGGACTCTGATTTTATGCTTGGCTTGGTATGGGGCGGGTTGTTGCATGATCGATTTTGTATTGAAATCGAGATCTATTCCGAAAACGCATTAGATCAGGACCTCCTCAGGTAATCACAAAGGTCGGTAATCAGGTGTGGATTGACAAAAGAAAAACAAGACGCAATTCGTATGAATCAACGGCTCACGAATTGGGCATGTTTATTAATTTTTGTTCTAAAACTTCTTTAAAAGTAGGGGGATAACAGTATCCTAAACATCTTTGAATCAGATTTAGCTCTAGCTCCATTAAGACCAAACGATGAAGAATAATCTATCCATCATAAATACACTCTTACTCATTGGCCTAATCAGCTATGTGTTATTCCAAAACTTCGGTTCCACAGAGATTCAAGAAGAGATTAAAGTTCAGCGGCTTAGCATAGTCGGACCAGATGGGCATCTTTATATATCTATCAGTAACCCTGAGAAACAAGCTTTGGCTACCATCGACGGGGAACCGATATCTTCTGAGACCAATCGAGATCTACCCGGAATCATTTTCTTCAATCGGATTGGTGATGAGCTAGGTGGTATTTTTCACGATGGAACAGAGAACGAGAGTTTCGCAGGCATCACTTTCGACAAACAAAAAGACGATCAAATACTAGCCATAATGAAGGACGAATACAAAGATGGAGATGAATGGAAGCAATGGTACGGCCTATTTCTAAGAGAGCGCTCAGATTCTATCACTCAAACACAAATGTTTAGGGATTTTCACGAAGAAACAGCTGGTTACACAGAAAAAGAACGAGAAGAAGCCTACCAAGCTATGCGGAAGTTGCAAGATGAAAAAATCAATGTTTACAGGATGTTCTTAGGAATGGAAGAAAACGAAGACGTAGGGCTATTCCTCTACGACAATGAAGGCAAGGAGCGTATAAAAATATACATCGACGAAGATGATCATGCGCATTTTATGATCTTAGATAAGACAGGCAATGCGATAGAGCACTTATATAATTAAGCTTAATTTTAGGTAAGAAGCATTACCTGCACTTAGTCAAATTATCTATTGATCTTGAACTGGCCGCTACTCTGTATACTGCTTATCTTTTATGCCACACATAGCATTCTGGCTGATCTGGGTGTAAAAGCTAGGCTGCATGCCATAGTTCCTACTAGGTATTACCGCATTATGTATAATTTAGTATCAATTGCGTTTGTAATTACTATTGCCTGGATATGTGTGGAATCACCAAAGACATCATTGATAGAACTGCCAGTATGGATCACTGCCATTGGATGGGTAGGTTTTGTCGGTGGGTTTGTGCTTAACCTGCTTGCCTTATCACAGTACGATGGCGCAGAGTTTATTGGGACCAGCTACCTCAATCAGACCGTTGAAACAAAAGCAGGACTGGGTGGCAAACTCAACAGATCGGGTATCAATACTTGGGTCAGGCATCCCATTTATTCTTCCATTCTACTCATAGCCTGGGCCTGGTTCTTGATTTCGCCCAATATAGAGGTATTGCAGATCGCAGTCATTACCACAGTATATATACCAATTGGAATACACTATGAAGAGAGAAAACTCATAGCCGAATTTGGAGACGCTTATCGATCTTATCAACGAGAAGTAAAGAAGATCATTCCGGGCATCTGGTAACCGAGCATTACTCCAGTTTGCGTCCTATGAAGTAAAAACAGGGCGTTCTGGATCCTAGATTGGCGAATGGAACACCCGCCTTGGCACCAGCATTGGTGAGCTGGCCCGAAATAGTGGGTTGAGTTTAGGCGAGGTAAGGAAAGATAGATAGTATGAGGAAGTGGGTGGGCTTGACGATACTTTTGCTTATTTGCTTACTTGTAAATTTACAAGTAAACGATCAATTCTTAGCTCCTCTCATCTTCTTGCTCCTCAAGCAACCTTATCTTGCCCAAAATTTCCTCCGCTCATTATGAAACGACTATCTAGCTTCCTCGCCACACTCATGCTTTTCGCCTGCGGTCAGAACCAATCGCAGACCGGCGACAGCACCGACAGCAATCGCACTCCAGAGGACGCCCCACCTGCGGAAGTCCAAAACCAAGAATCCCCACCTCGATTTGCTATCGACATTATGCACGAAAACGGGCAGGATGTTTTTGGGCAACAGCCGGAAATCACCAGTTTGTTTGGAGGCATGGAGTGGTCTGAAGGGCCGCTGTGGTTGCCTGAGCAAGGCCTGATCATCTGCTCTGATGTGCCCAACAACCATATTCAAGCCTGGGATGAGGCCAATGGATCAAGAGTCTGGCTGAGCAAGAGTGGAAAAACAACAGAAGGCAACCAACCAGAACCGGGATCGAATGGCCTCATTTTGGACGCCGACGGCCATCTGGTGGCCTGCCAGCACGGCAACCGGCAAGTGGCCAGGATGCTGGCCTCTCTCGACGATCCAAAAGCAGAATGGGAGGTGCTGGCCGATAATTTTGAGGGAAAAAGGCTGAATAGCCCCAACGATCTGGTTTACGATTCTACTGGGCAGTTGTACTTTACAGATCCCCCTTATGGCCTGGCCGGGCAGGATGATGACCCCGCCAAGGAACTCGATTTTAGCGGCGTATACCGGATAGATGAAAACGGTGAGCTGAGTTTGTTGATTCAAGACTTGCGCAGGCCTAATGGTATTGGGCTAAGTCCGGATGGCCAAACCCTTTACGTAGCCAATAGCGATGTAGAAGAAGCGATCATCAGAGCTTATGCGCTTGACCAAAACCACCAAATCGAATCAGAACTTTGGACGCTGGACTTAACCGACCGAACAGCGGATCTCCCCGGTCTGCCGGATGGTCTGGAAGTTGCCCGCGATGGTCAGATTTTTGCTACCGGCCCTGGAGGTCTATGGGTGATTACGCCCGAAGGAACGCCTTTAGTGAGACTATCTACGAACTATGCGGTATCGAATGTAGAATTAGATACCAAGGAGGAATATCTATATATGACCAGCGACCCGTACCTTGTGCGCGTAAAACTGCCCTGACGAGTATGATACCCATTAATGATGAGCAGATTGCCGAGATAGCCACAGCTGTGAGACGAGGCAAAGAAGTATATGTACACCGCGAGCATGGCCGCGTGCTTGTAGCTGACGATCCGGAAAGAAATCTGCAAGCCGACCCTGAAGTTTTTGAGATTATTATGCAGACGGTCTCAACGGATCAGGAGAATTATCTGCACATAGAGCGACTCTCTGCCGAAGCGGCCCTCAATATTATGCGGGCCTACGTCGATCGCGTTCGCGATCAAGAGCTTTGGCAGGCACTCACTTATGCACTTAAGCGGCCAAGACCATTCCAGACCTTTAAAGGCGAGCTAAAGCGATACCCAAAAAGCTACGAGCGCTGGCGTGGATTTAGACAAAAGCGCTACGAGGCCTATGTACGGGAAAAACTACAAACGGAGACAAGCGAGTAAATGACGAATGCATCTGCCATAGCCATCGCTTACACAGCGGAAGATCAGGAAAAAGCCTACGCTATAGAGGCCGAACTGAAGGGTTGGCTCAGTTTTGAGCACTTCAGTGTAGATGAAGCCAACGAAGGCCCAGTACTAGCCGAAATTCTTACAGAAAAGTACCGTTCGCAAGGTTCGGTCCTGCTGCTGATAAGCGATGCCTTCATCCGCAATCCCAATGCCATGCTAAATGGTATGAGCCTGCTACAAATGGGTAGGCAATTACTGCCGGTCATGCTGGAAGGCCCAACTGCTGGCATAGATGCTCCAGATGCTTTGGTAGAACCGCAATCTCGCATCATGCAGTACGTGGGATACTGGCAAAACCGATATTTGGATTTGCGCAGACAAGCGCGGGAGCTCAGTGAAGAAGCTGGGGAAGATTTTGATAAGTACTATCGAAAAATCAGGGAAATAAGTGGGCAGGCTAACGACACCCTTCACCAAATAAAAGACGACCCCTGGAGGCGTAGTCTCGCAGAGCTACAGATAGATCGCTACAGACAGCTCTTCATCTGGCTGGATAAAGATGAAATGTGGAAATCGTTTTCAGAAACGATGCCTCATCCGCCCACCGGACTAGTTGAAGGAGAGCAGGATGATTCTCCTGCTCCTGAAGTTGAATCAACGCAAGTTCTAGAGGAATCACTTACAAACGAGTCCATACCGGAAGAGTCCGAGACTACAGAGCCACCGCCAGATGCCGATCCTGCTAAACAAGCAGACCAAGAGTCAAGCGGTGATCTAGGCATTGCTAAAACGGAGGCGCCCGTTGTCAAGTCTACTGAAGAAACGGACGAACTGACCCAGGCATTGAACTGGATTCAGAATGCCTGGCAAATGGCTGAACAGGGCGACATAGACTCGGCTATAGCCCTATTGGAAACGGGCAGAGAAACCCTTCCCGAACAGCATGAACTCCAATATCATCTGGCTCTCATGCTCGCTACCGAGCGAGCTGATGCCGTATCGGCTCGTAAAGAAATCGATGCGCTATTGGCTAAGGCGCCCAATCAGCCAGATGCTTTGTTTTTAAGTGGAGAACTCTACGAAGCTGCTGGCGAAGCCGAAAATGCGCTCGACCAATGGGAAACGCTTGCTGATTTTGACGCCGACTATCCCGATCTGGCATATCGTATCGGCAATCTTCTATTCGCGCAGTTTCCAGAGCGACAGTACGATGCGGCTACCTGGCTGAAGATGGCCATCAAGGCGGATCCCGAAGCGGCAGATGCGCGCTTCAACTACGCTCTGCTGTGCATCAATACCCTCGATAAGCCCGATCGCGCTATAAAGGAGCTTCGTATTGTCACCGATCAAGAGCCCACCCAGGCAGCTGCTCACTTTCAACTGGCGGAACTACTTCGAGATCGTGGCGAGATCGATTTAGCTAGGGCTGCCTATTTACGGGCCAGGGAACTGGATGGATCCTATGCTACTGACAGTAATGAAGCCTCTTTTAACCAGGCAATGCTCATTCAGCATACGGAGCTGGAAGCCCAAAAGGAAGCTTACGAAGCCAAGCTAATCGAACAGCAGGAAAGTTTTCAAGCCACACTCCAAGAGTTGCATCAGCAAGTCGAAGAATTGCAAGCTGGACTGAAGGAAGACCAAGACAACCTGGATAGCTTGAGCCTGGAACTGGCTGAACTGGCAGCCGCTGAGCGCACGGGCGAAGGGCAAATTGCGCTCATTTCTGGTGCCTCATCCGGTATTGGTCGGGCAACAGCAATCAGACTAGCCGAAGCCGGATACAAGCTTGTCCTGACTGGGAGAAGGGAAGACCGACTACAGCAACTAGCTACTGAGCTAGCTGAGTTGCATAAAACGGAAACCAAGCTTCTGATTTTTGACATCAGAGATCGAGCAGCTACACAACAAGCCGTAAATACACTTCCTGAGGCTTGGCAAGCTATAGATGTACTGATCAATAATGCCGGCAAAGCCAAAGGACTTGCCCCTGTTCATGAAGGTGAGCTCGACCATTGGGATGAAATGATCGATACCAACCTGCGCGGATTGCTATATCTGACCAGAGCAGTGAGCCCAGGTATGGTAGAAAGAAAGCGAGGATTTATAGTAAACGTTTGTTCAACAGCCGGTAAAGAGGTTTATCCCAAAGGGAACGTTTACAATGCGACCAAGTATGGTGTAGACGCGCTAACCCATGCCATGCGCTTAGATCTTGTTGAACACGGAGTACGTGTCGGCCAAATTTGCCCAGCGCACGTAGAAGAGACCGAATTTGCCCTTGTGCGATTCGACGGCGATGAGGAGCGTGCCAAGATATACGATGATTTTCAACCGCTTACCAGTCCTGATGTTGCCGAATCCATCTATTACATGATCAGTCAGCCGGAACATGTGAATATCTTAGACGTAGTTTTGCAAGGGAAGCAGCAGGCTAGTAGCACTATGATTGTTAGGTCTGGTAGAGAGTAGTCGTTATTTTTTCAACTAACGACCTAGCTCTATAGAAAGACTACAGCCAGGATCGCTGTCTGGGACAACCGCCACAAGTGATTTTTAGGCCACAGGTTTCACTGATCGACACAGATTTACTTGGGCTTGAATCTCCTCTGTTATAACTATAAAAGGAGAATGGGCTGCGTGGCAGCCCATTCTCCTTTCTTATTCTATTCATTTTGCACGTAGTGCATAGCTGAATAATATCCGTGCTCATCT
>JBCDFE010000203.1:0-8430 GCA_039178745.1 Bacteroidota bacterium | reverse complement strand
GGTGGCGGTTTTGCCATTTGTACGGTTGGCATCAGAGTCTATGTTGTCGTTGTTGCCTTGGTCTTTTGCGGTAAAGCGGTAATTCTCTAACTCGAAGAATTGCAACATGACTGATCTATCTGCGGGAACGCTAGTGAACACAGCTATACCAGCGGCATCTGTAGTGGATGATCCGATTTCGGTTGTTCCGTCTGCTTCGAGCAATTTGACTTCTACTCCAGCAATGGCTGGTTCGCCGTTGTCTTGTTTGCCATTTCCATTTTGATCATCCCAGACGTAGGCCTCTGCGCTGCCGGGGCTCCATAAGCCCGCATCCATTTGGGTGTGTACTTGCCCGCCCCGATTTGCCTGAAAGGTGGCGGTTTTACCATTTGTGCGGTTGGCATCAGAGTCTATGTTGTCGTTGTTGCCTTGGTCCTTTAGGGTAAAGCGATGGTCACCCAATTCGTAAAACTGTAGCTTCATTGGACGATCAGCAGGCACATCGCTAAAGCGAACTATTCCTTCATAATCGGTGTAGATGGTAGCTACAAAAGTGTCGTCTGATTCTAATAAATCTACCCTTACTTTTTCGATCGGGGGCTCTCCGTTGTCTTGCTTACCGTTACCGTTTTGATCGTCCCATGCGTAGGCTTCGACTGTGCCGGGGCTCCATAAACCGCAATCCCACTTGGTCGTTACGGCATCGGTGTCCAGTGTGAATACAGAAGTGAAGCCATTGGCCCGGTTGGCATCAGAGTCGATATTATCATTATTACCCTGGTCCTTTAGGGTAAAGCGATGGTCTGCTTTCTCGTAGAACCTCAGCTTTACCTGCGAACCATCGTAGCTTCCCAGGTCCGCAAAAGTAGTTGTTCCGTCCGCCTGGGAGATCGATGTCTGTAGCACTGTTCCATCGCTATTTTGCACCAGTTCAACCATTGCTCCTTCGATCGCAGGTTCTCCATTGTCTTGCTTACCATTCCCATTTTGATCATCCCATACATAGGCCACCAGCGTTGTTGGAGGAGCTGTTGCTGTAGCTGTTCTGGTATTTCCATCTGGCCCGGTGAGCGTCCAGACAATGGTTTCACCTGGCCCTAGATCTACACAGAAGACATTAACTTGACGACCTGGAAGGAATTCGGTAGGCTGGCCTAAATCGGTACCTGGCGTAAATCTGTTATCGCCACCCACTGCTACGCTTACGGTGCAGGAGTTATCATTAGCATACCCGAAACAGGCTTCGTACTGTCCAGTAGAAGGGTTAAAAGTAATACCCTCCAACACCGGAGACAGGCGCTCAGTAGTGCCCAAGACAGTCACTGTGCTCGTGCAGCTAGACGTACTTCCATCATTGCCGGTGACTGTCAGTGTGACCGTATTTGCCCCGATGTCTTGACAATCGAAGGTGAACAGATCAATATCTAAAGAAGCCAAGCCACAAGCCCCAGTACTTCCGTCGTTAATGTCTGGTGAAGAGATGTGAGCAGCGCCTGTATCATCCAAAGTAATGGACAAGTCCCGGCAGCTTGCCTGTGTGATGGTAGTATTCTCCATGCATCCAGCACTGAGGGTGAAGCGCGTCAATTGCGCTTGCCCAGTGGCAGTAATTGAATTGTTGTCTGTGTCTAAGGTGCCGGGCACCAAGGTCCAATTGACACCGCCATCATCAGAGCGATAGAGCTGTAAATCAGCTTCGGTTTGGCCATTGAGTTCGGATTCATCGTAGTAAAAAACGAGATCGGCGCTAATGGCTCCCGCTGGGTTCGCCAATACCTCAAAGTAGCGCAGGATACTGGAGGTAAAGTTTCCACTCTGAACAGCATGACCGCGGCGGATTTCGGTAACTCCTAAGTCATCAGCAGTGGTAAGGGCCAGGCCCATACCGGCCACATTTTCGTTGCTGAGTTGGCTTAAAGTCCGGGTCGTAGTGAGATAGCCGCTGTTGCCCTTTACGGTATTACCAGCGGTTTCACTGAGCATAGCGGTGGCATCTAGTGTGATGAGGTAGCCACTAAGTTCGACATTGCCAGTGATGAGCGACAAAGTACCAGCATTGAAATTGATATCACCAGCCAAGAAGACTTCGCCACTCGTCTTATCAATGGTGACATTGTAAAAATGGCCACTGGTATTGAGCAGGTTTTGATTCCCCGATCCATCCAGGAAAAGCGTACTCAAGTCTGGGGAAAAACTACCTTGGTTTTGCCAGTTGCCACTGACTTCCAGCTCAATACCTCCGCTAGCTTCCAGTTGGATGCCGGAAGAAGTTTCCAGCGAAATCTGCGCGTAGGAAATACTGGGGAGTCCGCAGCTCAGAAGAACGAGCAGTACCCAGCTTGACCAAGGTGGATATTTATATTGCTTTTTTTTCATTGTCATAGCAAATCTAAATGGCCAATTAGTAGGTAGTTACGGAAAGGATGGCATCTTGTACTTGCCAGGGGTCGTCGCCGGTATTCCGCGCATAAAGTGTGAGGCGTACGACACCTTCTCCGCAGCTTGAAACCCAATTTTCAAGGTACGGAACTGTGGTCCATTGTTGATGACCACCAGACTCTGTATCGGGTACGTGTACAATGGTGTTTAAGTCGACAAGATCTGTACAACCATCTGACCCAGATGGATTGGCTACTACTTTGAAATTGAACGGATCCAAAAGACTACCGGAAGTCAGTCGAACCGTAGCTTGCGCATCAATGAGTACGCGGCCACCTGCGCCAATATCAACGGTTAGCGTGTTTGTGATGGCCTCCCAACCATCCTCATCATTAAAGGATTGTACACCAGTCCTTTTGGTAAATCCAAATCTAGGGGCATTAGACCATCTGGGAATTCCATTATTATTGAGGGTCAACATTTGACCAGGACTGCCGGGAGTCCTTGATTGCCATGCTCCATTTGCAAAATAGGCTATCGTTCCATCCTGTGGATTATCTGGTAGCTCGATTTCATTCGTGGGGTCGGCATCGGCATCATCCACTTCATCGGTAAAGGAGCCACCATTGTTGGATAGGCTAACCGTATTCCCGGATTTGCTGATGGCTTGAATTTCATTCGTGGGGTCGGCATCGGCATCATCCACTTCATCCACATTATCGGTCCAGGAGTAATTACCCGCACCATCGGTACTCAAGACTTGGCCATCGGCGCCACCGGTGGGTAGTTCTATTTCGTTGGTGGGGTCGGCATCGGCATCCGCAAAAGGATTTGTTTCATCTATCACAAAAGTTTCGAAGGCCATATCAGCGTTAGGGTTAGATGTACCCAATAATTCTCCACCAGGATATGGGTTGTTAGTTATCACACTCGCTGCAAAGGCATTATCAAGGTTAATAGGGCCAACACCATCATAACATCCGGAGCAATTAGCTCTTAACACAATTGTGTACTGATTACCCGCTACCACTTGAGCGGGAGTTTCGAAAGTGATCTCATACCATTGCGGTGGAATGAATCCGGTACTGGGCATCGGAATAGGCTCCACGGAGGATATGGCTGTACTAGTTTGAGTTGAGCCCTCCTGAATCTCGACAGTAGGAGCAATAGTCTCATCTTGTAACAGGGCGGTGGTATTGACCCTGACTTTATTTAAGCAGCCCGTCTTACCTGCGGTAAAACTTTGCCCCCTAACAGTGAAAACAAATACTGTAGGGCCTACTAATATCTGACTTTGATCGGAAACCGATGCTCCAAGCGTACATCCGATTCCGATATCTTGCCAGCTAGGGGTACCATCATTCAGGATCAAGAATTGGCCAGGCGTTCCAGGGGCTAATGGTTGCCAATCTCCAGACTCATAAAAGGTCATGGTTCCATCCTGCGGGGTGGCCGGCAGTTCTATTTCATTTGTGGGGTCAGCATCGGCATCAGCGAAGAGGTTTGTTCCATCTTGTACAAAGGTCTCAAAAGGTATATCGAAATTTGAGCTACCGTTGGAAAGGATTCTTCCGCCTTGGTATGGATTGCCACTTTGCCTCCGTGTCTTTAACCCTTGATCGCCATCTAAACAATCAGGACTACCGGTGCAATTAGCCCGCAGAACGATTGTATATACACTACCTTCTACAACTTGAGCTGGGTTTGAAAAGGTAATTTCATACCATTGTAGGGGACTACTTTCAGTGGTAGGTATTGGAATGGCTTCCACTGAAGAAATTGGGTTGCCCGTTTCGGTTGCGCCGGCCTGAATTTCAACCGTAGGGGCAATAGTTGCCGTACTTAATTCTGCAGTAGCGCGAATCCTGACTTTACTTAAGCACCCCGTTTTACCGGCAGTAAAACTTTGGCCCAAATTGCTGAAGCCTCGAAAACTTGATTCTAATAATTGACTTTGATCGGAAACCGCTTCTCCGAGTGCACATCCTGCATCTTGCCAGTTCGGGAATTCCCCATTGAAAGTCAAAAATTGGCCGGGCGTTCCAGGATCTAATGCTTGCCAATCGCCGTCATCAAAATAGGTTATAGTTCCGTCCTGTGGGGTAGTCGGTAGTTCCAGCTCATTAGTAGGGTCATTATCGGCATCATCCACTGAGCCTGTTCCAGCTATTTCTTCCCATTCCGTACTTTTCCACACCCAGAAGCTTTGGGTATCCGTATCGTAGACCATCAATCCGCTTTCGGCGTTGGTAAGCGCGGCGGCGTTGGCTGTGCGCTCACTCGTAGTCAGTTTGGTGATGATGACTCCTTCGTCGCGTACTTCCATTAAAGTGGTTCCTGAAGCGTTTTTTATTTTTAAATCGTCCTGGGCGTATAGTTGGGTAGCACAGCTTGCTATCAGCAATAGCATTAAGCTAAGGATTAGCTTACTCATAGTTAGGTTCTTTTGAGTTTAGAATAGACCACTCTGCTTAGTCGTACGCTAAGGATCGACTAATGAGGGGTGAAAATGTGTTATGTTAATTATTGATGAGACAAAGGTGAGCCGTGCTCAGAAAGGGGGCTTGCACCAATGTTGCATACTTTTGCGATTATGTTGCAAAGGCTTCAAAACGGTTTTTGAAAAATTTTAATTATCTGTAAATCAAATGATTGCGTAACAAATATCTAGTACTGAATTTTGCTAAAAAACTGAATTAGAAATTGAAAATCGACTTTAAGGGCTATTTCCTCATTACTTATATAAGCGAATGGGAACAGAATTTAGGCTTGGTAAAGCCAGTACGAGAGAACAGCTAGGCTTTGAAATCCTAGAAGTAAGGCGGGAAATACTTTGGACCACTAGATATGCTCTTATGCCTGGGGAGGCAAGAGGCTTAGAATCGCCCTCCTGAATCGTCCAGTTCCCAAATTTTACCGCTGAGGTTAAATTCGCGAAACACTTGTTTGGCCTCTCCGATGGTCCATTTTGTCCATTGTGGGTCCAAATGATTGCCGTACCACTTCCTGGAAAAGCTCCAAATTTTCTCTATTGGCTGAATGTCCTCTTTGGGTATGTGGTGCTTTAAAGCCCATTCATCGACTTGTTGCTCGTTTTCGAAAATGAGCATATTGCTACAGGTGTATATCACATTGTCCCATGCATTCTTCATGGGTGTTGGGAAATGAATGTAGTACCCTTTTTCTTGAATTTCGCCGTCAACTATATTGATTTCGATTTGCTTTGTTTCCCCTCCTATGGTGGTGGTGATCTTTACCTGGCTGTCGAGTAAGGCGGCCACTCCGAGGGAGCACGAGGCACAATTTCCCCACCAACCACCTCGGTCTGATTCTACGTAAAAGTTAGTCGGTGCCAGAGAGAATGGGTGGATTACCCAAATCTTAGGTTCGTGCGGATGCAAGACTACACCGTGATAATCCTGTAGCTTATATAAGCCTTCAATGACCTTATCTTCTTTTACTCCTAAGGTGTCTGCCAGGTCTGCGACACTGGGAGCATATCCATTTTCGAGGATGTCTCGGATAATGGTATAGTGAAGGATTGAGTTTGATGGCATTATGCTTGGGCTACTCCTTTGTCAAACTTAAATAATCTACTTCACTCATAGTGAACTTTCCCGTAAACGGTACGATTCTATTCCAATTCTTACACTGAAACTGGCCATTTGCTATGGGTTTATTATTAGCGATGAACTCAAAATTCCAGCCTTCTATATTTAAGGTTAAGTCGAATTTATTGGTTTTGCTTAGGCTGTCGACATCTTTCAGATAAAGTGTTTCATCCTTTAAGTAGTTGTATTCAGATATGTCTACCAGACCACTCTCATACAGTGTGAAGTAGTATATGTATGAGTTGCATTCTAAAATTAGACCACAGGAGAGTGAATCATATCCATTTCCGCTGATTGATATCGATGAATTTATGGAGTATTGGTCTCCTAAATCATAGTGCCAGGATTGATCTAAATATCTAGTACTAGATAATTCAGAAGCGGTGTCTTTGTTAATTAGGGTGTATACTCCATCCTGAATATATAGATCGTGAAAAGCTGTTGTTTCCTCTATCCATCCTAATTTGTTGTTGTTGAAATCGTCAATAAATTTCTCAGACTCATTGTTTGAGCATGAACATATCTGGGTTAGGATTGAGATAATGATAATCGACTCTTTCATAAGCGTATAATATAAGTTTAGATTAAAAAGGTTAGGTTTGTCAGCATCCAGAGAGAATAAATACATTTGTAGTCCAAAAGATTCAGTAGCAAAATGGCACCAATTAAGACGATTTTTTTTACTCTCGTAGGATTTGGATGGATCGTACTATTGATGGCTTCTTGTACTGTAGCTTCAAAGCTAAAGCAGGAAACCTTGCCTTCCTTTTTGGTTGGTGAGTTTGAAGATGACTATGGGGTACGATATATTATTGACAACGAAGTACTTCGCTTATTGCCAAATGATGCCTACTACCTTGTTGGCGTCAATGAGAACGAAAGGTACATCATTCTTCAAAATGATTCCCTCAACGCCTTTGCGCCTTCTTTATATACCAGAATCGATTATGAAAAGCTGGAGAATATGGCTCCTTACGAATGGGCTTTTTGTTTTAGCAGTTACGAAGAAGCCAGCGCTAAAGATGCCGTGAAAAACGTCAATACTCAAAAATCAGACCTGATGAGCGGGTGCAATGGATTTCCATTTAGTCGAATGAAGCGGTTTGGCGAAGAATAGGAAAGCAGCTATTTTATCGCTAATAATCATAGTGAAAACGACACTGAATGATTGAACATTTTTGGTCGACTCCCTTCTTTCCACTGATTTTATAAACAAGCCGATGCTCTTGGGTGATTTTTCGTGACCAAAAACCTTTAAGCCCATACTTTAATGGCTCTGGTTTGCCAATTCCCTTGAAAGGATTTTGTTTGATTGCTGTAATCAGCTCTTTAATTTTGAGAGCGGTAGCCATATCGTTCTCCATCCAGTATTGAAAATCTTCCCAACCATTTTTCGTAAACTCAACGAGCATTTGACTGATTAGTCTTTAAGTGAGAATGGGATAGTTTCACCGTCCGATAATTGTTGAATAGATTCTTGGAGTCTCAGTTGGTTTTTCGAGCTTGATAGTAGGTGTTCTGTCTCCTTTAGCGCATTGTATTCCTTTATGGACATGATGACTACTGCATCATCGTCTTCATTATTCCTCGGAACGATAATAATTTCAAGGGATTTGCTTACTTCATCGAAATAGGATTTCATTTTAGCTCTCAGAGCAGAGACGGTAACTGCTTTCATATCATTTAGCATTGTACATGTAAATGTACATGAAATTGTACAGATTTTTTAGTTCCAATTTGAATTAGTTCGTACCTATTGACATCACAAGCTCACATTCTACCGGCTAAGAAACCCTTAATAGCTGTACAGAGCTCACCCCCCTTTTAGCGCCTCCACCTCCTTCTTCAGCCGCGCCAATTCCCGATACACTTCGGGGAGCTGCTTGAAGACCACATAAGACCGCTGAAAATCGCGGTAGGGTAGTGCGGGTGCACCCATCAGGGCTTGCCCCTCTTCGCGCAAATGCCCACCGACTCCGCTTTTTGCTTGTAGAGAAATACCGTCGGCTATAGTTAGGTGACCGGCTATGCCGACCTGGCCGCCTATGCGAACGCCGGTGCCGATCTTAGCGCTGCCCGCAATGCCCGCCTGAGCTGCAATGACCGTGTTTTCATTGATTTCCACATTGTGTCCGATCTGGATCAGATTGTCTAGTTTGACGCCCTTCTTGATGAGCGTTGCGCCCATGGTGGCTCGATCTATTACGGTACATGCCCCGATTTCTACCTGATCTTCTATAATGACATGTCCAACCTGGGGTACTTTCTGATAGCTGCCGTCCGATTGTGGGGCGAAGCCGAAGCCATCACTGCCTATGACTACATTGCTATGCAGGGTACAGTCGTCGCCTATGACGCAATCGCGCAGCACTCTGGCGCCAGGATACAAGACACACCTAGCTCCGATGCGGACGCCCGGGCCTATGTATACCTGGTCTAGTATGATTGTGTCGTCGCC
>JBCDFE010000202.1:0-8526 GCA_039178745.1 Bacteroidota bacterium | reverse complement strand
TACAAATGGGGAAGGTATAAATATTGGGGAGACCTGGGATAATTATTGTGATATTGGATTTGGTTATCCTCAGGTGTTGCAGTCCTCTTTGTTTTTGAATTGGCCAGAAAATCCAGATCGATATATTCTATTTCATCGAAAACTTACTTTTGAAAGCTCACCCGATGGCGGTATTGATGTTATAACGGCGCCGCTTTACTATTCGCTGATTTCGTATGAGGAAAATACTGACGGAGAAGTCGTAGAGAAAAATGTAATTCTATACGACGATTTGCCACTTATGGAAGGTGGGGAAATGACTGCAAATAAGCACGCTAATGGTATTGACTGGTGGATCACACATAGGCTGAGTGAAGGAAATGGATTTATGAATTTTTTGTTGACTGGAGAAGGGATAGAAGGTCCCTATTTTCAATCAATTGATTGGTACAATACAGACTATATCCTGACTGGGGGCAGAGAGGTCGAGTTTTCAAGTGATGGTACTAAATTCGTGCGTTATCGAGCCTACGTTGGTATGGATGTATATGATTTTGATCGACAAACTGGTCAGTTTACTTTAATAGATACAGTTTTACATCCAGATCTTAGTGAAAGTGTGGTGTTAAACGGAATGGGGCTTTCTCCTAGCGGCAGGTTTGTTTATGTGTCTACATATACTCACGTATACCAGTACGATTTAGAGGCTAATAATATAGCAGAGAGTGAGGTGCTCATACATGAGTTTACCAACCCGGATAGCCTATTTATAGGTCCGCATTCCGTCCACTTTCAGCTTGGCCCCGATTGTCGACTCTACAACTTTATGAACAGTGGTCGCTTTATACACCGCATCAATTATCCCGATCTGCCGGGCGAAGCCTGTGGCTTTGAGTTGAATGCCATCGAGCTTCCCTTTTCCTCTTTTCGCGATCAGCCCCAGTTCCCCCACTTTCGCCTCGGCCCTATTGGCGACGAGGGCAGTCCTTGCGTCTACGAGCCTACATCCACGGCAGTAGTAGAGGCAACCCAGGCCAGTTTAAGAGTCTACCCCAACCCCAGCGCGGGTCCCATCCGCCTATTTTTGCCCGCCGGCGAATCTCCGGGTCTTTGGCGCCTGTTCGACCTGCAGGGGCGGCCCTTGCAGGAAGTGCCCCTACGCGGCGGCGAGACCGTGCGCGTAGATGTGCAGGCTGGGCTGGCAGCGGGTACCTACATCTGGCAGCTGTGGCGCGAAGGGCGTGTGGTGGAGAGTGGGCGTGCGGTGAGGCCGTGATGGTTCCATAGCTCACCAGATGACACTACCTTTGGGCCATGAAGTACCTCGCCCTTGGTAGCTTACTCCTTGGTTTTTTATGGTTGGTTGGCCTTTTCTCTTCGGGGGCAGGATGCGCAACACCCTTTCCACCCGAAGGAGGGGACCGCGACAGCATCCCTCCCCAATTGATCCTGGAGGAATCTACGCCCAATGCGCAAGTCAATTTCCGGCCCAGGGAGATCGTCCTCACTTTCGATGAGTGGGTGGTACTCAAAGACCCGACCCAAATCATCATAAGTCCACCCGTGGACTTAGGGGAAGGTCCGGAATTGAAGAAAAAAAGCCTCATCATTCCCCTCGATGAGGTCGTCTGGGAAGATAGCGTGACCTACACCATCAACTTGGGCGAGTCCATTGTAGATTTTACGGAGGGGAACCCCGTGGAGAATCTGAGGTTTGTCTTTTCAACCGGGCCAGAGTTAGATTCTGCCGAGGTGCGTGGGCAGGTCGTGGACGCTTACACCGGGGAGGGTAGAGAAAAGATCCTGGTATCGCTCTACGCCAACCTGGCCGATACGGCCATCACTACCCAACGACCATTTTACTTTGGATTTACCGATGAAGACGGATTCTATGAGTTCGGGAATCTGAAGCCAGGTACCTACCGACTGTACGCCCTGGAAAATGCCAGTGGTATTTACGAGTTCGGTAGCTCGACCTCGGCTTTTGCTTTTCTGGATAGCAATGTGGTTTTGGCAGATACGATCAATGTACTGCCAAACCTAAGAATGTCGCCCTTGCCGCAACTTGTTCAGGTGGATGCAGATACGAGCCGGCAGGGAGTCATTAGTCTGGGTCTTGATCGTCCTGTAGTGGAAGTTCCCGTTCGTACCCAGAGAGGGGACTATCTGCGTATCGCTAAAGCAGATACCCTCAAGTTATTTTACCAGGAAGCTGGGGCAGATTCTATTTTTATAGGAGATGAGAATATGGGCGTAGATACGGTGGTGATTTCAGCAACCGACTGGACGGATCTAAAAGCTCCTGAAGAGCTGGTACTGGTTGCACAGCCAGGACAGGCCATCTTTCAGGGGCAAGCCGTAGAGATGAGCTTTAATCAACCGTTGGCTTCTTTTGATTCGACGCTTATTGGGGTGTACCCGGATACATTGGAGATCAGCCAGTCCTATCGTTTGGGTATAGATACCAATCGGCAGCACATATTGAGTTTGCGATCCAGATGGGCGCTGGGCAGTAGGTATCGGGTATTGCTGCAACCAGGGGCACTCACCAACTATCTGGGAGAAACCAATCAGGACTCGATCACTTTTAACTTGCAGGGTGCAGATCCGGCGAGTGTCGGATTGCTTCGCTTGCGCATAGTCGATCTGGATACGACCCAAACGTATCTAGCCAAGCTGATCAACGATGCAAATGATGCGCTGGCTGATGAATTTACGATAGCCAGGGATTCGGTTTATGAAACCACCTTCGAGCGCTTGCCAGCAGCAACTTACCGGGTAGAGTTGATAACAGATACCAATAGGAATGGTCGCTACGACGGAACCGATTGGTTATTGAGGAGGCAGCCGGAAGAAGTGCGCATATTTACGCTGGAAGCGCTGCGCGCAAACTGGGAACTGGATGCAGAAATATCCTTAGAAACTGAATGATAATCCCAACTGGACGGGATTCCAGGCGTGAAAGTCGCTGCCAATATCATAGCGATAGCGGAATTTGAGATCTACATCTTGTCGCAGATCGTAGGCAAACCCACCAATTAAGCCGTAGGCAAAGTTATTTTGAGCTACTCCTAAATCAGGTCCCAGCGCACTGGTTCCAGCCAGGCGATTTCGGTTCAAACCACCAAAAACACCTCCCTCGAAAGCCCATGACTGATTAAAACGATAACCGTATAGCAAGGGGATTGTATAGGACGAAGATGTACACAGGCCAAAGTCGTTGATTTGACTGGTGGACCTATTATACAGCAGGTTAGCATTCAGATAGCGTGTACCAGTACGAGAGTTCCAAAGATTCTTTTCTTTGATGACAAATCGAAGCGGAGTCAGCACAATTCCGTTAGCTGACCTCGATGAGGACCTGGCAGGTGCGTCAGTTTGGCTATGGCAGGTGCATAGCAGTCCGAAAAGAAGAAAGAAGGTCGTCGCCAGTATCGACTTCATGTAGCTAAATAATGTGTGACAAAGTTAAGACGCAAACAGCACAAAAAGTCAACTGTTGCATTCAAAAAGTTAATATAGTTATAACATCTTGTGTTACATTAATTTAACGGAAGATCATCTTCTGATGTTTTGTCAGCTCGCGACTGTCTCAAAATGAGCAGAATGGAAGCGGGAAGAGCCACGGCTGCCGCAATCCAAACGACCTGCGGAAGTGCAACAACTTCAGTGTCTGCAGTGAACTCGCCAGAGCTCCACACGCCGTAGGCTTGAAGGCCGTTGAAAAGCAAATGCATGACGATGGGCACCCACAAACTGCGGGTCCAGAGAAAGGCGTATCCGAATGCGATACCGAGTGCCCAGCGGGGCAAAATGCCGGCCATTTCCATGTGCATGATGCTAAATAGCAGTCCCGCAAATATGACCTGCGCATGCTGATTTTGAATAAACATGGGCAGAATCCTGCCTTGAATCAGGCCGCGAAACAATAGCTCTTCGCCAATGGCAGGAAGTATGGCCACGGCAGTAAAAAGGGTGATGACCTCCAGGGGTGTTTCACCCGTCAGGACATTTTGGAGCAGGTTGTTGGTGAGGGCTTCCTGTTGGGCCGCGGCCTCCGATAAGTCGATCTGAACATTCAGATACTGCAGCACCGATGCGGTTGGAAGCACAAAAAGCAAAAGCATGATGGCAGCCAATAATCGCCTGCTGTCGAACTGCCCATATAGCCCCAGTTTTCTAAACCAGTCCTTACCGTATGCCAGCTGGGCTACGATCCAGCTGGTGATGGTAAAGGTGAACAAGTGAAAGACGATTTGGCCCAGCCTTAATTTTTGACGGGTATCTGCCTCCAGGATGGTGTTTTCCTCCTTCAATTGGTCAAATATATCGCCCCAAATCTGACTGGCCAGAAAGCTACCTACGAGGTTGGTGGCAAGAAAAACGAAGAATAAGAGCAAGACAAATGACCACGGATGATCGGTCGGAGAATTCATTTTTGACATGCTCAAGAGAAAATTAGGCTTGATCTTAACGAATGCGAGACCGCAAATGTCGTACTTTGTGATTAAAGTGAACAGATATCCCCCGCTGCAGCACTTTTTTAGGAAGTATTTAGGACAGTATCTGAACACAAGCCCTACGCCTTAACAGGCAAACAAACACTCGTGAACTTCTCGTGAAATGCGTTGGCTATTAAGCTATCTCCTGGCATGCAGCGTATGGTCATTCGCCTACGCTCAACCTATGAATGACGACTGTGTCTCCGCCCAGTTTATAGACATGGGGGCTGAGCTGGACTGCGACGGAACCAGGTCAATCTCTATCTCAGGCACTACCATAGACGCCGCGCCCACCGATCCATTTCCTGATCACGACTGCGGAGGTACCAGCCCCTCTGACATCTCGCCCGATGTCTGGTTCGCTTTTACGGCACCGGCCAATTCCTTTACCATCAATGCGACCTCTGATGACATCAACAGTTTTTTCATGGTCGTATACTCCGGCACAGACTGCAATAGTTTGGCATTCAGGGCCTGTGATATAGGCACACCAGCGGGACTGGTGGTGTCGACCATTCCCGGAGATACTTATTTTGTGTTCATCTCTGGTGGCGCACCAGACGACTTCGGCGATTTCGACCTGGAGTTCGAATGGGTACAGGATTGTGCCCCTTGCTTCAATGAGCAATCGGGAGCATTGACCGTAAGTCCGCCGCCTACGGAAGGTTTTTACGCCTGCGGGCAGGAAGTGCAGATGTGTTTTGATCTGACGGATTGGACTACCTCAGGTTCTTTGGAGTGGTTTCACTCATTAGTGCCCACTTTTGGCCCGGGATGGGACCTCTCGACCGTCCAAGTGGTCGAATTGCCACAGAGTTGTAGCAACGATGGCGGTTTTTGGGATTGGTATCCCGCTGGCTGGAGCAATTGCCGTACGGGTGAAGTTTTCCCTATGGGCTTTGCTTACGAGTCTGGCGAGGGAAATGCCGCTGGTGCCTGCGCGGGTTTTCCGGGCGATGGCAATCCGGGCAACAACTGGGGCGATGGTCTTGGGTGTACAGATCTCAACTTTCCAGAAATCGGATACACCTTTTGCTGGACCATGTCGGTCAAAGCCTGTCCGCCTGGTTCCAATACCTTCACCGGCGAAGACCTTTCGGTCGTGCTAGAGGTTAATACCGATGGCGATTCGGGCAGCTGGAATTCTGTGGGCTGCAATGACGGAACGACTTTTGATCAAGATGCCCAGGTCATTGTCTGCGGAGATCAAATGCCGGAAATAAGCTTGTTCAACCCCTCTTGCCCCATTTTGTCTGATGGCAGCATCATCGTCGAGCACGATTCTTTGGCTATTTCCATCGGTTTCTTCAATTACTACCTGACCACCATCGAAAACGACACTCTAGAAAGTTGCCAGTTATGTCCCAATGTGCAGGTTTACGATAACCTGCCTGGCGGTCAGTACATCGTCACTTATGTCAACTTAATCGACGATTGTACGCGGTCCGAGATCATAGACCTGCCCGCAGATGCAGCACCCATAGCGACGATCGCCTTTGATCCGAGTTGCCCCGGAACAGATCTCGAATTACAAGGCAACGTAGATCTGACCGGCGTGACCGAATGGTCTTGGTTTTTGGCAGATACCCTCTATGCCAATACCCAAACATTGATCACCGCAGATACGGGCCTTTACGAGTTGCTGGTCATTGTAGACAACTGCCCATCGGATACAATAAGCGTCAATGCCCAGTACCTGCCTTTTGAACCCGCTTTGAGTGTAACAGATACTACGCCTTGCATAGGGTCGGACATCACATTCTCTGCTCAAGGCGGCACAAATTATACTTGGACGGGGCCCAATGGCCCGATTTTTGGCGCAGATTCTTCCCTGACCATATCAGATGTAGCGCCCGAAGACAGCGGCAACTACGTAGTGACCATTCAGGACAGTGTTACGGGTTGTTTTCAGTCTTTCTCTCAAGAGATCGACACCTTGGCTGTGCCAGAAATAATGCTAACTGCCCCTACGCCCCAATGCGTGGGCGCGACCACTATCATTTCGGCCTCAGGAGCAGATAGCTATATCTGGCAAGACGATCTGTCGATACAAAACCCCAGGGAATTTGTCAGTGCAAGCCCTGGTCCGCGCACCCTTACCGTCGAAGGAACGGGCGCAAGTGGATGCGCTACAGAGGCCTCCATTGACCTATTCTTCAATTTGTCGCCCACCGCTTCTCTCAATGCTACCGACAATGCCATTTGTGCTGGCAGTGGCGAGTCTATAACCTTGGTAGCTGGTGGCGGAACAGTAGCCGAATGGTCTGTTCCTGAAACCGGACCAGTGGTTACCGTAAACCCCATAGTGACCACCGAGTACTGGGTTATCGTTGAGAATACCATTGGTTGCCAAGACTCTGCTTTCATAGAAATCGAAGTCGTCGAAGAGCCTGATCTACCTACGGTATTCTGCCAGTCGACCACTGATTCCAGTGTTGTTTTCGGTTGGACAGATACTGGCGGGGCCAGCGATTCTGTAGTGGTGCTTACGGGCCAGACCGGGCAGATAAATGGCAATAGCTTCACCGTCAATGGACTCGCTGAGGGTGAATCCGTAGACATTCAGCTCATTGTGCAGAGCCCTCCTGGCACTTGCCCCGATGTGCTCAGTAGCGTGCAAACTTGTACCAGCTTGAGTTGTCACGATCTGCAAATAAACATAGATAATGATACCGCCAACTACTGCATCGACGATCTGGATACCAGCGTAGTGCTGACGGCGACCATCACCAACGAAATCAATCTTGGCCCGATTCAATGGCTGGGCCCGGGTGTGCTTAGCAACGTCTTTTCGCCGGCCGCGGCTGGCTTGGGCGATCATTTGATCATAGCTACCGTCACAGACGAGGGTTGCGCCTTTGCCGATACGGTCGTGTTCCGCGTGCTAGAGCCACCAGTTGCTGTTTTCAGCCTTAGCGAAGACACCATCTGCCAGTCCGAATTGATTGAAGTGTCTTTCGATGGCACAATCAGCCCTACGACTACCTATGATTGGGATTTCGGAGGCGCGTCGGTTTTGACTGGGACTTCCGCGGGTCCGTATCAACTCTTCGTCACCAATCCTGGTACATTCTATATAGAGCTTGTGGTTTCTGATTATGGATGTAGTTCGCCTGCGGCCATCGATTCCTTCTTCGCACAACCCCTTTTGGATGCTGTGGTCATCAATTGTGATAATTCGACTCCCGATCAAGTGACCTTTAGCTGGGATCCGATTTCAGATGCAGATTCCTTCCTGATTACCATCAATTCTACCTCGGCTCCTCCCGTATTTCAGGATAGCCTCACCTACACCGTCAATAATCTGATGGAAGGTGATGATGTGACCATTTTTGTTACGCCACTGGCCGAAGGGTTCTGCTCGCCCATTACGGCTACGACTTGCGTGGCCACCTCTTGCCCAGATCTGAGTGTCATTCTACCCAGCGAGCCAGTTCCCTTTTGCATAGATCAGGACCCGGTCATGCTTAGCGGTACGCCCAATAATGGTAATGGCGGCACCGTAGTATGGAGTGGACCAGGAGTAACCAACGATGTATTCGATCCCGTCGATGCTGGAATTGGATTGCACACCATCATTTTCTTTTATGAGGAGGCCGGTCCATGTATCTTGATAGATAGCTTTCAAATCGAGGTCTTCCCGCTTCCCGAAAGCAGCTTTACCATCGATGCATCATCAGCCTGCATCGATCAGACAATTCTCGTAACCTATACCGGGACGGCCGGAGACGACGCCGACTTTTTCTGGGATTTTGGTGCTGCTGCCACGATAAATCAACCCGATCCCAATATAGAAAGTTACGAGCTTACCTACTCAACGGAAGGCACCTTCCTCATCACACTCGATGTGGTAGACAATGGATGCAATTCTGCTCAAACCTTAGATTCTGTAACCATTTCTCTGCCCCTCGGTCAGGTAGATCCATCCTGTGGTCCCAATGGCCTAAATGAGTCGACAGTAGATTGGACCTATTCCGGCTCTGCTACGCTATTTGAAGTTGCTGTGGGCAGTGTAGTCGTAGATACTGTCATGGGTGGCAGCTAT
>JBCDFE010000201.1:0-8688 GCA_039178745.1 Bacteroidota bacterium | reverse complement strand
ATCGAAGGGACTATCCTCTCTATGGAATCGTAAAAAAGCAGACTGGGATGGCTGGAGAGGACGAATAGACGCCAAAAAAGTCAGGGAATGGGTGGCTGCATATCCTGCCCAAGGCCATGAGGCCAACTACTATGTATGCGGGCCAGGCAGTCTGATAGATACTACCGAACAAGCACTGATAGGTATTGGCGTAGACCCCGCGCATATACACGATGAGCGCTTTGTCTCTGCTCATGATGCAGGAAAAGCCAAAAGTGCTAGCGCTGCTACCGATAGCGGCGCATTCCTGAAAGCAACCCTGGAGGGAGAAGTCAAAGAAGTCAGTTTAAAGCCCGGGCAAACCATACTCGATGCCTTGCTGGAAGCCAAGCATTCTCCGCCTTATTCTTGTTTGGCTGGTGCTTGCTCTACCTGTATGGCCAAGGTCGTTAAAGGCGGTGTGCGTATGGAGGTTTGCTATGCTCTTGACGAAGACGAGGTCAATGCAGGCTATGTACTGACCTGCCAATGCTATCCGACTACCGATGAAGTAGAAGTGGATTACGGAGTCTAGTAGGACAGCCAATACATATTTGATCTGAGGCGTTAACTTTATGTTGCAAATCTCACTCCCATGCGTGCATTGATGTTTACATTCTGTTTGTTGACCTTCTCCGCTTTGGCTGCTCAGGGCAATCCGCCCAATACACAGCTAGCGCAGCAATACTACCAAGACGGCGAGTATGAAAAAGCAGCGCTTATTTATGAGTCGCTAGCTGAGGTGCATGAGAATAACGACTTTTTCTTTGATCGGTACATTACTTGTTTACTTCGCTTAGAAAATTTCGACTCAGCAGACCAAGCCATTAAGCGGCGACTGCGCAAGAAGCCCAACCAGGTCAAGCTATATGTAACCTATGGGCAGCTGCTCGAACAACAATACGACCAGGAGGGTGCCGACGAGCAATATAACGAGGCTATAGAAAAACTGACCGGAGATCAGTTTCAAATCACCCAGCTGGCCAACACCTTTATCAGGTATACGAAATACGATTTTGCCATACGCACCTACGAGAAGGGCAGTGACATGATGGGAGACGACCAGGCCTTTGCGTACAACCTGGCAGACCTTTATCGCAGGAAGGGAGATACCGAACTAATGATTCAGTACTACCTGCTATCGGTGACCAACAATCCAGGTCGGGCAGAGACGGTGCGCACCATTTTTCAGAGATCTTTAGACAATGATGGTTTGCAGTTGCTCCAAGAGCAACTCTATGCGCTCATTCAGGAGGCGCCTAGCGACAATGTCGTTTTTCCCGAAATGCTCGCTTGGGTATTCGTTCAGCGCAAAGACTATGGCGGTGCCTTAAGGCAGGCCCGCGCACTGGATCGCCGATTAGACGAGAACGGTATGCGGGTATACAATCTCGGCCGGCTGGCTGCAAACGCCAAGGATTACGAGACAGCCATAGCCGCTTTTGATTATATCGTAGAGCGTAAAGGTGAAAGTTCTACCCTCTACCTCGATGCCAAACGAGAAGGCCTGCTCACCAGAAGGCGAGCCATAACGGATGGGTACGATTATCGAGAAGAGGACTTGCGCATACTCGAAGAAGCCTATGTCGGCTTTCTATCGGAATTTGGCAGAAATCCATCAACGGCCAATATTTCCATTCAGCTTGCAGAGCTGGAGGCCCTATATCTCAACGATCTCAAATATGCCACCCAGCTATTAAATACGGTCATCGACATGCCAGGCGTAGATATGCGCGCCCAGGCCAGAGCCAAACTCGCACTGGGCGACTACTATCTCATGCAGGGTGAAATCTGGGAGTCGACCTTGCTGTACAGCCAAGTAGATAAAGCCTTCGAAGACGATCTGCTGGGGCACGAGGCCAGGTTTAGGAATGCACGCCTGAGCTATTTCAAGGGCGATTTCGAGTGGGCGCAATCACAGTTTGATGTGTTGAAAGCCTCCACCTCAAAACTCATCGCCAATGATGCACTCGATCTCTCGGTGTTCATCATCGACAATTTGGGATTAGACACAACGGCTACCGCCTTGCAAACTTATGCCGATGCCGAGCTACTCGTCTTCCAAAACAAGTTCGAAGAGGCCTTTTCGACTCTGGACGGACTGGCAGAGGCTTTTCCGGGACACGAACTCCAAGACGATGTGCTCTATCTCAAGGCCGAGGTATTTCTGAAAAGGCGAGAATACGAGCGTGCCGCCCAGGCCTACCAGACCATAATTGACGATTACAGTGAAGGCATTCGGGTAGACAACTCCCTTTATGCGTTAGCAGACCTGTACGAGAATTATCTCGATGACCCCCAACGGGCTATGGACCTTTACGAAACGCTTTTTATAGACTACAGCAGTAGTATCCTGGCTGTCGAAGGCCGTCAGAACTTCAGGCGCTTGCGCGGGGACGATGTACAGTAATGGTGTTTTATCCTTTTGTACTTCCGCAGGTCGAAACTTTCCCCGATAGTTTCGATCCTCGCACGAGATCTTGTAGATCGAGTAGCGGGATGGAAACTTTCCCCAACAAAAGGGCTTGACTCAGAGTCCCGAATCAAAGCCATACCCTCGCACCAGATCTTCCAGATCGAGTAGCGAGCCGTAGCATTCGTATCTCTAGCCGAGTATTTTTACTTATTTTTGTCGCCTATCTTAGTTTTGAACCACTTTTCCCATTTCTTCTGGTGGACCAAAACATCTTCCCTTGCGTTATGAGAGTAAACTTGAACTCGGCAGCTCCTTCCTGCCTTGTGACCGCTTTGTAAACCAACATCCCAAATATCATTCTATATGAAGACGCGCTTTTTATACCATTTGATTGTTCTACTGGCTCTGGCAAGCCTCAGTGCTTGCGAAGACAATCTTGTCAACCTGGGCGATATAGATGAGGTGCGCTACGACGCTGAATACGCCATCCCCCTCATCGATAGCGAGATCAACATGAACGATCTGCTGGAAAACTTCGAAGAAGATGCCTCACTCACCGTAGATCCAGATGGTCTTTTGCGTTTTCAATATCGAGGGGATGTTTTGAGCCGAGATGCCGAGGACATATTCAGAGGGATAAACGCGACGATCAATGACTTTCCGTTCATACCTCTTGTGGAGGAGCGCCAGGCACTGCCATTTAGTGTGCCTGATGGCCTGGAGTTGGATCGTCTCATTATGGGTGGCGGGCAGCTGCGGTATGGATTATTCAATAGAAACGAGTTTCCCATTACTGCGAGAGTGCGATTTCCTACTATTACTGTAGATGGAGAGCCTCTGGAGATCGTTGGGGATATTCCTGCCTATAGTGGTATGGGAACACCACCTACACTCACCAATATCGATAACGGTATGGATCCCATCGAACTTGCAGGTTATCTTCTACTACCGGAAAACGATAGCATTTATATAGAATCTGTTTATGAGGATGCAGACGGAAATCTGTACCCACCATCAACAGGATCAATCATTACAATAGATGACTTTTCTTTCGAATATGCAGAAGGCTTTTTAGACAACCTCATCTATGAAGGTGGGCGAGATACCATCGAAATAGACTTTTTCGACAGCTGGATCAGAGGTGATGTCTTTTTTGAAGAGCCTAGAATTACATTCAACATCGACAATAGCTTTGGCGTACCCACTGAATCGGTGATTAATGTATTCAACATTATAACCGCAGATGGAGATACCCTACCGCTAGAGAGCGAGTTTATAGACGATGGTATCGAGTTCCCTTATCCACTGCTTACGGAGATAGGCGCTATAAAAAGTCGCGAATTCCTCTTTACCCCCGAAAATTCTAATATAGACATCGTGCTGGGCAGCCAGCCTGTGGCTGTAGACTACGATGTGAACGCCCTGACCAATCCGGATGGCAATACAGACATTCGCGGCTTTATAACCGATAGTAGTTTTTACCGAGTGCAGGTAGAGGTTGAATTACCCCTAGACGGAAGTGCAGCCAATTTTGAAGTCAGAGATACTTTTGAGATCGATTTTTCTCAATTTGACGAGGCTGAAGAGGTAGAATTCAAGCTGGTTTCTGATAATGAGTTGCCGTTGGGCGTTCGTATCGTAGGTGAATTCCAAGACGCCGAAGGCAACTTCCTGGCTAGCTTACTACCGGAAGAGGAGCAACTGATCGGCCCGGCTCAGGTAGGCAGTGACGGCAGACCAACGGGGCCGCTACAACAAATTACTTTTGTAGGCTACAATGCGGAGACCTTGCCAACCATTTTAGACGCCAAGCAACTTGTCTTGACGGCACTCTTCGATACCACCAATGGTAGCGATCAATCTGTACGCATAGAAGAAGATCAAGATTTGCGGGTTCGTCTCGGCGCTAGAGTCAAGGTGAGCAATTAAAAGACTTAGAGCTAGGGAAATTTTCAGACAGATAGTGCGTACAAACCGCTTTTTGGAAACTCGAATACACAATTAATGAGACAATTTATATCGGGGCTATTGTGCCTTGCTGTTTGGAGTGTACAGGCTCAACAAGACCTCACTAGCCCTCTATTGCGGGGCAGTTGGCAATCGACTTTTTCCAACCCAGCCCTATTGCATAGCCTAGATGGCAAGATAACCGTGGGCCTGCCGGGAATTTATAATGATCTAAGATCCGAGAATATAACGCTGGGCGACGTCTTGGTGGAGGAAGACGGCCGGAGAATACTTGATATAAGTAGGGGCATAGCCAGTCTGGAAGAGAGAAACGAGCTCAGAGACCAGGCTGACTTCGAAACCATAGGCCTGGCCTACAGAGGGAAAAAGTGGGCTTTTGGATTTTCTCACCGCATCAGATACGATGGCGCTATCAACTATCCGAAGACTTTAGTGCAGGTCATTTGGGAGGGTAATGCGCAATTTCTGGGAGAAACCGTAGATATCAGACCCGATCTGCGCATAGGCGGCTATCACGAATTGGCATTTAGTGCAGCCTACAAACTGACCGACAAGCTATCTGTAGGTGGCCGGGTGAAGCTGTTGAGTGGTATTAACCAAGTGAGCAGCCAGGAGGGCGGCCGCTTGACCCTAAGAACCGATGAAGTAGCTTTTGCCCTGGAGCTCGATCAGGATTATACCATCAACTCCGCCGGTGCACTCGACTATCAGGATGCCAGGAATTTTGATCTGGATACAGAATTCGCTCGCTTCACTACTGACAACCTGTTCGGCAGTAATACGGGAATCGCTATAGATCTGGGGGCGCAGCTCGACCTGGGCGTCCTACGCATACAAGCTGCTGCACAGGATCTGGGTGGCACCATCAATTGGAGCAAAGACGTGAACAACTACACCCTTTCGGGTACAGAAGCATTTACCGGGCTCGACGTATTGGAGAACCTACTCAACGACACCGCTTCTTTGAGTGGTATCGTGGATAGCCTGGAGGAACAATTCAATCCTACGGAGACTAGCACTGGTTTCAGTACCACGGTGCCAAGCAGATATATGCTGGCTGGAGAGTTTGACCTCAACGAACGCCTTACCCTGGGTGCTCTACTCTATTTGCTGGATGGCTTTACGGAAGATAGCGAAACGGCAGCAGCAGTATCTGCTCGCTTTAGAGTGGCCGACTTCCTAAGCGTTGGTGGGGTTTATGGCTATCGGGCAGGCGAGTTTACCAACCTGGGCTTGAATGCTATTTTAGCTTTAGGGCCTGCCAGACTGCTGCTGGCTACAGACAATGTCTTTACAGTTTTCAGGCCTTTGGATGCCAACCAGGCCAATGTGCGGCTAGGGTTGAGCCTAAGCTTTGGTAATGGTGAAGAATAATATATACACACGAAAAAGGCCGACTCCCAAAGGGAGTCGGCCTCGTAGTCCGAAGACTATTAAAGTTTGTGCAATCTACAATTAAGCAGTAGCTGTGCTTTTCTTAGCACTTACAGCCAGGCCATAGATAACTAGACCAAAGCCAATCTTATTGATTGCATCTCCGATGTTATAGAAAAGATCCAAAGTGGTAGCAGGAAGAACGCCATCCAGGAAACCACCAGGCATACACATGTAGCCTATTGGATAAATAGCCCAGCCTGCGAATACGAACCAACCTAGTGACTTAACTGCAGTCAAAAGAGCAGGATCAGATGCGTTAGCAGCTAGCTTGCGCGCGCTACCAGCCCAGGCTTCATAAAGGATACCTACGTAACCTACTGTAGAGATGACACCCCATAGAACAGTCTGCTCAGGGAATACTGCCTCACCGATATAGCCGGCTACAAGCATCAGAACAGAGTATGCGATCATCTTCCAAAGCAAGGCACTAGTAGCACCTACTGCACGAAGAATCAGGTAGAACTCGACACACATCAAGGGTACAGTCAGAATCCAGTCGATGTAACGGAATTCGGTTGGTGATGCGCCATTCTCTACCCAGTATTCACGCATGTAGAAATAGTGAACAGCAGCGATGAAGGTAATCAAACCGGCTACCAACATACTGTCTTTCCACTTACCCTCTACGCGGCCCATTTGGACGAAGAAGAAAACAGTGGCAGCCATCATGGCCATAGAGCCGATGAAGAAAGTGAAGCCTACGTAGTCTCCTCTTTCGATGGTTGCCAAGAACAAATCAGGTACAAGATTAATGAAATCCATATATGGAAAATTGATTAAGGTAATGTCTGAGGAAAACTGCGATCACTCGCAGTCATCCACAGATTTGTTGAGTGAATTATCTTGCTAGAGAGGTGGTTGTATTATGTGAATCTGAATCGGACTCGCTAGACAATCGGTACACGCGATCTACCAAGATCATGTGGGGCAACGTCAGCAGAGAAATAAATATGAACAGGCCGCCTACCAAACGCGGATTAAGCAACTTGGCTGGATTGATGAACATCCAAGCTAGACCAATGGCAATGGCCGAAAACAGGATAGTCAGTATCAATAGACGCCTGAGCTGCTTGGCCTGAAAGTCTTTCAACTTGCGATATAAGAACTGTGCCTGGTCCAGTAGCGCGCTCAGAGAATGCCAGAAGACAAAGTAGAGCGTGAAGCCAAGCAACAGACTATTGGTCAGAAAGACAGCCATGAGTGCCAGATAACTGGCAGTTTCCCAGGCAGCACGCTTTTTGTTTATCCGTTTCGTGTAGAACAGATATGCTATGATGCCCAGATTTATGACACCGAACACAGCTATCATAGGATAAGTGAAGCTAAGCCCCGGAAGGCTAACCTCAGTACCTATCATTGCACTGATGATGGGTTCTGCCTGGGTAGCGTGCAACAAAATGGGCGCACCCAAAACGGCTGCACCCCAGATAGCATAATGCGAAAATGCCCAAGCATCTGACTTGTTGTACACATAAGACCAGTTTGACTGGCCAAAGTGATATACGGCAAGCAAAAGCAGTATCGCAAGTGCTAGAATAGGGACCAACAACCATAAGATGCTATAAATACCGATGATGCCGAGATACCAGATTAAAAACACGACGATCTGACGAAGGCCGGGCTTATCATCCGATTGCGCCCTGAAAAGGGCAAAATCCGTGGCACCATGGGGTATACCCAACATAAATAACAGTGCAATGATGGTCGATTCTGCCTGCACCATGAAAGATGGAAACATGCAATTGACCGTCACGAATAGCAAGCCCACTAGCAAAACGGCCACCTGAACGCGATCGTCTCTGAAGCTGAGTATTTGCACTGGTTATTTAATTCGGTTTAGCAATTAATTGCGTAACAAAACAATTACGCCGATAGAGAAGAATAAAGCAGATAAGTTGTTTTAAATCACACTTTACCCGATTCTCGTTTGACCGAACAGAGGATTATATGTTTGGTTTTCGATTTATTAATTTTTTTTTCCACTTTCTAGTCGGCTTAAAATCAGACTAATACCGCTTGGTACTTTTCAACCTGCGTTGAGTCAGGCTGTCTACCCACCTTTTGGGCAGTATGCGCATCAATCTGATTATCCAGGCCTTTGGCATCACGATTTGATCGGGCTTAGGGCTATTAGCGTTGAGTGCGGCAGCAATCTTATTGGCAACGACTTCTGCAGGTATAGCCATCTTCATCGCATTTTCCAAGTAGGGATCCAACAAGGGCAAAACCGAGGCATACCGACCCTCAAATACGTGTTTTCGAGCGGATGCTTTTTCCCAGATTGGGGTTTTTACCGGTCCGGGTGCTATACTGACCACATCGATATCGAAGTCTTGCAGCTCTCGTCTCAGGCCGTCGGTTAGTGCCTCTACGGCAAATTTGGAGGCGGAGTACAAACTGGTATATGGAGAAGCTACATAGCCAGATACACTGGAGACATTGACAATGCGAACTGGTGACAAGCCACTAGCCACACTATCGTGTAATAGCGGTAAGGCGACCTGCGTAAGTCTAAGCAAACCAAACACATTGACGTCGAATTGCTTCTGTATATCAGCCTCACTGAGCTTTTCCAATGGGCCGCTAACGGCTATTCCCGCATTGTTGACCAGGGCAGTGAGTTGGTGGCCATTAGCTTCTATTTGATCCATGCCCGATTGGATAGCTGCCCGATCGGTTACGTCAAAGACCAGGGTATGAAACAGATCGGGCTGAGCTTCTTGCAAAGCCTTGGCATCGTCAGCTCGCCTGACACTGCCGTAGACCCGCCAGCCCAAAGCAAGTAATTTTTTTGCTGTGGCTAGACCAATACCAGTAGATACGCCAGTGATAAGTGCAGTGGGCATGAT
>JBCDFE010000200.1:0-8745 GCA_039178745.1 Bacteroidota bacterium | reverse complement strand
TCGCCGTCTACAGACACGGAGTTCTCTGTTGGATCCTCGACCGATAAGATCTCTACCAGGTCGCCATCTGCTAAAACAGGAAATGCTAAGCCTGATGCTTGCGGATCTCCGCTTTGCTCCGACCTGCGGAAGTCCAAAATCTGCTCACGGCCATTGGCTATACGCACCACTCTCGCACGACCATCCACGGCACCGGCAGTAGTACCACCAGCGTACTGTAATAATGCTTCCAGGCCTTCTTGAGGCAGCAACTCGTACCGACCAGGCCTTCTGATCGCTCCGCTTGCCGTGACTATGTTTTCTATAGCCGGAACGAAGACAACGTCGTTTTGCTGCAGGCTGAAATCCTCGGCATAGCTGGGGTCGGCCAGGTAGGCATATACGTCAAGTAACCTAACTTCCTCACCTGCCCGGATCAACTTTATTTGCCGCACACTGCCCAAATCTGTCGGTCCGCCCGCAGCCACCAGGGCATTAAAAGCGGTATTTAAAGCTGAGAGGGTATAGCTACCACTCTGTACCAACTCGCCAAATACGTTGACGGTTATGCTTCTTGCTTCACTGATGGTAAGCGCAAATTCTCCTGGACCGAATATATAATATTGCCCAAATCGACGTTCCAAAAGCGTGCGCGCCTCAGCTAATGCCAGCCCTTTTAAATAGATGCGTGGCATGCGATCTGGGCGGATATAACCATCTGACCCGATCGTGAATTGTAGATCGGCCTGGGACCTGCCGAAGATGCTAACGACCAGTACGTCACCTGTGCCCAGCCTGTAGCTTTCAGGCGGGCGCACATCAGCACCACCAGACTGAACAATCAAACTGCCGTCCCTAAATATACTGTGTCCGTAAATCGGTTCATCTTCAAAACCGTCCTGGGCTACAGTAGCTTCTCCCTCTACAGGCGTGCCGGGTGTTTGTATGCTTGGGACTTCCGCAGGTGGCAAGCTATCTACTACGGCAGTAGGCTCAGTGGTGCTGTTCTCCGCTTCTAATTCGGCGACAACGGCTTCTATCTCAGCCCTCAAGGCCGGGAGGTCTTCAGGAGCGACATTATCTATGTCTATTCCCCTGGCCAGAAGACGAGTCCTCAGCTCTGTCTCGTCTATATTGCGCCTGTCCAGCTCGGTTCTTATCTCTGGGGGTACTGGAGTCTGGGCCGGTAAAGCCCCAAAACTTATTAGAATAAACAGAATAAATAGCCTAAACATAAGATTAGATGGGATGATGGTAAAATTAGGTGTTCTACAACACATTTATTGGGTTTGTGCTAGCCGCTGTTCCCAGCTCTCGGCTATTTCTTCAAATACCGTTTGCAGGGGCTTGGTGATGTCCCAATTGGGATAGTGATTTTTCATTTTGCTCAGATCGGAGATGTAGCAAATGTGATCGCCTAGTCGGTTTTGGTCAGAGTAGGTATAATTCATAGGCTTTCCAGTAATGCCCTCGATCCGTTTGAAAGCTTCCAATATAGAGGTAGAGTTGTCTCTACCACCGCCCAGGTTGTAGACTTCTGCTATGCGTGGTGCTTTAAAGAACTCCTCTATGAAACGAGTCACATCATAGGCGTGAATATTGTCTCTGACCTGCTTGCCTTTGTATCCAAAGATGGTGTATTCGCCCTCGGTAATATTCACCTTTATTAGATAGCTCAGAAAACCGTGAAGCTCTACCCCGCTATGATTGGGGCCAGTTAGACATCCGCCACGCAGGCAGCAACTGGGCATGTTGAAATACCGACCGTATTCCTGCACCATAATATCGGCAGCCACTTTAGACGCACCAAATAGGGAATGCTTGGATTGATCTATAGTGAAGGTTTCCTTTATGCCGTTGTAGTGTTCGGAATCGGCATAATCCCAGCGGGTGTCCAGCTCTTTCAGGTTCAAATTGTTGGGGGCGTCGCCGTAAACCTTATTGGTGCTTAGGTGCACGAATGGAGACTCCGGACAAAAGCGCCTGCAGGCCTCCAACAAGTTGTGGGTGCCTACAGCATTGGTGTCGAAATCGTCGAATGGTTTGCTAGCTGCCAGATCGTGGCTGGGTTGTGCTGCGGTGTGTACGATATGTGTGGGTTTCAACTGTGCTATGAGCTCCAGGACTTTTTCTCGATTCCTGATATCTAACTCGTAGTGCTTGAAGTTTTTGCAGGAATCCTCCAGTTGCCCCTGATTCCAGCGAGTATCTCCTTTTGGTCCGAAAAAGTAAGCCCGCATATTGTTATCCACTCCGCAAACTTGCCAGCCTTTTTCGTCGAAATACCGCACGACTTCTGAACCGATCAATCCTGAAGAACCGGTGACGAGTAGTGTATTCATAATTTGTAATTCTTGGTTAGAGTTTTTTGATAATGCTACCCAGGGGGCCCAGCTTGTAATGATACTCCTTGGCCAGCCGCAAACCTACCATAAAACCTCTTGGTTTGAGCAGAATTAATATAGCGATAAAGGCTGTACAGAAAACGATCACTTTGACGATAAGAGCCAACCAGATGGATAGGCTGCTACCCAAAAAGTAAGCTGTAGCCCATGCCAGACCAATACAAGCGATATGTACTATCCAGCCGGGAAGTTCTAGCCTGAATTGCCACCAGATACCCCGGTCCAGCTCTCTGCCGATAAACCATAAATCGATGAAGTGAGTTAGCCAGCCAAAAACGATCAAACTGATCAGTAACCCATTCAGTCCACCATACAAGAATCCCAGATATATACTAACTGCTCTGATGACGAAAATGAGGAGTCTGATCTGAAGATTTAGCTTCGATTTTCCCCTCGACAAAATGACTGGACCCAGATAGCTCAAGAAGCCAGGTGCCAGCATGAGCACAATAGCCTGAGCCATTGGTATCATAAGTATCCATGGCTCTCCGAGTAAAATCGGGACGGCCTCAGGGACTAGCAAGAATATCAAACTGAGTGGCAGTAGACCAAAGACGGCAGATAGGCTTATGGTTTTTCCATACACGTCGGCCATTCGCTCCGTCTCATCTTGTATAGAGGAAAAGGCGGGGAAAAGAACATTGATGAATTGATTCTTGACCACCTTGGTCGGTATATCGGTCAGGATTTTAGTGCGATTGTAGGTTCCCAGAATATCTATATCTGTTCCCATAAACTTGGGGAAGATCAGCTCATCGATGTATTTGGTACTGAAAGCGAGTATCTTAGTCCCGAAAAAGGGAAGTCCAAAACCCAAAACTTCCCGGAGCCCCTTAGTCTGAAAAGAAAAGCTTGGCCGCCACTTGGTTGCTATCCAGTAGACTAGGCTAGTGACCAAGGCTGCTGCTGCAAACCTCCCGATTAGTGCATTGACATCAGGGCTTCGAAGAGCCAGAAATACAGCTACTGAACCACCAGCAACTGTGGAGAGAAACTCTGCTATGGCCAGCATTTTAAAGTTCATCTGCTTGCTCAAAATAGATTTTTGAGTAACTGTCAAACCGGTAATGAGAAATACCGGTGCTATGAGCTCAAATACATAGCTTACTTCTGGCTTGCCGACATAAGCGGCTAAATAAGGCGCGCTCAGGAAAATACCCAATGCGACCGCTACCGATAAACCGAGATTTAGCCAAAAAACAGAGGAAACCAATCTGGGCTCGAAGGTCGAACGCTGGATGATGGCGGCACCCAACCCTACGTCTATTACCTGCCGGGCAAATAGGGAGACAATGAGCGGAAGGGTAAAAAGACCGAATACTTCTGGCCCGATCAACCTCATGATAACAAAGGAAAAGACCAAGCCAATAATCTGAACGCCAGCAGCTCCGGCAAAACTCCAGAGCATGGCACTTACCGTTTGGTCTTTAAAGGCCATCAGGCCGAGTACTTTTTGCCGTGTTGCTCATGCTATTCCAGGAGTGTTTTAGCATATTGAGCTGGCGTTCGACTAGCTAAGTATTGCATGGCTTTATTGAGGTCTAGAGCCCTTTTATCTGCTAAGCCCCATGCTCTTGCTATGTCTTTAGGTTGGTCTGCTATACATACCTCATTGAATTGATAGCTCTCACTCAAAGACGCCATCAGGCCTCGATGTGGAACAACGCTTGTTTTTCCGTGCTGAATGGCATGATTCATGACTCCGCTGGCGCTGTAGAAATTTACATAAGGCGCAAGAACGATATCGCAAGCAGCAAATCGTTTTTCTAATTCCTGACCAATGACTCTGCCCGTTTGAAGCAAGACGAATGGTGGCGAAGACGATGTACTCAGTTTTTGAGCCAACTGAGTATTGGTCTCTTCTATGGCCTGATGTACTTCCTGCTCTAGACTCGGCGGATTTGAAATGGAACCATGTATGACCAAGCAATAATTTTTTTGCAGTTCGGAAGGTAGCAATTTCAAGGCCTCGATACAGCCAATTGGATTTTTCCTAGGAGCCAGAACTCCGAATAATAAGGCGATCTTTTTATCGAGTGGCCAGCCTAGCTCCTCTTTGAAAGCACTTTTCCTTTCTTCAGAGGTTTTGATTAGGTCCCTTTCACCAGCTATGGGCTCTGGAAGCGATATGAATCTATTTTCTTTGTATTGCTTGTTCAATTTTACAGCGCCGGCATCATCGTTGAGAACAAAGACTTTCTCAACCGATTGGTTGCGAAGCATCTTTCCAAGTTTGTATCTCAAAGCCAACTGTTCACGTGTATTATGCAACTTCCAAGGGCGATAAAGGTGGTTCATAAAAAGTATGCCTCGGTGTCTGACGTTGTACTTTTTGAAGGGGCGACGGGAAAGAAATGTACGGTAAGCGTCTATAGCCAGCCAAAGCCAATCAGTGGGCTTGTACTTTTCGACCATGTCAAGAAGGAATGCTCGCTCTATAAGTATATGCTCTTTGTGGTTGCTGGCCTCGGCTAATTGACGGGTAACTACCTGCGGAAGTTCCACTAGTTCCACCCGTTCTGGAAGTGAGATGTGTTTAAGTTCAGCTACGATTTTTGGGTGCAGTAACAGTTTTGTAAAGGATTTGCCACCGCTGTTTGGAGGCCAATTTTCAAGCAATAGCCTGACGAACTCAGGGTGATGCCCACCACTAAAGGAATCGTAGATGATGAGTCGATCACCCATGCTGGTCATTGCTGGTTTGAAAGGGATGTGTGCTTAAAGGAAGCGCACAGAGCGGATGTCTTTCTTCTGGTCTTCCTGTTGTTACTGTTGATGTGCGTATAGACTGAGCCAGCTCGATGGCCGATCGTGCGCTTTGCAGGCCAAACCCCCGATTGGCCAGAATATGCTCATAGCTCTTGAGGTGAAGGTTTTCGAAACCGCGACTAAAATCAAAGTGCGCTTCGGCTATGCTCAACTTACGATGAGTTCTCTGACCATTAGCCTTTGCTGCTGTCGGCAGACAGTTGCTGTTGATGCTTAAAAACCAGCGCACCTTCGCTTTTTGGAGGCGCAGATAGCCCGCAGCCCGATCGTGTGTGTGTATATGTACTTCGCTACTGATTAGGGGGCCAAATACCCAGAGCAGCATATCGAAAAAGTGAATGCCGATATTGGTTGCTATACCACCCGATCTGCTCTCATCGCCCTTCCAGCTGGCGTAGTACCATTGTCCGCGCGAGGTGATGTAGGTCAGCTCGATCTCTATAGGTGTTTCGGTGGCTTCGTACTTTTCCTTCAGCTCTGCTATGGCTGGGTGCAATCTCAGCTGTAGGATGTTCCAGACTCGCCCTTTTTGTTCGTTTTCGACTTGGGCTAGTGCATTTAGATTCCATGGGTTGAGTACCAGGGGTTTCTCACAAATCACCGAAGCGCCAAGCCTCAAGCCAAAACGGATGTGGGCATCGTGGAGGTAGTTTGGCGAACAAATCGATAAAAAGTCGAGCTGGCGGCCGCGCCTGATCATCTTGTCCAGGAAGCGATCAAACCGCTCGAATTCGGTAAAAAAAGCAGCCTCTGGGAAGTAGCTGTCTAACACGCCTACAGAGTCGCTGGGGTCATAGGCAGCGATCAGCTCGTGCCCCGTTTCCTTAATGGCCGCCAGATGCCTGGGGGCGACATACCCAGCAGCACCTATGAGTGCGAATGTCTTTTTAGAGGAGTCGGACACCTGCTTCTGTTCGTTTATATTTCTCGCCCGTCCTTGGGCAGCTGGCGTATGCGCCATCCTCGAATTCGAGCCGCTCACCGGCGCGACTCACCCAAGCGCGGTGAACAGCCGGGTTGCCATATACCAGGGAAAAGGCGCTAATATCTTTCGTGACGACACTGCCCGCCCCGACCATAGCGTATTCGCCAATCTTATGGCCGCAAACGATTACTGCATTAGCGCCTATGGTAGCTCCTTTTCCTACTTTGGTGGGCCGGTATTCATCTTTCCGCTCTACATGTGCCCTTGGGTTGAGCACATTGGTAAACACCGCGCTTGGGCCGACAAATACATCATCGTCGAGTAGGACACCATCGTACAAGGAGACATTATTCTGGATTTTGACTCTGTCGCCTATTATCACGCCATTGGCTACAAACACATTTTGTCCAAGTATGCAGCCCGATCCTATTTTGCTCTGGCTCATGATGTGGCAAAAGTGCCAAACTTTGGTGCCTAAACCAATAATGGCTCCTTGGTCTACCACAGCAGTAGGATGTATAAATACAGATGCCGATTTGTCGGTCTTCATAGTTATAGCCTCCAGATGGTTTCCTGTTTGAGAGCTTGCGTTCTGTCGTAGGTGCCCTTCAGGTCAAAGAGTAGTAGCGGCTGCCCTGCCGGAGTGAGATCTCGGAAATAATCGAGACTCAGATCTTGATAAGTATGGTGGGCTACGGCTACAACAATAGCGTGGTATGGGCCTGTAGGTTGCTGGGTCAATTGCAGACCGTAGACTTGGTTTACTTGTTCTGGATTGGCAAAAGGGTCGGAAATATCTACGGATATGCCGAAACGCTTTAACTCGACAATCAGGTCCGCCACTTTGGAGTTGCGAATATCTGCTACGTTCTCTTTGAAGGTTATGCCCATCAGCAATAAACGGGTATCGGCAAGATTAAGTCCTTTTTGGGTAAGGGCTTGAGCGACCTCTTTGGCCACAAAGCCAGGCATACCGTCATTGATTCGCCTTCCGCTGGTTATTACTTCTGGTTGGTGGTCCAATTGTTGTGCTTTATACACCAGGTAGTAGGGGTCCACACCTATACAATGCCCTCCAACTAAGCCTGGCCTAAAGGGTAGGAAGTTCCATTTCGTGCCCGCAGCTTCCAGCACCTCATTGGTGTCGATACCGAGCTTGTGAAAGATCAGGCTCAACTCATTGACGAAGCCGATATTGATGTCTCTTTGGGCGTTTTCGATCACCTTGGCCGCTTCGGCTACTTTTATAGAGCTGGCTTTGTATATGCCTGCTGTGATGATGTGCCCGTAGATCTGGCCAACCAGCTCCAGAGTAGGTTCGTCGTTGGCGCTGACGACCTTTAGGATCTTAGTCAGGGTGTGTTTCTTGTCTCCGGGGTTAATGCGCTCTGGACTGTAGCCTACGCCAAAGTCCTTGCCGTATTGGAGTCCGCTTTCCGCTTCTAGTATGGGCACACAGTCTTCTTCGGTGCAGCCGGGATAAACGGTAGATTCAAAAACCACAATATCGCCCCGTTTCAGCACCTGGCCCACTGTTCTTGTAGCAGATAAGAGCGGAGCCAGGTCGGGTACTTTTGCCGCAGTGACGGGTGTAGGTACGGCTACAATATGAAAGCTGGCTTGCCCTACCTCGCTGGCGTCGGCCGTGAAGAGAATGTCGGTATGCTCAAAGGCGGTACTTTCTAGTTCCTGACTGGGGTCTATGTGCTGCCGCATGAGCGCTATTCGTTCTGGCTTGAGGTCAAACCCAACAACTTTGAAATGCCGGGCCAGTTCCAATGCCAGCGGCAGGCCCACATAGCCCAAGCCAGTAACAGAGATCGACTTCTTTTTGTCTAAGTAGTCTTGCATGAATTTAGCTAGTGGCTGATTGCCATTTATCCCAAAACAGCTTCCTTGAAATAGGGTAGTGTCATTTTTAAACCCTCCGCTCTATTAACTTTGGGTTCCCAGTCGAGCACCTCTTTGGCCAGGCTGATGTTGGGCCTCCTTACCTTGGGATCGTCTACGGGAAGATCTCGGTGATCTAGGTGAGCATCAGGGTTTCCGACCAGGGCCAGCACTTCTTTGGCAAAGTCCAGAATGCTGATCTCGTCTGGGTTGCCGATGTTGACTGGATGGGGATAATCGCTGAGCAATAATCGATAAATGCCTTCTACCAGATCATCTACGTAGCAAAAAGAACGCGTCTGCGAGCCGTCTCCAAAAACAGTTAAACCCTCACCCCTCAGCGCCTGGCTGAAGAAAGCAGGTAAAACCCGCCCGTCATTGATGCGCATGCGCGGGCCATACGTATTGAAAATACGTACGATTCGAGTCTCCAGCCCATGGTAGGTATGATAAGCCATAGTAATGGCCTCTTGAAAACGCTTGGCTTCATCGTATACGCCCCGGGGCCCTACGGGATTTACATTGCCCCAATAGTCTTCGGTCTGGGGGTGTACCAGGGGGTCTCCGTAGACTTCGCTGGTCGAGGCGATGAGCATTCGTGCGCCCTTGGCCCTAGCCAGGCCCAGTAAGTTATGGGTGCCTAGTGATCCGACCTTGAGTGTCTGTATAGGCATCTTCAGGTAATCGATCGGACTGGCAGGAGAAGCAAAGTGTAGAATGTAATCCAAATCACCCGGTACGTGTACAAATTTGCTCACGTCATGATGGTAAAACTCG
>JBCDFE010000199.1:0-8756 GCA_039178745.1 Bacteroidota bacterium | reverse complement strand
TCTTTTCAAAGACGCAGAATTAGGATTGCCCCAAGACAAATTCTTCAGACCAAAGCGGGGCTATCTGGTCAACTTAGATCACGTTCGTTATGTGAATACTGATCACATCCTTATGAAGGGAGACTACAAGGTGCCGCTGACTAAGGCCAGGCGTAGAGTTTGGCTGAATGAGTTTGACGAAAACCTGTAAAGAGGTACGGAATGGATGGTCATTTCATCTAGAATTATGGTCATTTCACCGGGTGAAACCCGGAAAAGCCCTTGTTTTACTTGTGTCTGAGCCCGAGTCTGGGTTATTTCGTGTTGCTCCTTTGGTTGTAAAACCAGAGAGAATAAACGCCAGCCCGTTTTACTTCTTTATGACCTTTTGGCTTTGAAGCCAATAAACACATAATCTCGTTTTGAAAGAAAGATTGATCTTGATGCGCAGTGCCTGGCGTATGGCTCTGATGTTTGCGGTGTTCCTTCTAGCATCACCAGGTATAGATGCGCAGTGTATATGTTCAGGTAGCTGTGCAAATGGAATAGACGACATAGATCCGATAGGTGATCCTGAACTTTTTTGTGCTGTAGGTTTCTTATGTTCCGAGGGTATTCTAGATGAAGATGATGGAACTTTCCAGCCAAACGAAAACATCATTCGTCAGGACATAGCGAAAGTCCTTTTTATAAGTCTCTATGGCGATCAGAATATTATAACTATCGCGGATAGCTTTCCCACTCCATTTGCTGACTTACAAGGCAATTGGATAGAGTACTACAAGTACGCCAAAGCAATGAGCTATCTGGAATATGGTGATGGCATCTCTGTTTTTGATCGTGATTTCTACATGTATAGACCCGGCGATCCGATACTTAGAAGAGAGATTGCTAAGGCCATAGTTGAAGCCTATAATTTTCCTCTATCGACGAATACGGTTCCCTATTTCAGTGATGTTGCTCCTGGAGATCCAGGATTTGTATATGTGCAAACCGTACGAGAGCTAGGTATTGTCGATCCTGCGCCAACATTCGAGCCAACAGCTTTAACTACCAGAGGCGAAGCTTTTTTGATGGTTTACAGGAGTATTTGTAACGCGAATATTGCTAGTCCTGCAGATGATGATTACTTTATGCCAGGAAACTACCATCCATTCAATTTTAATAATAGGCCATCTCTGTCCGATGCAAGCTTTGATGCCTACAGTAAGACGAGCTTTAGCATCCCTGGCAGAAACATACCTCTGATCTTTGCACATAATTATAATTCCTATCTTACAGAACTGCCAGAAGCCCTCTTTCCTATTTGCCCATTAGGCCGAGGTTGGTCCCACACTTACAACTCGTATATAGTTCAGATTCCAGGATATGCTAACCAATTCAATACGTTAGCTGATCGCTACGTTGTGTTTTGGCCAGGTGGATCCATGTATGACTTTACACTCGACGGAATAACGGGCGTGCCAACCACTCGCGGTATTTATGATCAAATATCAGCCACGAGCACACAGATTACCATCACGAAGAAAAACCAAATGGTTTACGTCTTCGAAAAACCATCCGCTAATAGTCAGCTCCCATTTACGCTACGCTCGGTTACTGATCGAAATGGAAATACCGTGACCCTGACCTACCAGGGAACTAATCTCACGGCAGTCACTGGGACAGCCGGCCGAACCCTATCGTTTACTTACGATAACTCCTCTGGAATAAGTTTGCTGGCCGCCGTGACTGATCCACTTGGTCGTCAGATCAATTTTATGTCTAATACGAGTGCTAAAGACCTAATTCAATACACCGATGCCGAAGGAAAAACAACCTCCTACGGATACGCGACTGGGGAGGGAAGTAGCCACCTTCTGACAAACATCACCCTACCCAATGGGAATACCATCGATAACGAATACGAGGATCGAAAACTAACCAGCACCCGAACTAACAACAGCAGCACGGGACAGTCAATCAATACTGCAGTCGATTTTAACTTAAACGGCGGAGTTTATGCTGGGGCTTCTAGTATGATGACCGTTGACGACGGAAACAGCCCACCCCGCCAATTTGCCTATCAAATGAACGGCCAGAACAACCTGGCCTCCATGACCACTCCCACTAATCAGATCAATCAGGTCATGTACACGGATACCGATAACCCGAATCTGCCTACCATGGTAGAGGTGGATAATATTCAATCCGAGTATCTGTACGATAACCAGGGAAATGTCTTGCGAATCACTCAACCAGAAAATGTCGTCCATCAGTTCACCTACACCCCCCTTAACGATATCGACGTTTACACCAATCCCAGGGGATTCGATACCGACTTCAACTACGACGGGAATGGGAACCTAAATCAGATCGTCAGTCCGATCGGGACGACTAACATGACCTATAATTCCGCTGGGCAGCCAATTAGCATTACTAACCCAGAAGGGATCACCGTCACCTTCGGCTACAATCAGTACGGAAACCAAAATCGCGTAACGGCACCCGACGGCATCGAATCTACCGCCGTTTATGACCTCGCTAGCCGCTTAACCTCCTCTACCAACCCCAATGGTCAAACTACTCAGTACGACTACGATGCCCGCGATTTTATCATCCGTACTACGGACGCTCTTTCCTTTCAGACTCAATTTTCCTACGATGACAATGGAAATCTGGTTGAAATTGAAAACGCCCGCGGCGGTATCACTACTCTCAATTACGATGAGAATGATTTCCTGACCAGCGAATCCTTCGGTGGCTTCACCAAGCAGTACGAATACGACGAGGAAGGTAAACTAACCCGTCTCGTAAAACCAGACGGAACCAACCTGGACTACAGCTACGATCCCAATACGGGTAACCTAACTGATGACGACTACGCTACCTACTCTTACGATGGCCGCAATCGACTGAGAACCGTCAGTAAGGATAATGAGACCATCACCTACGGTTACGATGACCTCAATCGAATCACCAGTATCACTTATGACAATGAAACGGTTGGTTACGGTTACGACGCCAACAGTAATGTTACTACGCTTACGTATCCAGATAATAAAGTCGTCACTTACGGCTACGATGCCAAAGATCGTCTCATCTCGGTCACCGATTGGAACAACCAACAGACAACTTATACCTATCTTGATGATGACCGCCTCAGTACAGTTATCTACCCCAACGGCATCTCTACGGATTACGAATACGATAACGCTGGTCGCATGATCCGTCTGATCCATTACCGCAGCGGCACCCCTTGGATTCGCTACGAATTCGGGTTGGATGACCTAGGCAACCACCTCAGCGAAACTGAAATTGACGAGCCCTTTGGTCAACTACTCGTAGATGCTGAAAACTTCACCTACGCTTACAATGGTGTCAATCGCATCACCAGCCTGACTGGCGATCAGGGAACCAACCTCGGATTTACCTTTGATGACAACGGAAATACCCTCACCAAAGGCAGTACCACCTACGCCTGGGATGACCATGATATGCTCACCAACTATACGAGTACAGCCCTCAATGCCCAGTACCAATACGATGGCCTCGGCAACCGCCGCGTCGCCACCCGCAACAACATCACTACCCGCTACACCCTCGACATCCTGGGCATGAGCCGCGTCTTGATCGAAAGCGATGGCGGTGGTAACGCCCGCAACTACTACGTCTACGGCCTAGGCCTCATTAGCCGCATAAAACCCGACGGCGATACCCGCTTCTACACATACGACTTTCGCGGTAGCACCATCGCCATGACCGATGAAAATCAAAACGTCACCCACTCCTATAATTACACCGACTTTGGTTCAGTCGACCAGGTGAGTGAGGAGGATTTTAATGGGTTTCGGTATGTAGGGAAATATGGAGTGGAATTTGAAGATGCGAATTTGTTCTTTATAAGAGCAAGATATTATGACCAGTCTATTGGAAGATTCTTGAGTGAAGATCCTATCTGGAATAGAAATTTATATCAATACTCCGAGAATAACCCTATTGGGAATTTTGATGTCAACGGAGCATTTTCATTATCATGTGATGAAGCATACAAAGCTGAATTAGATATTCAAACAATAAGAGATGAAGTTGGCTTGTCACTTTATATTGAGGGAGCTGATTTTGCATATGGATCAAATCTCGGGCAAGCTTTTCAGACTTATCAGACAATCCAGTTCTACATAGACATATATAATGAAGAAGATGCCGATGTAACAATAAATAAAGTAATAGGTTTTTGGTCAGGTTTGGCAGCAGGTGCGCTTGGCGGCGCAGGTGGTCTTTTTGCTTGTGGGCCAGGATGTGCTGCTGTTGCAAGTGTATCTGCTTCAACATATGTAAGTGAGCTAGTTCAATTTGAAAAAATAGATGCTGTGCCATATCTGGAACAATACTATGGTAAAGCTTTTAGCATATATCAAAGTACAGGGGGAATCGAGGGATATGGGCAGTCAGGTTATAATATGACAGGAGAACTTGTGTACTATTTTGAGAGCGGCTTGATTTTGCGAGATAGTCAATTACCTGAGATCAGAGTAAGAAGGAAATTTTAAATAAGATTTTTCCATAAATAGAATTAAAAAAATCTAAATGAGAAGAGTGTGCTTGTTTCTACTCTTTTTCATCAATCATTCTGAGATGAAGTATTTTGTTTTCCTATTATTCATTTTGGTGATTAACTTGAGTCCAGTTAATGGTCAATCAGTAGTGACCGACTACCAATACGACCCTCTAAACCGCCTCACCCAAGTCACCTACCCCGACGGTACGCAAATCGTCTATGAGTACGACGAGATAGGCAATCGTATCAGTAAGACAGTTACAACTGTGCCTGAAAATTGTGTTTTAGAAGAGGGAGGGTTAAGCTTTACGACAGAATGTCTCGGTAGTGCGCCTTTTCAATCCTACAACTTTATGGTAGAATTTGGTGAGCCTTCTGACAATGCGGGAAATACCTTTTTATTTACTGCTACGGCCCAAGACGGGACGGTTTTTTCTTCGCCTTTTCCAGCATTCGCAGGGCCAACTAATAGTATAGGAAATAGAATACAGGGTCTGGACCCTGATGAAATATATACGTTCAAGGTAACTCTAGCTGACGATCCTACCTGCGCAGACTCCATAGTAGGTAGTTACTATCCACAAATAACCTATGATCTAAGTGATGAGCTGTGCGCTGAGAGCAATCTATTTGAACTTAGTGTCTCTATCGATGATAATGGCCTCTTTGATAGTTATGGATTTGAAGTGCTCGGCTTCGAACCTGTTTTATTAGGTCCGAATGAGTCAGTAACTTACAGCCTTCAAAGCGGGGATCAGACGTCTGTTCTTTATTTTCCAGAAGACGATAGATCACTCATGGATTGTTTTGGTTTGAGCGGTCTTTTAGGTCTCGAATGTACTAGCGGCCCAACGAACGGGTGCTTGCCTCCGTTGAGCTTCGATGCAGTTAGCAATACTCTAACAAGCATTTCTCTCAGTTGGAATCCACAATCTGGTCAGAATGATTACCAAATAACTTATTATCCAACCAGCCAAGGTGAAAGTGCTGCTGTTGTGCTAAATAATATTCCGGGTAGCAGTGCTTTATTATCCAACTTGAATCCAGGAACTTCATACACCATTGAAATAAGGTCAAATTGTGGAAATGATACATCTGGCCCCTCTAGGGTTATTATCTCTACGCTTGCCGATACTGATTCGCCTATGGAATGCAACAGTCCTCCTGTCATTGACAATATTTCCACAAACTGTTCTGAGAGTGGAACTTATTCTGCAACTGTTTCATTCTCCGCCAGCGAAGGGACAACATTTGATGTGTTTACAGATTTGCCCGTAGTATTTGGCGTCGATAATTTCAATGGGGTCGTTCCTGGTACTTACACTTTTAGCGGTATACCAAATGGAGAAGACTTTACCATCATTGTAGAAAATGAAGATTTTCCGACTGATTGCAATACATCTCAATTTGTTCCTGCTCCCAATTGTGGAGGAATCAGTTGTGCCGACCCACCTCAAGTATCTGTATCCAATGAAGGATGTGATGGAGGCAATCAGTTTTTCTTTACTCTAACGGTAGCTGGTAACTCTGCTTATGATATTACCACTAATCCCGATGTAGGTCAGAATAAAATTAATGTTGCTGCAGGTCCATTTACTTTCACTAATTTTGAAGGTGATGGATCTGATATTGTTGTGACGGTGACTGATCGATTATTATCTGACTGTTCTGTAGCTGTAAATATTTCTTCAATTGATTGTGATGCGCCTACGTGCTTTGACGGTCAGCAAAATGGAGACGAAACGGGAATAGATTGTGGAGGGAGTTGCGTGCCCTGTACGAATAACCCTAATATTGACCTTACGCTTTCCGTTGGGCCTGGCGAATGTTTAGAAACAGATGATGAGTTAGTTATTGACTATGTAGCTACTGACGTTAACACCATTATGCGAATGGAATTATGTCGTGTTGAACCTGATGGATCGAATCTGTGTGGGCCAATAGATTTACTCATTTTTGCCCCAGTTGGTAGCAGATCACTTGAAATCGGCAACTTTGGGTCAGGTACCTACTTCATCCGTATGTCTGCGCCAAGTATTGATTACTCTGTTGATTCTTATGGGTTTTTAATCAATGCATGCGATGACAGCCCGACCTGCGGAAGTCCTGGATCACTTAACGTTTCCAATATTACACCCGCTTCGGCTACCGTATCATGGGCTTCGGCATCTGGCGATGTCGATTATTATGAGGTAAGCTACGGGCTTCAGGGTTCCGGTTTCCCAATTGTTCTAGCTACGAATAATACGAGTATCAATTTAAATGGCTTGGATGATAATCGCCAGTATGAAGTACGTGTCAGAGCAATATGTACTTTGGGTTCAAGTGGTTTTAGATTCGAAGTTTTTTCTACTCCTGAAGAGGAAAACGACGGCGGTAACCCTGTCGGGGGCATATGTGAGGCACCTACTCGGCCCAGCGTTGGTCAGCCAGAACTTGGCGAGGTAGAATTCTTCTGGGAAGGACCAGGCCAATTTGCCAGTTTTGTGTTTTATCGTGAGGTTGGTTCTGGTAGTTTTAGCAGTGAGGAAGGAAATGGTGAATCTTCAGTTAATCCCGTTACTAATTATGATGCTACTGTTTCTGTAAGCCCTGGAAGAACATATGAATACTATGCTGAGACGGATTGCGGCGGCTTCCCACGCTCAGTCTCCGGCTTCTTCACGGCCGATCAGCCACCCTGCTCTGATCCACCTGCGGATATTACCGTCGTTGCAGTTACTGAAAATACTGTAACGCTTGATTGGGATGTGGTAGACCCAGAAGCCATTTATACCGTAGAAATCTTTAACGCTACTACCGGTCAAAGCGTAGATTTTGTTTCTGGTATCGAAGGAGAAGACGTTCCCGTCGAGCTATTCGCGCTCAGTTCTGGAACGGAGTATGACTTCCGCGTCCGCACCGATTGTTTTGCCGACGGTAGCTCCGAATGGTCCGACCTGGGTAGCTTCGTAACCGTTGGCACCGTCGCCACCGCCGATCAAAATAGTATATGTGTGGGAGAGGCTGTGAACTTTTCATATTCTGGGCCAACTGTAGAAAGCTACTCTTGGAGATTGGGGCCAGGTGATTTTGAATTCTCTGATCAGCCTTCGCCCTCCTATACTTTTGACAATGCCGGTAATTTCTTGGTGACGCTCATTACAACTGACGCTTCTGGGCAAGAAGAAACTTACTTTATTGGTATTCAGGTAGCTTCTCCGATAAATATTAGCATAGAGACGGTCGCCGCTGCATGTGACATGGGTACAACAGGAAGCCTTACTGTTCTATTGGAAGGAGATGATGTGCCAGCTGATTACATGATTTTATGGTCTACTGGGGAAACGACCTCTACAATTTTCCCCACCATGGATGGAAATTATTCTGTTACAGTGACACCACCCGGTGGATGTGCTGATAGCCTAGAAACTAACTACGACATGAATAGTGGCACTCAAACCTTCTACGCCGACACAGACATGGATGGTCTCGGAGATCCTAACAACTCTATTACAGCTTGTTCTCAGCCCACTGGCTTTGTAGAAAACGCCGATGACTGCGATGATGGAAACCCCGAAGCCTCCACACTAAATATTGTTTGCGCCACACCAGAGCCTGCCTATTTTGCAAATCAGGCCAGTTGCTCCTATCTCGTAGAAAGTAATTTACTGGATGCTAGTTCTGATTGCTCATTCGCTACCATTACCAATGATTATAACGATAGTAGCAGCCTACAAGGGGCGTCTTTCGGTCTCGGTACAACCACAGTCGTATTTACGGCTACTCAAGCTGGTGCTTCAACAAGTTGCTCTATCGATATTGTCGTTCTCGATAATATCGCACCCCTCGTCTTCGGCAACGACACCATCCTTTACCTCGACGAGATGGGTATGGCCAGTCTGACCATCGATGATGTCGCTCAAGACACCGTCGAAAACTGCACCGTAGTTGATGCTGAACTCTTCCTGGGGGATACCCTCTCGCAAATGGCTACTTTAATGGAAGGGACTTCCGCAGGTGGTAACTTAATCAGCGGCGGTTTTGCCCTCGCTCTACCTCAGACGCTCTTTTTCAACTGCGATGATGCTGGCAACATCTACGAGGTGTTGATTGTGGCTACCGATCAGTCTGGTAATATGGATACCACCACCATTCAGGTGACCATCCTCGATACCATTCCACCTACCATCACTTGCGAAGACATCGATGTCTTCCTGGATGCTGATGGTGCTGCGGTTATTGAAAATGATGATGC
>JBCDFE010000198.1:0-8776 GCA_039178745.1 Bacteroidota bacterium | reverse complement strand
AGAAGAATATTGTAGCAGTATCTTCATTTAGAAACACAGCAGCAGGTAGAAACAGCTGGTCCGTAGGTCAAGGTATGGCAGACATGCTATCGAATGCTCTGTTGAATTCCGGTTGCTTTAGAGTTGTAGATCGGCAAACCATAGACGACATCCTGCAAGAGCAAAACTTCGCCAATAGTGGCCGAGTTAACCAAAACACAGCAGCTAGTATAGGTAATTTGACCGGGGCTCAATTGATCGTCACTGGTAATGTGACCGAATTTAAAGAAAACGAAAGCGGTGGATTAGTAGGCGGATTGATCAATAACGCACCTGGTGGCATGGGCATGGTAAAGGCTCATGTCGGCTTTATAATCCAGATTATCGATGCCAATACCGGAGAACTCTTAGTTAGCGAGTCCATAGAGCGAAAAAAGAATAAGGTCGGCGCCATAGCAGGGGCCAGGGTTGGGTCCGGAGCAGTAGTCGGAGGTGGTTTTTTCTCAAGCAAGGCCATGGAAGATGCTTTGGAAGAAGCCATAATAGATGCTGTAGCATTCTTGGCCGAGCAACGATCAAATCTCCCTCCGCCACCAGTAGTTGAAACGATCGAAGGCGAAGCAGCAACCATCGAAATCCAGGGGATAGGATATCAAGATCTAAGGCGGCTCGATGGCTTACTGCAAGACCAACCAACACTGACACAAGTAGAAAAGAGGCTGGAGTCTGGAAACGGCATCCTGGACATCTTTCACACAGGGTCCATTGAAGATGTACTCGACTTTATTCTAGACCGTAGCGGTATGAATCTCGAAGTGATAGAGCTGGACAGGAATTATGTCAAATTGAAAGCGCAGTAGATTTTCCTGATTTAGGCTTAAGAAGCTATATCTGCTCATCGACTTCCTGAATCAGTTTATCATCCGTTTCACCAAACCACGTGCCTAGCTTTGTTCGTGCTTTTTCGCGAACATCGTCATTGACATAGGCCGCGATGGTGACCAGGCCAAAGCTGATTACGCCAAAGTCGTCTGTATAGCCTAAAATAGGAGATAAGTCGGGAATAAAATCTAGCGGCATAATGAGGTAACCCAGTGAGCCCAAGACAACTCGTTTAGCCCAGCCTGGTGTTTCTTTTCGTTTGTAGGCAAAGTACAGCAACAGCGCACTGTACACCAACTTTTGTCCAGAACGGCCAGCTGAGTGGCTGATCTTCTGCCAAAAATCAGATTCGCTGAAATAGCGGCGGAATCGAGATAAGTCGATTTTCATACTCAGAAAACGCACAGCCGCTATTTTCAGTTGCATCAAGGTTTGGGCAGCTAAATGGCCGCTACATACGTATGACAAATACGCACAAGCTCCAAACTTATGAAAACCGTCTACTTTGCACTACTGATTGCCCTATTGTGTCTCGATGTCGATTGCGAAGATGATTTCGATGCCCGGACTTTCGATGTGCCGGGTACTTTCATCTTTGGTTTCGGCGGCGGTGACTGCGCATCAGACTGTGCCACTATTTTTATGCTCAGAGATAGCGTATTATTTGAGTACGGTCCGGGCTTGGCACCAAACCTAGGCCCCGGAGCAAATGTCTTGCGCGGCTGGGTTGACATGGAAGACCAAAGTCGCCTATCGGATGTCATTGCACTTAGAGATCAGGCACCAGATGAGTTAAGCAGACAAGTTCGAGCTGAATTCGGTTGCCCAGGCTGTGCCGATGATCCTTTCGCTCAGATTGGTCTATTCGATGACTCTGGATTCCCCACCTACAGTTACATCAATCCAGATCCGGCACCGAGCACAAACGTAGCTGCTGACTTAATCAACTACGCGGTGGCCGTAAGAGAGCTAGTGAGCGAATTGGGTGGATGATTCACCTCAGCAGCTCAGGTGCCCGGTCACTCACCTCCAAGCCTGCCCACTGCGCCTTTCCGGCATAGACCACTTGTCCATTAATCGCATAGCTAACTTCCAGCTCTGCCTTTAAGCTTTCGTTGATTTTACCCACCATACCCGAAGGGGTAGGGGAGACCAAATTGCCACCATCGGCAGGATAAGCCCGGATCCTTAGTTCGGTTTTTGGAGAAGATTTCGGCCCAGCTCTACGAGGGTCTTCGCGGTGCTCTGACTCCGCTTTGGCGAGAGTATTCCACCTGCGGAAGTACAAATCGACGAAGCCGACACCGAAATGAACCTCGTGCTTACTGCGATTCCATGTGGTATATATCTGTAACTCGCCTTCCCAAAGCCAGGTACACAAAAAGCCACGAAAATGGGCGCCTCGCCAAGGTATACGGGCCACGGATGCCATAAGGCTGGCCGCGCCTGGAAAATCGGTGAGGTGATTGCTTTGGCACCACACCCAAGCTGCCGGAAAGCTACTGCCCCAGTCTTTTTCCATATAGCCTAGGCCGCCACTCAGGTCTTGTCGGCCCCGATCATCTTCCAGCCAGCCGCTCAGTTGATGGTGGGCGCTGAGCAGGCCATGATAGCACTCCATGCCGGGCACGAAGCCGTACCACCCCATGACACCAGGAGCCAAGGTAGAACGGGGCCAGCGCTTGCAATGTTGAAATTGCACAAACGCATGAAGATCTGGCAAATGTATCTCCGCTCCTTCGTCCGAAAAGCGATGCGGTCCGATCTGCAGATCAAATCGATTTTCGGCGGGCAAAAATTCATCAAGGCCATATCGGTGGTAGGCCACCTGGCTGCGCGCACCGTCCAATACTTGCAAAAACGCATGCCCGCTGCCGTCGGGTTCCAGACTCAGGCCCGGTATGAAAGCGTAAGCCAGATCGAGCTCAGGCACGACCATTTTACAATACCAGCCTTCAAAATAGTTACGTCGTTTTCCCCAACCATGCCAGCGTTCGGGCTTCCATGCGGCAGCTACACGTGCGCGCAGGTACGCAAAACCCGACCGCTGCCAGTTGTATTTTGCCATTAGCTCAGATCTGGACCAAATGCATAGTCATGCAGATGCTGGAAATACGGACCGAGCTTGCCGTCTTGTGCAATCGTAGCTCTTAGCAATAGCTCGCTTTCGGGCTTCAGAAATTCGGGCAGCACATGCTCTACAAACATATCTCCGAATGCCTCGCTGGCATCTCGGGGCAGCTCGCTGGGCAAATTATCGATCGACATCACATCGATGACCTCTTCGCCATAGGGTTCGGTCGCTTGGCCAGTAGCCAGATCGTACCCGAATACGGGCTTGGCGATGGTGCTGGCATATAGCGTGGTCGGCACACTGGCTTCGGGCGCTATATCGCAGGTCACATCGGCTATGGTCTGTATGTTGAAGTTGGACTTCCGCAGGTCGGTCACATCAAAAAAAGCGGGTGCTTTCGGATCCCAATAAATACCGTTGATGAATAGATCAGATCGCTCATAAAAGGGTTCAAAAGGGACTTCGTATTTATGGGGTTCTGCATAAAATTCTGCCTTGTCAAAATGTCCATCTGACTTGCGGCGGGCATAGTCTTTAGGCGAGAGCTGGGTGTACACTGGCCCGCTGTGCTGGCTGCGCAGGTAGTTTTCGGGCGTGAGCCTGGCGAAGCCCATGTCGTCTAGTACTTGCGCAGCACCTTTGCCCACTCGGCCTGTGCCGGTTAAGACCACGCGCATATCGGGCCATTCGATTTGAGCGTAATGTCCCTTCGCTTCCTTGTAATCGAAGCATTCTTTAAGGCGTGGCAGCTTGAATGATGATGTCCGCTTGCCATAGGCCCAAATGCCATTGTGTGCACCCACCATGCCTGCATAAAAACCGAAGGCGATCAGGCGCTTACCCTTCTTGTTGGTGATGATCTCGTAGTCGATGAGTCGAATACGCTTTTCGAGCACAGCCCTGATGAGTTTCTGGTTGTAGGGCTGCTCTTTGATGGTATGTGAGAAGAAGCAGTACGTTTTTTCTGGAATCAAGTGGTCTGTCGGCACTTCTTTGATGCCCAACAAAAGATCTCGGTCTCCTAGATTTGAAGACATGGGCAGGCCGAGTTCTGCATATTCCCGATCGGTAAAAGTGCGCCTTTCGCTCGGTGCCACGAGCATGTCTATTTCTGGTCTATTGTGTAGATCGGCTGCAAGCTTTGGCGCTATGGCTACGCGTGCATCGGGTGGGTTTTTGCCTTCGCGGATCAAGCCGATTTTAAGTGTGGTTGCCATCTGTTTGGAGGTTAGAGCTTATTGACCCGCCAAAGGTAGCACTTCGATGGAGTTCGGGATCTAAACTTTCCCAATCGATATATTCAGAAAACCCCGTTTGGCCAAGGTCGAGCCAGGCCACCAGCTCTGTTGCCATAAATAGACACCTGAAGCGATTAGGGTGCCCAGCAGAGCGCCTGCTACTACGTCTTTTAAAAAATGAAAAAGCAGGTATTGTCTGCTTATGGCGACCGAAATCGCAGCCAGTATGCACAGCAAGCCAACTCCGTGTTTGCTTCGTCCCACGGCGCAGAAGGCTATAAATCCATAAATGGCAAAGGCCGAGGTTGCGTGTCCACTCGGAAAACTCGTATACGACCAGGTGCTGGCAACCTCTGGAAAGCGGAATAGCTCGGCCCATTGGTCTGGCGCAAAATCGTAGAACCAGCGCATTGGCCTGGGAGCACCAAATAGGGCTTTTAAAGCCCCTGAGGTGGTCGGTACCAAAAGTGCAATAACCCCAAAGGCCAGTGCTTTTCGATAGCTGACCGCAGCAAGAACTACGATAAGGATGAAGTACACATACTCTTCGGCCAATTGAGTCAGAAAACCCCAAAGGCCATCGTTAAAAGGGCTGCGGTAGCGGTTGAGCATAAATTCGACCTCACCTTGCTCGGTTGTCAACAATAAAAAACCAGATAACAGGAAAAACGAGATCAAGCCCAGGAAGTACACCTTGTTTTTTATCAACAACTCCTTAGTAGAGTGACTTTTTGCCATCTTACTTTCAGTCGCTGTTTTGAGGACCTTGTTTGATTTTTCCATTATCTCTGCTAAAGAATCGCTTTATGCTGAACCAAAATTGCAGCAGGTTAAAGCTAGTGGATAGTTTGGAATCGTTTCTGGCCTTATAGGTGAGAAACAAACTGATAGGGGCTAAAACAATACTGGGCACCCACCCAGATGCAGTGCCGGTCAGTACGAAGCTTTCTGCCAGTTTTCGGCAAAAGATGGTAAGAATAATAAAGGTCACAAAAAAGATGATGCTGACCAGAATGGGATATCCAAAACCACCTTTGCGCACAATGGCTCCCATTGGTGCCCCGATGAATACGAAGATCAGGCAGGCTACCGCCAGGCTGTATTTCATACTCTTCTCGTAGTGCCATTTGGCAGCCTCTTCTCTATACCCCGGAACGATGCGCAACTTGCTTTCGGCTTGGTTGGTGATGCCCCGCACGCCTGCTTCTGCCCGGTTGCGCACCCTTTGCTGCCCCGCTGGGTCAAAAGTGGAAATTAGATTGGCGATGCCTTCCCATTCCTTGGCTTCTTGCAAAAGCCGATGGTCTCTAGTGGGCCTTGAAACGGCAGGTCTGGTTGGCCTGGAAATGGTGGCTCTGGTTTTTGCCAATCCGCTTGTATCTACACTGCCCGATACGCCGATACCTCTTTCTCTTCTCATTCTCATCCGGTTGGCTTCGGCTACAGAGTCTACCGCACCAATTGGCGCATCTATTGCGGGGCGCTCGTTTTCATTTCTTACCCTCGATGGAAAATAGATTGTCGTGTCTTTTTCCAGCAGGTTTAGATGTTCGGCTACATAGTTGCTCGGTTGCTGTTTTTGAAGGGCTACTTCGGCCAGTATAGAGTCTGCACCCTCGGCTAGCTGCCAACTGGTTCGCATACTGCGATGGTGGCCAAAGGCATCTGCGTCTGTTACACGCATTTTCCAGGCAGACATGTCGAAGCTTTTCAAGTAGCTTTGAAATTCAGTCCGCACGAAAGGGAACCCCCGATTTGGCTGCGACCTTCTGAGCCCCTGCTCGTTGTACTGGGCACCGTCTTGGAGATGCATGACAAAGTAATTCTTGTCATCACTATAATACATCTCGCCCCTTTCGGCACTTGTTTGGTTGACGTCGCCGCTAGACCCCTGGCTCATATCATAAATGAGTACATTACCTATCTGGCGGCCATCCTCGCCTTTTTCTCCTATGCGTATGGAGAACCGATCAAAGTCTCTGTTGAAGGTGCCGGTCTCTAGTGAGAGCGTCGGCTTTTTCTCCCGGATATCATACATACGCCGGGCAAATTGCTTGTTGGCTGCCGGAATGACATAATCTGCGCAGAAGTAAGACATAGCAGCAGCCAGCAGACCGAATGCCATCAGTGGCCGCATGATACGCATGAGCGATATACCCGCCGATTTTATGCTGGGCAGCTCGTAGTGTTCGCCCATGCCCCCCATCACCATCACGCTAGATATCAGAATAGCGAGTGGCAATGCCATTGGCACTAAGCCCACGCACTTGTAGGCCAATAATTCCAATATGATGAAAAAGCCAATGCCGCGCCCAGCTATATTGGGAATATAGTTCCACAGCACCTGCATAAGCAAAGTGAAGGTGGCAATGCCGAAAGTGACTATGAAAGGCCCGATGAAAGCTTTTATCATCAGGCGATCTAGTTGCTTCATATTTAAGCGCCTAAACTATGAACTCTCTCTTCAATAGACGCAAAATGGAAAGATTTAGTTGCCTGAAACGATTATAGAGGTGATCATTTTGAATGACTACAGCTCATCGGGCTTCGTTGTTGGCTAATACTGCCGCTCCTCTTCAGCTTTGATCGGCCGGTCTGAGTTAACCGTCTGATCAAGCGTAATGCATCTACAGCCCACATTGCTCGCGTCGATATGGAAATAGCATTAGTTTTGCACTCATGAGCAAGTTGCTGTATTACCTGGTATTGAAGCCGCTTTCCTGGTTGCCACTGTGGTTGACTCACCGCTTCAGCACCGGACTATCGTGGGTTTTGTACACCTTGATCGGCTACCGGAAGAAGGTCGTACTGCACAATCTGGATTTAGCTTACCCCGAAAAGTCAGATGCGGAGAAAAAGCAAATTGCGAAGAAGTTCTATCTCTACTTTTGCGACATGATCTTCGAGTCGATTCGACTCTTCAGCATGAGCGATCGGGAGATCGGCCGCAGGTGCCGGGTGACAAATTCTGAAATACTCGAAAAATATGCCGAACGCGGAGACTCGGTCTTAGCCATTGGCGGCCATACGACCAACTTCGAGATGGCCACGGTAGGCTTGCCACTGGGCATCAAATCGCACCGGGTAATGGGGGTCTTCTCTCCTCTTGGTAGCCCCGGAATGGATGAAATCTTTTTCAAAAATCGCAGTCGGACAGGATTGATTTTAATCTCCAGGCGGGAGGTGAAATCTTACTATGAAAATCCGCCCTTTCCACTAACGGTAGATACGTTCGTATCTGACCAATCGCCCAGCAACGACGACTACACTAAGCTGCACTGGACGACATTCATGAGCCAGATCAGTGGTTTTTCTGCAGGGGCTGAGCGCTATGCCGTTCGATATAGCCGGCCGGTAGTCTTTGTGTATATGCGCCGGGTGAAAAGAGGCTATTACGAAGTTACCCTAAAGCCGATGTTCGATGATGCCTCTAAAACCCAGCCCGGAGAAATCATGGAGCGCTTTGCCCGAATTTTGGATGAAGAGCTACATCGCGATCCAACCGTCTGGCTGTGGACCCACAGAAGATGGAAGCGCGGCGTGCCAGATGAAGTCAAAGAAATATGGCCGCCAGAAGGAGGGTACTTATCCCCGGATTATAGTAGACAATCTTTAAATAAAGAAACCGCCAGGTGAGTTAGTGGATTTATGTAGACTAAACCATGTCTTCAGGTCTCACCCACTGGTCAAACTCTTCGGCTGTGAGGTATCCCAGGGCAATGGCTGAAGCCTTTAGGGTGGTATCTTCTTTGTAGGCCTTTTTGGCAATTTCTGCGGCTTTATCGTATCCGATTTTGGTGTTGAGGGCAGTCACCAGCATCAGGCTATTGTTGAGGTGCTCTTTGATGCGCTTGTCGTTGGGCGCTATCCCGCGAGCACAATTTTCTTCAAAGCTGGCACAGGCATCGCCTATGAGTCTTGCGCTCATCAGAAAATTGAAGATCATCATGGGCTTGAACACATTCAATTCGAAATGGCCGGTAGCTCCGCCTATATTGATGGCTACATCATTGCCGAGTACCTGCGCCATGGCCATAGTAAGGGCTTCTGCCTGAGTCGGATTGACTTTTCCGGGCATGATACTGGAGCCGGGCTCGTTGGCAGGAATGGTGATCTCGCCAATGCCTGATCTTGGTCCGGAAGAGAGCATGCGAATGTCGTTGCCGATTTTCATCAGACTTACGGCCACGGTTTTTAGTGCTCCGTGAGCTTCAACTATGGCATCATGTGCAGCCAGACCTTCGAACTTGTTTTCGCCTGTTTTAAAAGGCAGGCCTGTTATGTCGGCAATATGCCCGGCTACTTTTTCGGCATATCCTTCGGGAGTATTCAAGCCAGTACCGACGGCAGTTCCACCTAGTGCCAGTTCGCTCAGGTGATCTAGCGTATGGTGAATGGCGCGCAAACCGTGATCGAGCTGGCTAACATATCCGCTAAATTCTTGTCCCAGGGTGAGCGGAGTAGCATCCATAAAGTGAGTCCGGCCAATCTTGACCACGTCCTTCATCTCTTCAGATTTGGCCTTTAGGGTGTCGCGCAGCTGCGCTATGCCGGGCATGGTCGTTTCGACCAGCATCTTGTAGGCCGAGATGTGCATGGCCGT
>JBCDFE010000197.1:0-8794 GCA_039178745.1 Bacteroidota bacterium | reverse complement strand
TCATAACCCACGTAGCCCGGAGGCGCACCAACCAAACGACTGACCGAGTGCTTCTCTTGATACTCACTCATATCTATGCGGGTAATGGCCCGCTCGTCGTTAAAAAGCACCTCTGCCAGGGCTTTGGCCAGTTCGGTCTTACCTACACCCGTCGGGCCAAGAAATATGAAAGAGCCAATGGGGCGATTGACATCCTGCAGCCCGGCACGACTGCGCCTGACCGCATCGCTTACGGCTCTAACAGCTTCATCTTGACCGATAAGCCTTTTGTGCAGTTGGTCTTCGAGCTTGAGTAGTTTTTCGCGGTCGCTTTGCAGCATTTTCTGAACGGGGATTCCCGTCCAGCGAGCTACGACCTCTGCTATATCGTTGGCCGTGACTTCTTCATTGGTAAAACGCTTTTCATCCGGCAGTTCGTCCAGCTCTGCTTCGGCTGCTTCAAGCTGGGTCTGCAGCTCCTGAAGCTGGCCGTATCGGATCTTGGCTACGGTTTCAAAGTCGCTACTGCGCTCGGCCTTGTCTGCTTCCATCTCCAATTCCTCCATCTCCTTCTTTAGCGACTGAACGCGGTCTACTACCTCACGCTCGTTTTCCCATCGGGCACGCAGTCCGTCTACCCGCTCTTGAGCTTCGGCTATCTGGCCATTTATGGCTTTTAGCTTGGGTGCGCTACCCTCTCGCTTGATGGCTTCTCGCTCTATGGTCACCTGACGCAGCTTGCGCTCGGCCTCGTCTATTTCTTCGGGAACAGAATCCAGTTCAAGCCTGAGCCTGGCGGCAGATTCATCCATCAGATCGATGGCCTTGTCGGGTAGCGAACGGTCGCTGATGTAGCGATTGCTCAGCTCGGCGGCAGCTACCAAGGCCTCGTCCAGGATTTCGATTTTGTGATAGACCTCGTATCGCTCCTGCAATCCGCGCAAGATGGAGATGGTGTCTTCTACACTAGGCTCTTCGATAAGTACCGTTTGAAAACGGCGAACGAGGGCTTTATCCTTTTCGAAGTACTTCTGGTACTCGTCCAGGGTAGTGGCGCCTATAGTGCGAAGATCACCACGCGCCAAAGCGGGCTTTAGAATATTGGCAGCATCCATCGCACCATTACCACCACCTGCACCAATCAGATTGTGTATTTCATCTATGAATAGGATATACTGCCCATTGCTATTGGTCACTTCGGTAATAACCCCTTTCAGGCGCTCTTCGAAATCACCCTTGTATTTGGCACCGGCCAGAAGACCAGCTATGTCGAGCACGAAGATTTTCTTGTCGGTCAAACTCTCCGGTACGTCGCCTTTGACAATGCGCCAGGCTATACCTTCTACTATGGCCGTTTTGCCAACCCCTGCCTCCCCGGTCAGCAATGGATTATTCTTTCGCCGGCGACTCAATATTTGAAGCAATCGGCGAATCTCCTCATCGCGACCCACGATGGGGTCCAGCTCGCCACTTTCTGCCCGCTCGTTCAAATTGATGGTATACTTCGACAGAATGTTGTAGCTCGACTCCGCATTGGGCGCTTCGACTTTTCGGCCTTTGCGCAAGTCCTGGATGGCCTGCCGAATACCGTCGTTGGTAGCCCCCAGGTCTTTGAGAATGCGCGCGCCCTTATCGCTCGCTCCTTGTATGATGCCCAGCATCATGAGCTCTATACTGATATATTCGTCACCAAAATCGGGCAGCATTTTCTTAGCGCGACTCAAAGCTCGGTTGGCGTCATTGCTCAGAAATTGCTTTTTAGCTCCCTCTACTTTAGGATAGTCGTTGATCACTTCCTTCAACTCGCGCTTCACGGCCGCCAGAGACAAGCCTACTTTCTTAAAAATAAAATCGGCTACACTTTCTTCGGTCTTGATGATACCTGCCAACAGATGTGGCGTATCCACCTGCTGTTGGGTCAGCCCGGCAGCAATGCGCTGCGCCTCGACTATCGCTTCCTGGGCCTTAGTGGTAAAATTCTCGTAAGTCATTTTTTCGTTCGTTAGCAGATTGATGGGCGAGTGGGGTATCCTAATTTAGACTTCCGCAGGGTCGGAATCTTACAGAGTTTGTTGTATGCTACATAGCGGCCAGCATAAGCCAACTTTTAGAACACTAGACGCCAAACGTGAATACATGGCAAAGTCTCCGACCCTGCGGAAGTACAAAAGCAAAGAAAACATAAAGATGTGAGTTCACTCAGTTTGGTCGACAATACCTACTAAATATTAGACATAGGGTAGAAATTTTACAAAATACTAGTCAATTAGTTGCACTACTAATAAATTAGGAGTACGTTTGTACTAACCAATTAGTAGTTATGCAAAAACTGGCAAAGCGCGAGGCTCAACTCATGGATGCCGTTTGGAGGCTGGATCGAGCTTTCGTTCGCGAAATCATAGACCTTCTACCAGACAACCCACACTACAATACCGTATCGACCATGGTCAAGATTTTGGTAGATAAGGGCTTTCTAGGCCAAGAAAAACTCGGTAATGCTTACAGGTACTTTGCCAAAGTAAGTCGCGAGGCATATCAGGCAGAGCACCAGGCGGCGGCGGCCAACGAAGTTGTCAAGAGTTTCTTTGATGGTTCTCCCAGCAAACTGGTCAGTTATTTCGCTCGTGAAAAGAAGCTCAAGCCAGAAGAGCTGCAAGAGATTCTGGACATGATCAAAAAGGGAGAATAATGAATTACCTAGTTCACGTAGGCATACTGCTTTCGGCCTGCTTTGTCTACTATTGGTTTTTGCTGCGCGCAGAGACTCATTTCCAGCTCAACCGATGGATATTGCTCGCTTGCATTGGGGCATCCTTTGCGTTGCCATTAGTTACAGTACCGGCAGATTGGTCGCTTCGATCTCATGTGCGTACTGCTGAGACTGCCGATCCAGAACGGCCAGTTGCAAGTGAGGTGGCTATGCTTACAAGCCCACAGACGGCGGAAAGTCAAGCAGAGGCTAGTGATCCCAAAAACTCAATTTTGGAAGCAGCCTCTGGTGAAGCAGTAGCTGAAAACGCAACCCGAGAAGAGGCTCAATCGCAGCAGGGGATTTTTCAAAACATGGATTTGCCCAAAATACTGCGCTGGATTTACCTGGCCGGTGTATTCGTTTTTGGGCTCCACTTCCTTCTGCAAATAGGGCTTTTGCTATATCGCATGATCAAGCGGCCAGGCTATGAATTCGACGGTTTCAGGATAGTAGAGCTACCAAACCAGGTTGCACCCTATTCCTTCTGGAACCGGATTTTTCTCAATCCTTCAGAATACGATCCAGAGACTTTTCAGCAGATCGTAGACCACGAGCGCATACACATTCGCCAGAGGCACAGCTTGGATATTCTACTGGCCGAACTGCTGGTGGTGGTGCAATGGTGCAATCCATTTGCCTGGCTGTATCGGTGGGCTATGGAACACAACTTAGAATTTTTAACCGACTCCGAAATGCTCAGGCAGGGAACCGATAAAACGGGCTATCAGATGAATCTCGTTCGGGTTTCCGTGCCGAATTTACCCCAAGGGCTTACCTCCAATTACAATCAAAACTTCCTCAAGAAAAGAATCCAAATGATGAATGTTAAGCAATCCACCTTACGGTCCGGTTGGAAGTATCTGGCACTTATGCCACTTCTTCTATTCGCGGTACTCCAATTCAACGTCGTAGCTCAAGTACCGGCTACACCCCAAAATATCGATACCGAGCAAGCTGCTCAGATACAAACACCAGACGATACGGCAAGTCCCGATCAAGCGGAGCCGTTAGGAAGCAGACAAAACGCCGCAGAAATATCCGAAGCACCCTCACTTCAGCAAACTCAGACGAGGCCCAGGCCCAACCCCCAACCAGTACAAGTAGATGCTTTTACACCTAATCCTACGCCCACTCCGGTGCGTTCAATCAGCTTGCCCGATGCGCCTGCTGACCGAAAAACCTGGGCTGCAACCCTCGAAGGGAATCGGATTGATATGCATCTGACCGTAGACTATCAGGGAGACCATCACATGAATACCAGTCTCGATTTTTTGCGCTCGGATTTAGGAGAATTGCCTCGCAATAGTATGGGAACATTTAGTGCGCAGCGCTTTGCAGGCACCATAACTTTTAGAGGTGTCTTTGAAGGGGACTCCGGCGCAGGCTTATTTGATTTTGAGCCTAGTGAACAGTTGATTTCCACCTTAAGACAGAATGGCTTTAGCGACTACAACTGGATAGAACTTCTGTACTTCTTCATTGGCGACTTCGAGCCAAGCTTCCTGACTATGCTAGACCGAGAAGGTTATGAGCCAAATAAGAATAAGCTATTGGAATTGATGATCTTCGGCTTCGATGAAAGTCGGCTAAGAGAAACCTTGACCTTCACTGAAGAAAACGGTTTTGGAAAACCCAGCCTCGAAAAAGTCATCGAGCTGGAGATCTTTGATGTAGATCAGGAATATCTTAGAGAATTGGCTCGTGCCGGTTTCCCAGATCTGGAATTACAGGATGCCATAGATGGTAAAATACACGGTATGAGTGCCGATTTCATTAGAGAATTGGCCCGTGTCGGCTTTGACGATCTCAGTTTCAGAGAAGCCCTGGAGATGGCCATACACGATGTAAATCCTACCTACTTGTCGGATCTGCGTACAGCGGGCTATACCCTGAATGCACATCAGGCCGTCGAAGCCCGAATTCATGGCGTCAGCTCTGCTTATGCCGCTGAACTGGCCCGTGCCGGTTTCGAGGATCTTGGCCTACAAGAAGTCATTGAGGCACGCATACACGGATTGGATGCTGCATTTGTCCAGGAGATGGCTCGTGCCGGTTTTGATGGGTTAGACTTTGATGAGATCATCAGTATGTCTATCCATGGTGTGCATTCAGACTTCGTACAACAATTCATAGATGCAGGTTTTGAGCCCGATGCCAACCAGATCACTTCTGCCGCCATACATGGTGTAGATCCAGAGAGTTTTGCAGAATTCCGTGCCATTGGATTCGATAATCTGAGCATCGATAAGATCATTGAGGCCAAGATTCACGGTGTTGGTCCTGATTTTGCCCAATCATTTTCCGAGTTTGGATTTCGAGATCTTTCCTTTGATGACCTCATTGCCTTCCGCATTCATGGCGTGTCAGCTTCTTTCGTCAGGCGAAACTTCGAAGATGGGGACTCTCCTGAAGACTTTATCAATATGAAAATACATGGAAGGAGGCGTTAATGAAAAAGTAACACCGCAGACGATCTGATAAATCGGGCTATTCTCCAGAATACCTAAGCTGTAGATATTGAACTCACTTGAAGGCATGGAGTGATATTTTCTTCCCTCGAGGATGGTAATACTCAATAACCAACAAGGCTTTTACGCGCTAAACTTTATATTGTCCCGCATTTCGCGATTGGGTGGCTTATAAGTCATACCAGCTTATGAGCCATCCAATCCATATCGAGATGCTTCTTTTTGGATATAAAGTTTATGGAACTCAGCTCACTCGACCAGGCCATTTTCGGCATTTACATCATTGGGGTTATCTTATTTGGGGTTTGGATCGCCAACCGAGACCGCAATGCAACCTCTTCCGATTACTTTCTGGCCAGCCGGTCGCTACCCTGGTGGGCTGTAGGTGGGTCGTTGATTGCTTCCAACATTTCAACGGAGCAGATCATGGGCATGAATGGGTCGAGCTTTGCGTTTGGCGCGGCCATTGCTACCTACGAACTCATGGCCGCTATCACCTTGATCATCGTTGCCAAGTTTTTGCTGCCCGTTTTCATCAAGAAAGGCATATTCACCATGCCGCAGTTTTTGGAAGAGCGATTTGACGGACGAGTGCGAACCATCATGTCAGTATTCTGGATTGCGCTATTTGTATTCGTCAATATTACGACGGTGCTGTTTCTGGGTGGATTGGCCGTGGAAGAGCTTTTGGGTTATTCCTTCTATGTGGGCGTTATCGGGCTGCTGATCTACTCGGCCAGCTTTTCCATTTTCGGTGGACTCAAGGCTGTTGTCTGGACCGACTTTATCCAGGTCGTTGTTCTGTTGGTCGGTGGCACGGTTGCCGCTGCGGGCATTCTGGGTGCCATAGGCGATGGCAGCGTATTCACGGGCATCAGCAATATGCTGGCTGCGGTGGGCGATCACTTTGAGATGCTATTCGAACCTCAGGACACCTATACAGATATAGGTGCAGCCAACGAATTGGCCAGCGGTATAGATAGCGATGGCAACCCCACCAAATTGGAGGCAGGTGATGAAGTTAAGTCTTCTTATCAATTGCTGCCGGGTGTAGCTGCACTCTTTGGTGGTATGTGGATCGTCAATACTTATTACTGGGGAAACAATCAATTCATCATTCAAAGAGCGCTGGCGGCCAAGGATTTGCGCGAAGCTCAGAAAGGCGTGGCTTTTGCAGCTTTTCTCAAGCTATTCATCCCGTTTTTTGCCGTATTACCCGGCATCGCCGTTTGGTACATCAATCAAGGATATGGGCCCGAAAATCTGGCCGACCCCAACTTGAGTCAGGCAGATAAAGCCTTTCCCCACGTACTGGCCAATTATGTACAGCCCGGCCTAAAGGGACTTACCTTCGCCGCGTTGATTGCGGCTATTGGCTCTTCGGTCAGTTCTATGGTCAACTCGGCATCGACCATCTTCACTTTAGATATTTACCAGAAGCACATCGACCCTTCAGCCAGTGAGCGAAAGTTGGTGCGCATAGGTCAAATATCGGCAGCCGCGGCCTTGCTTATCGGTGCGATCGTGTCTCCTGCCCTCAAAAGTTTAGAGCAGGTTTTTCAGTATATACAAGAGTATACGGGCTTCGTGAGCCCGGGGGTATTTGCCGTATTCATCTTCGGCATGTTTTGGCGACGCACTACCGCTAGCGCAGCCCTGGCGGGTATTGTACTCAGCATTCCGCTGAGCTTGCTCTTTAAATTTGCCATTCCCGGTCTGCCATTCCTTGACCGCATGGCATTCGTATTCATAGTTATTGTGTTGGTCATGATGGTCATCAGCCTGGCAGAACGGGCCAAGGTAGCGCAAGCCAACCAAGCCGAGCAAATTTCTGAGCATCCGAAGAAACGAATCACCGATAGTCGCCTGCGCTCAGGGCTTTCGATAGCTATTATTGCAACCGGAGTCGCAACGGGTATTCGCATGATCATCGACAAGCTTCATGTCCCGGTAGATGTGGCTATGAAAGATCCGCCATTCGCGCCTATTTGGGTGCCCATCGCCATCTTGTTGCTCTCTCTGGGAGTTATCTACTTATTGCTCACCGACAGCAAATCGACTGATGATCCCAAGGCCATAGACTTAGAGCCTGGCTTGTTCCGCACCCAACCTATTTTCAACCTGAGTGCCGTAGCGATCATTCTTATACTAGTGGCTATTTACGCTACCTTCCCCTAAAGGCTTACTGAATTATCGACAAATGACAACACCTAACATATCTTTTGCCTGGCTCGGTCTAGGCCTTTGTGTGGCATTTATGGCCTGTCAGCCTGCTGCCGACTGCCCATGCGACTGCGACGAACTCGGTCCTCAACCTATGGATCGGACGGCTTGGCAGCAACCCGGCGTTGTCATAGACATATTAGGCGATTTAGAAGAAAAGGTCGTGGCAGACATTGGCGCCGGCGGTGGCTTTTTTGCGCTGCGCCTGGCCCGGCTTGCCGACCGGGTCATAGCCGTAGAAGTGGAACAAAGTTTTATAAATCGTCTCAATAACCTGGCCGATCTGGAACTTCCCAATGCGCAAAGAGGTCGATTTGAAGCCCGACTCGCCCCCTATGAAAATCCAAATTTACAAGCGGAGGAGGTCGACCTGGTCTTACTAGTCAATACTTTCTACGTCATCCAGAGTGAAGATTATCTACGAGCTGTGTATCCTGGCTTAAAACCTGGTGGCCGCATCGTGATCGTTGACTGGAAGGATCGCTACATAGACCTGCGCACGCCCAACCTCCCCGACCGATCAGAGCGGATCAGTATAGGAGAAACCGAGAGAATGCTGGAGGGCGCTGGCTTTGAACTGGTGCGCAGCTACGATAATTTGCTGGACTATCAGTATGTAGTGGTGGCGGAGAAGAAGTAAGTTGTTTTTATTCCACCCAGGCACCCTGTTGCCCGGTGATGTAGAGAGATAATTCTCTTTGTGTAGCCCACGTCTTCCAATCGTCGACTTTCCAGGGGCGAACGCTGCCATCTATTATGAAGGTAGATGATGGCCAGGGCCAGTCGGCTGGCAGTATACCGGGCTGGGCATCGTCTCTGACTAAAACCCGGTCTATGGCGAAGCCCGCTGCGGCCAACTGCAAGAGCTTATTTTTGAATGAGGACTTCCGCTGGCCTGAACTATTATTTTGGGCGCTGTGGCCTGACTCGTCATTCGATAGCCCACTGGATAGAACGAGCCAATTCTGACCATGTATGCGCATGAGCGAAGCGCCCGACTGAAAGTGGCCATTGAGCAAATGAAGGGAATCGGCTTGCTGGGTCACTAGGCTGTAGTTTGAGTCGGTATCTACAGTGTATCGGGCTTGTTTGCGATAGCCTTCAGATAGGAACCGGCGCTTGTCTGGCGGAAGGCCTTCACTTTGCAGGGCAATACCATTTTCACCCATTCTGACCTCGACTAAACTGTGATTGTACTGATGAAAAATGGCTAGACCCTGGGCTTGCCGGATAGTTTCGACCTGCGCAAGTCTAAAAACACCCAAAAACAGCATAATGAGCAAGGCCGCCACGGCTGTGCCGAATCTTCGCCACCTTAACCATGCGGCTACAAGCAAGATAAATGCATAGAGTAAGGCTACTTGCCAGATGG
>JBCDFE010000196.1:0-8801 GCA_039178745.1 Bacteroidota bacterium | reverse complement strand
AGCAGCCGAACGCTTCCAGGACCTCCTACGTCGGACGCTGGAAGGTTCTTCATTAACCCCATTAAATCATCAAGCTTATCCAACCGTCTAATAAAATAGAACCCGCTACCCCGCCCATCGACTTCAAGTCGGGTGCGCTATTGCTGGTGGACAAACCCATCGGCTGGACCAGCTTTGATGTGATCAACAAGCTCAGATACGCTTTGCGCAAGCGCTACGGGCAGAAGAAATTCAAGGTTGGGCACGCGGGCACACTCGACCCTTTGGCAACGGGTTTGTTGCTTATCTGCACGGGAAAGTGGACAAAAAAGCTGGCAGAACTAACCGGCCTGCCAAAAAGCTACACGGGTAGTTTCGCACTGGGTGCCACCACGCCCAGCTACGATCGGGAAACGGAGATAGATGAGCGATTTGGCGTAGACCATATTACTCTGGATATGCTGGAAAAAGCCCGCAAATCCCTCACCGGAGATATCGAGCAGCTACCTCCAATGTTCAGTGCCGTAAAGGTAGATGGGCAGCGTCTCTATGAGAAAGCAAGGGCAGGTCAAGAAGTCGAGCGCAAAGCCAGAGCAGTAACTGTACACGAATTCCGGCTCGGTGAATTAATTGGACTTCCGCAGGTCGGAACTTTCCCCGAAAGTTCCGATCCTCGTGCGACTGCTAGTAGCAAGAGTAACGGGATGGATAATTTCCCCGAAAGTTCTGATGCAGTCACCCCCAATTATAATGAAGAGACGGCATCAACAGACAAACTTCCTCAAATTGATTTTCTAGTCTCGGTCAGCAAAGGGACTTATATACGTACGCTGGCCTACGACTTCGGTCGGGCACTCCAGTCTGGTGCCTATCTAGCCAGTTTATGCCGTACGCGTGTCGGCCCTTACGAACTGGAAGATGCCTGGGATTTAGATGCGCTGGTGGAGTATATTAACATTGGATCCATTTCAGATTCAGACACTTAACCTTTCTCCAATCTCGCTGCAAATTTCGCCCGGCACTTGGCACATTGTCCATTGCACTTCTTTTTGGGTTTTGCCTGGCTTTGTGTGGTCTCAACCGTAGCTGAAGAAGAGGTTTGCAGGGCCAAGTAAGAATCATGCTGACTGGATACACTTTGCATACTAATATCGATTTTAATGATGGTCAAAGCTATATCCAGCTAAGCCGGCTGCCGGTGACATAAATCAAGGCCCAAAATGATCTTTATCAGATCGTGCTAGGCAGGCAACTCGGATAAACCTTCTTGGTCGAGTACGATCAGCCTGCCTTTTTCCTGGGAGATATAGCCATCATCTTTGAACTCGCGCAGCATACGGATGACACTCTCGGTGGCTGTACCCACTATTTGAGCCAGATCTTCGCGAGCTACCGTATTTCCAATATCCAGGTTTTCTGTAGTATCATTTAGCCACAACAGGGCCTCCGCCGTTCGCTTGCGCACACTCTGATAGGCCAGAGAAAGCATACGAACCTTGGTGTGAGTCAGATCATTGCTGATGAGGTGACTAAAATAGGCAGAAACATGTCTATCACTGCGCAATTGCTCTTCAAATACACGAGTGGGAATGCGACGCAAAATGACCTCGTCATCCAGCGCAAGAGCTGTACAACCTTCCCCCTCATCATGTAGAATAGCCCGGTAACCCATAAAGGGATTCGGTTCTAAAGATCGATGGATGGGCCCGCGCAAGTCTAAAATTAAAGACTTGCCCAATTCGCTGTACCTGCTCAGCTTCACCCGCCCCTTAAGGATTTGATAGAGATACCTGGCTTTTTGTCCTTCTTCGAATAGGATATCTTTCTTGTTCAGGATAAATTTTTCGCCTTGTTCAAAGACGGACTCCAGGATTTGCCGGCCTTTTTCCAGATCGAATAGGCGATTATTCGACTGGTCTGCTGCCTGACTTTCTTGGCTAATGCGTTCGAATTTGCTCAAGCGGGTATCTATGGCCAGCAGCAGCTCGTCTTTGCCAAAGGGCTTGGTGATGTAGTCGTCGGCCCCCAATTCCATACCGCGCCTAAAGTCAGCTTTTTCTCCTCTGGCGGTCAGGAATATGAATGGGATACTGGCCGTCTCGGGTTGTTTAGACAATATGCGCAGTACACCAAAGCCATCGAGTTGAGGCATCATGACGTCACACAAAATCAGGTTGGGCTGATGTGCTTTGGCCAGCTTTACGCCTACGTTTCCGTCTTCGGCTGTCAGGACCTGGTAGCTGCTCAATTCTAATGTTTCGGCTATGTTCTCTCGAACCGCCTCGTTGTCTTCAATAACCAAGATGGTTGTGGACTTTGTGCTCATTCTTTTGGTTTAGCGGTAGGTGGGATAGGGATTTGGATATAAAAGATACTGCCCTTGCCTTCGGTGCTCTCAAAATGTATGTCGCCATCCAGCAAGTCTAAGTAGCGCCTCACCAAATTGAGCCCCAATCCGGTGCCTTGAATATTCTCGACATTGCCGGCGCGAAAAAACCGAGTAAACAGATGCTCTTGATCTACTATCGGAATACCGATGCCCTGATCTCGGACTTCTATTTGCAGCGAATCGTTATTGCGGTATATCTGGCAATGAACGGTGGTGCCTGGTGAAGAGTATTTGATGGCATTGGACAGCAAATTGGTCAGAATACGCCTCAGTATCTCCTTATCGTTGTAGACTCGCTCTTGGCCAGATTGCTCAAAAACCAGGTGTTGATCTGGCTTTAAAAGTGCTTGCATCTGGTCGTCTAGTTCTCGAATCAGATCGAGTAAGGAGAAGGTCTCGAAATTGCTGCGCACCCCACCCTCTTCCAGGCTGGACAGGGAAAGCAAGTCATTGAGAATGTTGGTGAGCGACTGCACAGATTGGCGAATTCTATCGACGTGCTTTTGTCGTTTTACTTGTTGATCGGTCTTTTCGTAGGCCGCTATGAGGTCTGCGCTCGACATGACCGTGGTGAGCGGTGTTCGGAACTCGTGAGATACCAAACTGACGAACCGACTTTTCAGCTGACCCAGCTCTTTTTCTTTTCGCAAAGCGTCGCGCAGCCTAGATTCTGCTTCCAATCGCTCGTCGACTTCGTGAGCCAGGCGATTGTTGCTTTGACTGAGCTTATCTACGGTCTTTGCCAGTTCATCGGTTCGCTCGGCTACGATGTGTTCGAGGTCGGTATTCAATTGTTCGAGCCTGGCCTCTGCGGCTTTAACTTCAGACAGATCGTGTACAATACCGGTGTAAATAACCTTATTGCCCAGATCAACCTCGCTAACGGCTAGCCTCAGCGGGAATATTGTTCCGTCTTTTTTTCTGCCCTGAACTTCTCTGCCAATACCGATGATCTTCGCTTCATGCGTTTCCTGATAGCGTTGAATATAGCCATCGTGCTCCTTGTGGTATGGCTCTGGCATGAGTATTTTGACGTTGTTTCCGATTAGTTCTTTAGAGGTATAGCCAAAAAGTTCTCTGGCTGCTCGATTGATGGAGTCGATTTTGCCTCTTGCATCTATTGTGATGATTCCATCGATGGCCGTTTCGATGACGGCCTGCAGGCGAAGGTTAGTTTCGGTCTCTTTGTGGGGACTGGGCGGCATACGTCTGTTTTTGCGATTGCAAAGATAAATAAGCCCGAGCCTCGACCATGAGAACCCGGGCTAGCATATCGATGTTAAAACCCCCAAACGATATACAAAAACGAAACTAAATTAACCTGAAATTCAATAGGGTTAGGCGGCCATTTTCATTTCTTGTGTACTCGGCTTAAGTGTATTTTGATTGGCTTTGGTTCTTTGAGATGCGCTCTTTTGCACGGGCCAGAGTTTAAGTCCGATCATATTGCTGATAAAGACCGGAAGGGCTAAAACAGAGAGCCACCACATGCCCGAGAATCCGGCAACTATAACAATGGCCATCATCAAATAAAATCGCAAGAGAACGGTCGTTAAACTGATATTGAAGCAAGTCATAGCTGCATGATTTTTGTTGTTATGTGTTGGCTTAATCGCCTTTTGACACATCAAAGATCAGCCCGATCCAGTGGGTTTGCTATGACCCAGATCACGAGCGTACATGACTTTTGTCAGTTTCGTTTTGAATCCTACTTAACACACAGTTAATACATGCAAAGCGGGCATTAGCGCTCGTTTTCCTAGCTTCACACCCGAAACACAACCACCTCAATACTTTGGATCCTCAAATTGTCATGTGGGTCGGCTTCATTTTAGCCGGTTACGCCGTTGTCGGAAACGACTCTATCCAGACACTGGGTACCTTCTTGTCTTCTAACGAGCAGCGCCCCTGGTGGGTATTATGGTTTTTTGCAGGTAGCATTTTGACTTTTACCCTGGTCTATGGCTGGTTTCAATATGGTGGCGATGTAAGCTACGAGCGCTTACAAGTACTGGGTGATGATGGACAACTGCGCTATCCCAGTCCAGTTGACATGCCGGCCTTTGGTTGGCCATACCTGCTCCCCCCTTTGGTGCTGATGCTATTGACTCGAACGGGCATACCCGTCAGCACCTCCTTTTTAATTCTGACCTTTTTTGCGCCCAAGGGACTCCTGTCTATGACCATGAAGTCCATATTGGGTTATGCCCTGGCATTTTGCGTGGCCATATTGGTTTGGCAGCTGATCACCAGGGCTATGGATCGAAGGTTTATTGCCAACCCTATTAAGCCCAAAGAACAACGCATCTGGACGGTACTGCAATGGAGCTCTACGGGCTTTCTTTGGGGCCAGTGGCTGATACAGGATTTTGCCAATATCTATGTGTATTTACCTCGCTCGATTACGGGCATGGAGCTGGCTTTATCGCTTGGTGTGCTCTTGTTCATGCTGGCTGTTATTTTCTATTCTAAGGGAGGCAAGATTCAGAAAATAGTCAAAGCCAAAACCAATACGACCGATGTTCGCTCGGCTACGCTTATCGACTTCACTTATGGCATGGTCCTGCTGTTTTTTAAAGAGTTTAGCAATGTGCCCATGTCTACGACCTGGGTTTTTCTGGGGTTGCTGGCCGGGCGCGAAATTGCTATCCGCTACAGGCTCGAATTAGATGCTGAACCATCGGACATTCAGCGCGCGCCAAACATGCATAGCCTAGGTATTGTGCTAAATGTGGTGTTGCTGGGTTTGATCGGCTATGTCGTATATCTCAGAGACCAGGTGCCCGACTGGATCATCGTCGTTATGGCTATAGCTATGACTGCCCGCGCTGTTGTGGCCTACTACGAGACGGCTTCTGGGGAGCTGGACCTGAAAGGCGCTTTTAAAAATATACTGTCTGACCTGGCGAAGGTATCTCTTGGACTCGGTATTAGTGTAGCTTTGGTTTACCTAATGAAATGGCTGACTGGCGGAGCAGTAGGATAAGCGCATGACCAGAAGCTGGATATAGAGATTGGCAAACCTTTTGCTATTCTGAATTGATGCGCCATGCAATTTTTTCGATGCCGTCTAAAGTCCTATCTTTCTGCCTATGAGTCAGCACTCTCTCCAAATCAAAAAATTTAATCGAATACTGGTCGCCAATCGGGGCGAAATTGCCATACGGATCTTGCGGGCCGCTTCAGAACTCGGGCTACGCACTGTGGCCATTTACACATACGAGGATCGATACAGCTTGCATCGCTACAAGGCTGACGAAAGCTACCAAATCGGGCCCGATGATGAGCCATTAAGGCCATATATCGACATCGATGCCATTATCAAGTTAGCCGTAGAGCGAAATATCGATGCCATTCATCCGGGCTATGGCTTCCTCAGCGAGAACGTAGACTTTGCCCGCGCCTGCCGGGAGAATGGCATTGCCTTCGTAGGCCCGGCCCCTGAATCTATGGACCAGCTGGGTGATAAACTCGCTGCTAAAAACCTGGCAAAGAGAGTTGGCGTACCACAAATACCTGGCGGAAAAGTCGATGCCAAAAATCCGGAAGCTGCTGCGCAAGAAGCTCAGAAAATTGGTTATCCGGTTATCATAAAAGCAGCGGCTGGTGGCGGTGGCAGAGGTATGCGCGTAGTCAGAAATGAGCAAGACCTGAGATTGGAAATAGCAGAAGCGGCCGGAGAAGCGGAAAAAGCATTCGGTGACGGAACGGTCTTCCTGGAGAAGTTTATAGAGAACCCCCGCCATATCGAGGTGCAGCTTTTTGGCGATAAGTACGGCAACTTGGTTCATCTCTTTGAGCGTGACTGCTCGGTGCAGCGGCGATTTCAAAAAGTGGTGGAAATCGCACCGGCTCCAAACCTTCCACAAGCGGTCAAAGATCAGCTCTACGACTATGCTCTCCAGCTGGGTAAAGCCGTAGATTACTATTGTGCGGGAACCGTCGAATTTCTGGTCGACGAAGACAATTCCATTTACTTCATAGAGGTCAATCCTCGCATTCAGGTAGAGCATACGGTGACTGAAGAGATTACGGGCATCGACTTGGTGCGTTCGCAGTTCTTGGTCACTATGGGCTATCCACTCGATCACAAGACCATCTTCATACACAATCAGGAAGACATCAAGGCCAATGGCTACGCCATCCAGTGCCGGGTAACGACCGAAGACCCCGCCAACAATTTCAAACCTGACTACGGTACCCTGATCGCCTATCGGTCAGCGAGTGGAATGGGCATACGCCTGGATGCAGGAACGGCCTTTGCCGGTGCTGTTATCAGTCCGTTTTTCGATAGTCTGCTCGTTAAAGTTACCGCCTCGGGCAGAACATTAAAAGGTGCAGCTCAAAGATTGCATCGGGCCCTGCGCGAATTCAGGGTAAGAGGTGTACAGACCAACATCGGCTTTCTCCTCAATTTGCTGGAAAACGAGACCTTCCAAAACGGAGAAGCTACCGTTCGATTCATCCCTGAGCACCAGGGGCTGCTCCAGGGTCGAAACTTCAAGGACCGGGGCACCAAAATGCTGCGCTATCTGGCAGAAGTGGTAGTCAATGGTCATCCTGATGTAGGCGATCCAGATCCTAAAAAAGAGTTTTTAGAACCCGTTGTGCCCGCTTTCGATCGCTTTGGTCCATTTCCGGCAGGCTCCAGAAATCGATACGTCAAACTGGGCCGAGACGGCTTTATCGACTGGTTAAAGCAAGAAAAGCGCATACATTATACCGATACCACCTTCCGCGATGCGCATCAGAGTTTGTTGGCTACCCGCATGCGCAGCTACGATATGCTGAAGGTGGCCGAAAGCTATGCCAAGAGTGGCATTGGCGAGCTATTCAGCCTCGAAGTTTGGGGCGGAGCTACCTTCGATGTTGCTTATAGATTCCTGCACGAAGACCCTTGGCAGCGACTCTCCGACCTGCGGAAGTCCATACCCAACACCCTTTTCCAGATGTTGCTACGGGGCTCAAATGGCGTTGGCTACAAAGCCTACCCCGACAATCTGATTGTCCGATTTATAGAACAAGCAGCCGAGACAGGCATTGATGTTTTCCGCATTTTTGATTCCCTCAACTGGGTAGAGAATATGCGTGTGAGCATAGAAACCGTGCGCGAGCGGACCAACTCCCTGGCCGAAGCCTGCCTTTGTTATACAGGCGATATTAGCGACCCGACCAAAACCAAATTCACTCTACAGTACTACCTCGATCTGGCCAAACGGCTGGAGGATGCCGGTGCGCATATACTGGCCATCAAAGACATGGCAGGCCTGCTCAAACCTCTCGCCGCCGAACAGTTGGTGAGCAGTTTGAAAGAAACCGTCGATCTGCCCATACACCTACATACACACGATACCAGCAGCATACAATCGGCCACCTATATGCGGGCCATCGAAGCCGGTGTAGACGTGGTCGACTTGGCCATCAGCTCCCTATCCGGACTGACCGCACAACCTAGCTTGAATAGCCTGGTAGCCATGATGCAGGGCCATGAACGTGCGCATAATTTAGACTTGCGCAGGTTGAATGCCTTCAGCGCATACTGGGAGGCCGTTCGCAAGTACTATTATCCATTTGAAACCGAGCTGAAAGCCGGAACGGCATCGATCTACGAAAGCGAAATTCCCGGTGGGCAGTACAGCAATTTACGCCCGCAGGCACGAGGGCTAGGACTCGAAGATCAGTTCGAAACCATTAAAGAAAACTACCGGGCGGCCAACGAAATATTCGGTAACATCGTGAAAGTGACCCCCAGCTCAAAAGTGGTGGGCGATATGGCGATGTTCATGACCAGCAACGGACTGAGCAAGGAAGATGTAATAGAAAGAGGTCATCAGCTAGATTTTCCGGAGAGTGTGAAGTCGCTCATGCGAGGTGATCTGGGGCAGATCGAGGGCGGCTTCCCGGCAGACGTGCAGCGCATGGTGCTCAAGGACGAAAAGCCCTATACCGAGAGGCCCAATGCACATCTCGATCCTATAGACTGGGCAACAGCTGCCACCGAGTACGAAGACCAGTTTGGCGAAAAACCAACCGACCTACAACTGATCTCCTATTTGCTCTACCCCAAGGTATACGCCGACTATTTTGCTTTCAACAGCAAGTATGGCGAAGTCAAAGTGCTACCTACCCCGGCCTTCTTTTACCGACTGCAATCGAATGAGGAGATTATGATCGAGATCGATCAAGGCAAGACCATTACGGTCAAATACCTCAACCGCACTGAGCCCGACAACAAGGGAAACAGGCTGGTTTTCTTCAACCTCAATGGCCAGACTCGGTCCATCAAGGTCTTGGATCAGGGTCTGCAATTGAATGTAACCGCCCATCGAAAAGCAAACAGCGAAGGAGAAGTTGGCTCTCCACTACAAGGAAATTTGAGCCGACTGCTCGTCAAGGTCGGTGATCAGGTACAAGCCGGTGATCCGCTCTTTGT
>JBCDFE010000195.1:0-8842 GCA_039178745.1 Bacteroidota bacterium | reverse complement strand
GAGATGATCTACGATCTACTTTACTTTGTAATGTTTCTAAAAACATAGGCCTTTTGTGTCTTTCGAAGAGTGTGGTAATTCCTCGAATTTACACAAAAGGCCTTTTTTGTCTGTCATCCTAAAATTCGGGATGACTCATGTATGATATTCGGATTTTATTGATCTATTGTTTCAATAGAACTTTATGTAATCCACCTCCAGCTCAAAGGGGCCTTCCTTCTTGCCGGTATTGATGAATGACATCTGGATGGTTTCTCCCAGCCAGTCTAGATTGATTTCTCTTCCGGTAGGCTCTGCCAGTCTGGTGTCCTTGAAATCGGCTAGTGGAATTTGGACTGTAGTCCATTCATTGCCTTCGTCCAGCTCTAGATTATGCTTTAGGTAGGGCTCCCACCAGGCACGGCTGCGGTATAGCTGTAAGGCAAAATTTTGTCCTGTTGTGCGAGCCCGAACTTCGACGGTTGTGTATTGGCTGAGGTCAAAATTGCCGTAAGGACTTCTGAAGGAGGCAAAACCGCCATTATTCCTCAGTGAAATGGCTCCTGTAAACTTTGCTGTTTCGTCAGTCATTTCGACAACCCCTTGAGATAAACCGCCCATGACCCCATCATTGACAGCCCTCCAATTATTTCCGTTCTCATTGGTCCCAAATTGAATAGCTATTGGATCATCATTTGCAGCAAAAAACACAGTTGCCATCAGGCAGAGTAAAATACGCATAGAGTACTGAATTTTATTGTACTGGTTAAATGGAAAAACCGATAAATGGTTATGATTTTTAACCTTATTTAACCTGGCGTATCAATAAAAAAGAGCGCACCCATTGGCGCGCTCTCAAACACACTTCTACATAGCCTTTGCCGAGTGCTATGATGATAAGATTTTGTACTGGATTCCGGCTTCGCCGGAATCCAGTTTTATTTTACCGAGTACTGCTGAGGTTTCAGCGGCTTCGATTATATTTCAGCTTGCCTTTCAAGTACCGCCAGACAAGATTTGTCTGGCGGTACTTTGAAAATTCAGCTGTATTAGTTTTTAATCAGACGTTGTACGGCCAGGCCTTCTGGCGTGCGCAATCTGATTAGGTACATACCTGCGGGTTGATCGCTTAGGTCGAGTCGAAGCTGGTTCAACCCAGCCACAGCATTCGTGCGACCAGTCAGTGCCATGCGTCCTTGGGCATCGACCAACTGATAGTCTACACTTCCAGCACTCAAGGATTGCCATCTGAGCTGCACATCTGCTTGTGTCGGATTGGGAGCAACTGTCAATTCCAACAATTCAGCCCGAGCTATTTCGCTGGTACTACTCAAGACCCGGAATGAAGGCTCCGGTATAAATCCAGATTCCTCGCCACCCAAGGTGATGGTGGCTTCAAAGGTGTTTTGGCAGCCTTCTCCGGTTTCGATAGTCAGAGATACGGTATATGTTCCTGGGCCTGGGAACTCGTGGAAAACTTCGTAGTCGGAGCTGCCCGTTCCGTCACCGAAGCTCCAAGCGTAGCTCACCGCGTCGGCCGATGATAAGTTGAGGAAGAAAGCCGTTGAATCGGAAGTTATAATGGGCAAGAACCAGGCCCGGCAATCGAAGTCGCCGTAGTAGTTGCCTTCACCTACCTCGATAGTAATAGATACCACAGACTGGCAACCATTGCCCGTAGCTGTAAGCGTGACCTCGTAGGTACCTGCTTCAGCATACTCATATATGGGGTGCTGCTGGTTTGATGTGCCACCATCACCAAAATCCCATGACCAACTTTCTACTTCGCCGATGGTGAAATCGACAAACTGGAAGAGCAACAAATTGTCGAGGTCAGGCTGCTCTACGAAGAAGAAAGATTGACATTGTACATCCGTCTGGCCTGAACCGCTGTCTTCACCGGCAATGACACCAAAACCAACCGTCGATGTACATCCATCCAGAGTAACGATAGTCAGTGCAACTTCATACATACCAGGCGCACCATAGGTATGCTGCGGATTTTGCTCAGACGAGGTAGCTCCATCGCCAAATGTCCATGACCAACTGATAACAGGAGAGTCATTCACGCTAAATGAAAAGCCTTCGAATTGGAAGGTCAGGCCATCCTCAGAAATAGGTCCGCCTGTAAACTCAGCCTGACAATCTGGACTAGTGGTTGGCGTCGTATCGCAAGCAAACAGTAGATCTATGGAGAAGCCGGCAAAAGAAGCCTCGCAAATACTTTCGAAAGTGATAATCTCATCGGTCTCTGGATTGATGACCGCACAGAAAACTATGTTTTCGGGCAATCCAAAAATATCGTCAAATGGGCAGGGGTCGCATTCTACGAATTCCGAGTCGAAGTGGCCCGCACATCTGGCCAGGCAGGGGTTGTCAAAGCTGATCTGATTTCCCTGGTCGTCGAGTACACAAATGGGCTGGAAAGGCTGATCTCCACATCCGCAAGAGTCTAAGGGGTTGCAGTTGGTAAATTCATCAGCCTCGTAGCCTGCGCAGTTGGCAAAGCAGTCATTTTCAAATTCGATAATTTCTCCTGAGATGGAATCTACGACACATACCGGATCATAGAAGTGAAAGCACTCACAATCCGTTCCGCTATCTCCGCAGAAGAAAATATTCTGATCACTGTAGCCCAGGAAAAATGCCTCACAGAGGTTAGCAAAAGTGATGGTATCACCAGCATCATTCAAGCCACAGAAAACAGAGTCGGTAGGGAATCCGAAAATCTCGTCGAATGGACATGGATCACAGAGTACAAATTGATCTTGGGTATAACCCGAACACTCTGCTATGCAGGCATTTTCGAATAGTATTTGTTCGCCTTCGTCGGTTTGTACACAAACGGGAAATAGATCGTGGCCACAATCGCATGGGTCGTCGGGTAGGCACTCCACAAAAGTTGATGGATCATAGCCCGCGCACTCCGCAAAGCAAGAGTTTTGATACTCAAAGATGTTACCATCCGGCAATTGAACACATACCGGTTCAAATACATCCGAGCAGGTGCTACAGTCAAAGGTGCCGCAAAGGAAAAACTGATCGAGATCGTAACCATCGAAGGTAGCTTCGCATATATCTGTATATGTTATCGTATCGCCCTCGTCGGTAAAAACACAAAACTCAGTTATACCGAAAATGACCAAGTCAAAAGGGCATGGATCACAAAGCACGAACTGATCTTCGGTATATCCTAAGCAAAGCGCCTCACATTCATTATTGAATGCCAACTGATCGCCATTTTCATCCAAAACGCAGACGGGTTGGAATGGGTCGTCGCAGGCACAAGGGTCAATGGGATCGATTTCGCACTCAATCCATTGATCTGCTCCAAAACCTTCGCATTCTGCAAAGCAATGGTTCTGGAATGTCAAAGTATCTCCCGTTTCATTGATTACACATACTGGCGCATAAAATGTGTGACAGAAGCAATCTTCATCACAAGAGAATTGAAAGTCTTCAGGATAGCCAGCGCAAGTAGCTAAACAGCTATTGCCATAGGTTACCAGCTGACCTAGGTGATCGATTACGCATACGGGCTCCTCTACATCAGGGCAATCGCAAAGTCCAGGATCAAAAACAGTAAAGAAAACCTGTTCTTCATCTGCACAATCGCCAGAGAAGATAGCCAGGGATACACTGTACAAACCACCCATAGCGTATACGTGAACAGGATTTTCCTCATTACTTGTAAATCCATCCCCAAAATCCCAGATAAATTCATCTATGGGGTCTTGAGAGCTGGAGAGGTTGGTAAACTGAAAGCCGAGAGGAACATCATTTAAAGGCTCAGAAGTAAAGAAAGCCTGACAGATGGTTGTCGTATCGGGAGGATTAATATTTGTACACAGGCTGAAATCAACGACATAGTCGGTTTCTGACGGAGTTACGAATAAATTAGCGGTCAAGGTCTCGCCGCTACAAATGTCAAATGTGGTAACCACTACTGTAGTAGGGCCATCCTCTACAGCGTCAAAGCTCAGGTTGTAAAACCCATCTTCAGCGGTGAAAGTAGAAGCGAGTTCTTCCCCTTCTGTGGTCAATACACCAACGGGATACTCTGCCAAGGGAACATTGTCTGGGGGTATGGTAACACTTCCACTAACAGTATACTGAGCTGTGAGGGTAAGCCCCATTCCGAGTAAAATAAATAAGATTGATAAAGAGCGATTCATTTGGTTATTTGATTAGATAATTTGAAAAATTATCACTCGGCGGAACGTATAAAGCGGTAAGTACCAAAGCCATCGGTTCCTTGCAATCGCAGAAAGTAATTTCCTGCCGGTAAGGCCGAAGCATCATAGATGAAGGACTTGCGTACATCACCTTGGTATAAATTGGTTAGGCGACCCAACATGTCGATTAGGTCAATTCTTTGAAATCCCTGATCACTGATGACATTAACTTCAGCACGACTGGGATTGGGAAAAATGGTAGCTTCTATGGCTTGTACTTCGGGATTAGTTGAAGACACAGCACTGATTCCTGTAAACTGTAGTGGCTGGCCCGTAGATTGTACAGACACAAACCCACCATCGACAATAGAGATATCATTGAAATCCACAAAACCGATAGTGGTATCAGGGTTTGTGGGCATGAGCCCTACGAGATCTTCCACGCCAATGATGCTGAGTTGCCCTAAAAGGCCGCCTCCTGAAATTGGGTTCGGCCCTAGGCGCCCAACGGCTATTTGAATGGTATTTTCATCTGCATTGATATAGGAAATGGCCTGCCCATCTTCACCCAACCAGGATGGATCATAGGCAAAAGTGACCGAGCTTACAAACTGCGGGTCCCAGCTTATCTCAAATGCAATACCATTTATTTCTTCCTCACCTCCAGTAGGTACGACCGCCAGCGGCACCTCAAATGCACCACTTATGTCCATTGGGTTAATGGGATCACCATCATTGAAGAGTAGGGTAAATTGGCTACTCGAGATGAAGGTTTGTGGTAATGCTTGATCGGTTGGATCGTGTACAATTCCATTATTGGAAAAGAATCTGGTTAGGTCCAGTAAGTTGACTATACCATTTCCGTCCGCATCGCAATGTATGTAGTTGGTTCCATCTGGAAAGGCATCGGACCAAAGAGCAAGAATCTCTTCGGGTACATCTCCTTCTCCTGTAGGCCGGGCCGGGCCAACAGACCCAAATGCATAAGTAAGCGGCAATAAATCGTAATGATTTACATGGCCGTCTGCATTTGCGTCTCCGGGAAAGACATGTCCCTGCGCACTGGATTGACCAGAACACAAGAAAGAAAGACAACAAAGCAATAGGCTAGACCTGAGCATATTTCGACTGATTGCAATGCAAATTTAGTGGTCACCCAAAGCCATGACAACTACAATTTGTGTAAATTTCCGGGTGCTAATAATCATACTAAATTTATAACTACTTAATTATCAGATTTTTAATTTAAAAATTTTCCATAAAACAAGAGCTTCCCGATTTATGAAAAACAGCAAGTTTCATGACTTAATCTCCTCATTCTCGACAGAAGAGCTCAAAAAACTAGCCGATTTTTGTCATTCCCCATACTTTAACAAGAACGAAGACGTCAAATGTTTGGCCAGCATCGTCTACAAGCAGAAAGCAGCAAAACTAGATCCGGTACATCTGTGGCACGAGCTATTCCCCAAGAAGACTTTTAATGCCAAGAAGTGGTCGTACCTGGCCAGCTCCTTTTTGCGACTGGGTGAAGAGTTCATTGCCCTCGAACAAATTAAGCAGCAACCCGCCAGGTGGGAGCTTATACACCTGCAGGCGTCTGCAAAGCGAGGATTAAAAAAATCGTATCGCCGCCAATCCAGAAGATTCAAGGAGTTGATCTCTACACCTAATGAACGCAATCAGGACTTGCTGAGGATGAGATACGACTTCAGCTTTCTGGAAGAAAATCAAGCTGAGCGCAGCCGCCAGCCGAGACTGGAGGAACTCCTGAAAAATCTGGAAGCAGACTACTTGGCTAAAAAGTGGCAAATCGGATGCGCCATGCTCATTCAGCAAGAGCTCTTCAAGAATGAGTACGTCTTTAGCTGGTTTGGACCCGATGATAGCTACGACGATCTGGCCCATAGCGAGCAGGCCAACTTATTTAGAAATGCATATCGACTTCAACAAACCCCAAATCAGTTGGAGCGCCTGATAGCATTCGTTGACAGTTTGCAAACCAGTGCAGATTTTATAGAGAAAGAGGCACAAACGGCACTTATACAAATTGCACTCAACTATTGCATCAGGCAGATCCGGGCAGGCCACACGACCTTCAGCGACCAACTACTAGCACTTTACAAAATCGGGCTGGATCGGGGCTATCTTTTAAGAGATGGGAAACTATCTCCATTTAACTACAAGAACATCGTAAAACTGGGGCTTGGATTAGGCCAGTTCGCCTGGGTTAAGGAAATCATCGAGAGCTATACGGGGCTATTGCCTGCCCATACCAGAGAGGACGCCTATCACTACAGCATGGCCGATTTGTATTATTATCAGCATAAGTATGAGCAGTCGCTGGGGCATCTTAGAGACACCGAGTTCACTGACGTACACTATGCACTGGGTGCGCGCGCTATGCTCTTAAAAATTTACTTTGAACAAGGAGAGACCGAGCCTATGCATGCCCTTTTCTCCTCCTTTTACATCTATTTATTGAGGGAAAAAAAGGTGGGAAAAGGGACCAAAGATGCCTACATGAACTTCTTGAGATTTACCAAAAAGCTAGACCGCATGCAAAACATAGATTCTTTTAACAAACTGCGGACCAAAGTGAGCGAATGCAACTCATTAAATGATAGAAACTGGCTACTATCGCAAATCGAGAAACGTATTCAAGTCAATGCCTAATATTTTTAGACTTACGCAGGTCGAAGCATCGCAAAGGCCCCCGCACGAACCCCTGAAGACCGGGTTGTGGAATTAGGACCATTCCCGAAATCTAACCGCCACCGCCGCCCTGAACATCAAAATCCATCTCCCCATCAGTGCCGGGTTCGAAGATGGTCTCTTCAGCGTCTAGCCAATCGGTCGGTTCTTCTACCATTTGGATGACCGTACCAAATCTACGTTCGAGCGCTTGTCGAATCGACTGCCGTTGAGCTTCCGACCTGCGGAAGTCCGACTTAACCTCTCGCTTGGCCCGCTCGTAGGCAAACTCGTCCATAGGGCCGAATATCTTGAAGTACATATTGAAAAAGCCGTTTCGCCTAGCGCGCAGCAGGCTCAGATCGGGATCGTGGCGGCCAATTTTGTTGGCGAGCACCTGGCTCGCGTTGACCTTGATGTTGTAGTCTATGAAGTTGTCGAAGGTGTGATCGCCGGAGATGGTCATGTTCATAGCGCTAGACTGAATAAACATGGTAGGTATGGCAACATTTCGATCTTTGATTTCGAGATAGTTCTCTAACTGACTGAACCTGACTCGTTCCAGATCGCGAGTTTTCAGGAAAGCTGCAAAGTTTTCGAGCATTTCGAAATTGCGCAATTCGCCATCGTAAATTCCAATGCCTGCCAGAATATGCAGGCGTTCGTAATCAATGTAGCCAGCCTCGTCGAAGTAGACCTCCATGGCCATTTTGCTGTCGAGGTTTCCGCGCAGATTATCTGCAGTGAGTACCTCCTGGCCGAAGTTATTGCTCTGCGCGAAGAAGTCGGTCACATTGACCTGATCGGCGGTGACACGAGCGCTGATCCGCTGATTAGGTTGAAAGTACATACGGCCATCGAGTTGAAAGTTGCCGTCCATGGCTTCGGTTTGACCACGCAGCAGCATGCCCCGCTCATCGAATTCGAGCTGGCCCGTAAAATCTTCACCTTCGATTTCGTCGTAGTTCCACATATCGACCTGCACCTCAAAGCGCCCACGCATCAGGTCGGTAAGTCTGGCTTGCTCTGCTACATTTCGACGGCGCAGACTATCGGCTTCTCCGGTCGACTCTGCTGCTTCCACTTCTTCGTCTGTAGCGCCATAGAGTTGAAATAACTCGTCGAGGTCTATGCTTCTGGCCACCATCATGGCGCGAAATTCAAGAGCGGCATCTTGACTATTGAGCGAATCGGCAAAGAGTACGGGAATGAGGTTGGTGGCTTCTCCTGTAAACTCCAGCACGGTACCTGGTGCCTCGACAACCAGTTCGCGTATGGTTAATTGATTATCGTCAATGGTTAGGCTTCCCGATGGCAGTCTGATCGGCCGTTCATTGATTTCAAAACCGGCTCTATCCAACCTCAGCCGGCCACTGGCATTGACACGCCCCATTTGCCTGGGCCGCAGCATGTCTTCATATCGGCCATTCAAGCGCAAATTTTCGACCTGCAAGAAACCTCGCCCACCCGCTATATTATCGATGGGTAGTAGACCGGGTAATGCCCCCAGGGCAATGTTACCGTTTACGAGCAAGTCGATGCGCGGATCTTCCAGGTTGTCTATGGTGGCCTGGAGTGCGAAGGGCTCTCCGTCGAATTCACCGCTGAAATCGGTGATACTCAGTATAGAGCTGGACATACGCTGTAAGTCGCCATTGGTTAGAGAAGCCTGGAAGGCAATGTCTCGTGCGCGTGCGTCTATCTTGGGACTCGACAATCGGCCATCGGCAAAACTTACGCGGGCATCGATTTTAGGGCTCAACCGATCGGTATACGGTCCGAGTATCCTTCCTGTTAAGGACCAGTTACCCTGGCTTTCCAGCTGGGCAATCGGTCCCAGATATTCATCTGGCAGTAGGCGAATGAGGTCGGTCAAGCGTCCGTCTTCAGTACTGAAATTCAAATCCAGATCCATACCGCCTTCGGTCAATCTGATGCCCCCGCTCAAATCTAAATTCAGGAGGTCCAATCCCAAGTTAAATCGCTCGAATTGGTAG
>JBCDFE010000194.1:0-8855 GCA_039178745.1 Bacteroidota bacterium | reverse complement strand
TCTTCTGTCTGGAACCCCTCAGTCCGGTAGACTATCAGTTGTCATTGTCGAGCCGTGAACCCGTTATATGGGCCTGCCTGATCGGAGGAAATAGGCGATGGAAAAGTGGCGAGACTACCATAAATATAGATCGGCCAAGCCTGTCGCCTATAGCTTTGCATATCAAAAGGGGGGCTCGCCTGGAAGGAGGGAGTTTTAGTGTGGACTTCCGCTGGTCGGATACTTCCCTCAGTTGGGGGGAGATCCTTATGCTGATCGGGCAGATTCCCTTGCCACCCTATCTCGGTAGAGCTGCCAAAGCCTCCGACCGCAAAAGATATCAGACCGTTTTTGCCAAACAAGAAGGCTCTGTAGCTGCCCCAACTGCGGGTTTGCATTTTACATCCGGTGTTCTGGAGGAACTCAAAGCTAAAGACTGCCAGTGGACTGAGCTGGTGCTGCATGTAGGCGCAGGCACCTTCAAACCGGTGAGCAGTGAGACCCTGGAAGGACACGAGATGCACCGGGAATACATAGAGCTGAGTTTAGATACCCTACAGAATATACACCAGCAACTCGAGCAGCAGAAACCCATTATTTGTGTAGGTACGACCAGCTTGCGCTCCCTGGAAAGTTGCTATCATTTGGGCAGATTGGCCCAGGCCGGTCAGCTGGCTATCGAAGATCGAGAAGAAAACTCCGTGGTTAAGCTAGCTCAATGGACAGCCATTGATACTTCTGCACCACACCTGGCACCAGCAGATGCCATGCGGCAATTGATTAAATTTTTGGAGCAGCGAGAGATGGATATGCTCAGGGCACATACCCAACTGATTATCGCTCCGGGCATCCCACCTATGATTGCCGATGCCATCATCACCAATTTTCATCAGCCACGCTCTACCCTATTACTCATTATTGCCGCGATGACTGGCTCCGATTGGAAAAAAATATATGCACATGCTCTTCAGAACGAATATCGATTCTTGAGCTATGGCGACTCCAGCCTGTTGTGGATAAAAAAACAGGCATAAGAAGAATCTGTCTCTTCCTATGCCTGTCGGCTACCTACTAGCAAAGCGCAGCTTAATCTCTACCCAACAAATCGTCGGACTCAGAGTCAAGCGCCGTGTTTTCCCGACCGCTCAGACTCGTGTAGATAGATTCTTTTGCATTCGATCTCAACACGCGTCTCAGTGCATTAAAGCCATTTTGTAGTCTGTCTGCCATCTGATGACGATCATCGTAGTTCAGTAATTTACTCTGGCGCACCATTTTCATCACATCCCTACGCTGATATTCCATTCGTTCTAGCATACTGGCCACTTCCTCATTAGTTACCGGATATCCGAGGTAGATCCGATCGGTAAAGGACTCCTGGCCTGCTGCGGTGTTAATGGTGGCGTAGGGAGCATATACCAGCTGACTAAAATCGAAATCATACGCGACCGGCACCAGCAATCCCGTTTCGATTAAGCGCACTTGCTTGATGTTGCGCACCATAGTCAGACTATAGTCGTGATTGCCCAGTAGAAACTGGGCCAGGCTGTGTGCCATTTCTGCTTCGCGGTTCCATTGATTGGCGGTTAGGCCCAGGAGATTGTCTACTTCCTCTCCGCCTAGTCTTTCCGCCATTTCATCGGTGTCTTCTATCACAAAAGCCATCAGAGTTTGATCTGGCCAGTTGCCATGCACATCGACCAAAGTCAATGCTAACAGTTGAGTACGGAAATGATAAGGGGTCAGGTCGGCATATATTTGATAAGCCAGGTATTCCCTGATCACCAGATTCTCATAGGCTTCGCCTTCCTGGCAAGGCACGACGAGCTTGAGTTTGTCGTGCCTACTCAAACCATAGGCTTCTAAATCTCCCTTATTGAAATCGAGCTTCAATGGAGGCAAGGTGCAGGTGCGGCGGCGAAATTTGCCGCGCACACCTACATGGAGGGGCCAGCGCTGATCGAGGCCCGTTTCGTCAGTAAATGTCAGCCAAGCATCCTGCTTATTATTGGTCTTGGCATAAATGCTGTCTAGTGGCAGAGATATGGTTAGTTCACGCACATCCGCTCCGCTCGAAATCAAGTCGAAAATGGAGCCACCAGCAACTGGAATGAAGTGAGCTATAAGCAGCCCAAATAATATGAATGGCCGCATGATGGGGTTATAAATTTTCAGGTTCAAGATCGATTTGATGTATGTACATCAACCGTTCCTAATTACAACACAAAGGTCATCTAAAAGATTTAACCAAACCACCCCAAGACAGAATATAATTTTGATTTAACATTCGATCAGAATAACCTACAAAATATAATTGCACAACAGTTCGTTATAGTTCCATCATTTGAGCTGAAATTTCAAAGACTTTAGAGACAATATTCTGCTGCAAAAACCAAATTCCAAATACAAGTTTTTTTACGATGCCCAAGATTACTCCAAACAAAACCTACCTGCCTCGCTTCGCGTTAAATTATTATATTTGTGCATGGTGCTAAACCAATGGCGCAACACCATTTTTACGATACCTAAACCCACTTCTAACCAAGTCGATCAAAATCAAATTTCTAGATGGTAAGCATTGCATCGCCTACGCAAAAAGAAGAGCTAGAGCTCATTAGGCAAACAGCTCGTGATTTCGCTCATACGCACATCCTCCCCCATCGCGAAGTGTGGGACGAAGATCAGCACTTCCCAAGAGAGCTTTTCAAACAAATGGGCGAGTACGGCTTCATGGGCGTTTTAGTTCCTCAAGAGTATGGCGGTACGGGCATGGGCTATGCAGAGTACATTACCATCATTGATGAAATTGCCCAGGTATGTGGCGCTATAGGTCTTAGTCTGGCTGCCCACAATTCGCTATGCACCAATCATATCCTCATGTTTGGCAACGAAGCTCAGAAGCAAAAATATTTGCCCAAATTAGCTTCCGGAGAGTGGATAGGCGCCTGGGGGCTGACCGAACCCAATACGGGATCTGATGCAGGTCGTATGCGCACGGTAGCCGAAAAACAAGATGATGGCAGCTACATCATCAATGGAGCCAAAAACTTCATCACCCATGGTGCCAGCGGAGAGGTAGCCGTAGTCATCGCCCGCACAGGAGAGCTACTGGATAGCCATGGTATGACGGCATTTATCGTCGAAAGGGGACAAAAAGGATTCAGTGCCGGCAAAAAAGAAAACAAGGTCGGTATGCGCGCTAGCGAGACTGCTGAGATCATCTTCGAAGATTGCCATATACCAGCCGATCAGGTCTTGGGTGAAGTAGGAGAAGGCTTCATTCAAAGTATGAAAATCCTGGACGGCGGGCGCATTTCTATTGCCGCACTGAGTTTGGGCATAGGCAATGGAGCTTATAAAGCAGCCAAGCAATACGCGAAGGAACGCGAGCAATTTGGGAAGTCTATCAGCAAATTTCAGGCCATTGCCTTCAAGTTGGCTGATATGGGGACAGAGCTAAAAGCTGCCGAGCACTTGGTTCGCGACGCAGGCAGATTGAAGGATGCCGGCGAAAAATGCACCCTGGAATCTGCCATGGCCAAGTATCATGCCAGCGAAACTTGTGTAGCTGTAGCAACCGATGCGGTCCAAATATTTGGTGGCTACGGATACATTAAAGACTATCCGGCAGAAAAGTATTGGCGCGACAGCAAATTGTGTACCATTGGCGAAGGCACATCAGAAATTCAGAAGTTGGTCATTAGTCGCGAGCTAATGCGGGAGTAGACTACACCTTTTAGCTACTTTTGCGTGCATGATTCGTCATCTCGTGCGTTTCCTGAAGCTTATCAGGCTGCCCAACTTACTGGTTGTTGTGGCTACTCAGTTGCTTGTTTACTATCGAGTCTTCCTGCCCGCCTACACTTCAGTGGGATTTACCCCAAAGGTAAGTGAGTGGCGCCTTTGGCAGCTGATCGTAATCACCATCGCCATCAGCGCATCGGGCTTCATTATCAATGATTTAAGGGACGCCAAAGTCGATGAGATTAACAGACCCGGCACCAACCCAGTGCCAGCGCTTGGTCGAGATCTGGTGCAGTGGTTATACGCACTGAGTGTTTTAGGTGGCTTCTTACTGAGCCTGATCGTGGCTTTTAGGCTAAACGAACTGCCTTTTCTATGGCTATATCCCCTTTCGGTGGGGCTTTTAGCACTATACAGTTGGTTTTTGAAAGGACTTCCGCTGGTCGGCAACATTGTCATCGGGCTGTATTGTGCCTGCGTACCTGGAATCATTGGTCTTGCAGAGCGTGCCCGCATATACAAGCTGGTTCAGGTAGCTCCAGGTACGGCCAATAAAGTCATGCGAACGCTATTCATCTTCATGCTATTTGCTTTTTTAGCTACCTGGCTGAGAGAACTCGCGAAGGATATAGAAGACCGAGAAGGCGATCAAAAAACCGGGCTTAAGACCTTTCCCGTCTTATTTGGCACTAGACCTGCTCAGGTACTTGCCCAGCTCATAGCCCTAGCAACCGCTTTTGCTCTGCTTGTCCCCATCCTTTTTAGATGGCCTTCCTATGCCTCTTTCTATGTACAGTCTTATCTATATGCGCTGCTAGCTGGGCTTCTTGTGATCAGTTGGCTATTCTATCGAGCAAAAACGACCCAAGACTGGCACAACTTGAGCACGGGCCTGAAGCTTTATCTACTCCTGGGTTTGGGTTTGCTGGCGAGTTTCTGGTGAGGAAAAAGTTACCTTCGCACCAAATTTTTCGCCCATGCTGCCTCCCAGCTTAACCATTGTCTTGGCCAGTAAATCTCCACGCCGATCCGAATTACTCGAGCGAGCAGGCCTTCCTTTCCGTGTTGAAACCAGGGAAGTCGAAGAAATTTATCCCGATGATCTGCCAGCTATGGAGGTTGCTCCCTACCTAGCCCGCCTAAAAGCTCATGCTTGCATGGATTTCCTAAGCGGCAAAGATGAAATTCTGCTTACGGCCGATAGCGTAGTTGTTTTGGACAATACCATTTACGGCAAGCCTCGTGACAAGACTCATGCTCAGGATACCCTCAGAAAGATCAGCGGTAGAGTGCACACGGTAGTAACTGGTATATGTCTCAAGACAGCCGAGCGGGAAATGGTGAGATCTGCCCGAGCGCAAGTTCACTTCGAGCCATTATCCGAAGAAGAGATAAACTACTACATAGAGCACTACCAACCCTACGACAAGGCAGGTGCTTACGCCATACAAGAATGGATTGGTCTATGTAAAGTGCGAAAGATAGAGGGTACCTACGACAACATCATGGGGCTGCCCGTAGCCATGGTATATGCAGGCATACTCGAAATGATCAGTACTTAAAGCTTTACTAGATATTGTAGAAGAAGGTCAATAAAAAGAAACGCCCCAGCGCATCACTATTGGTCTCGCGCGTAACGAAGCTATTGACCGATCGATTGATGATGGTATTTTGATTGAATAGATCGAAAGCATTGAGGCGGAAGTAGTGACCGCTCTCCTTGAATGGACGCCATTCTATACTTGCCCCCAGTTCTGGAATATTGGTGGCCCCGGCAAAGGCTGCCTCTTCGAATATCCGATAAGTGAACAGACCTTCGAATCGGAAAGCCTCGCTAAATTCCAAACCGAATTTGGTAAAGATGTCGTGTGAGACCGTAGTAATAACATCTGCGTCATCGTCTGCAAATCGATTGACATTCCTAGACCACTCATAGCCAAGTGTGAGGAAGCTATTCTCGTTGATCTCCGTATTCAGGCTTGTTTCTATGCCCATTGTATTGGAGATGTTATCGCGCTCCTGACCATCTACGACACCTATGCCCTGGCTGCCACTTAGATTGGCCTGAAGGGAAAATTGCCCATTAATGGCATTCACCCCAATGGTGCCGCCCAAGCTGAAAGACTGGCTCCAAGCATGGCTGACATTGATCGGACGATAGATTTGCTGACCCTGAGAAAAAGTAATTTCGTTGCCGACAGCATTATCGATATAAGAGGCTCTTAATCTGGTAAATAGCGTTATACTTCTAAACTGATCATTGAACCAATAATTGACAGATGGGCTGAACCTAACGGCGGGTTCGAGAGTCGGATTGCCCAGAGAAACCCGGCCGGATCTGCCTGGCTGTGCGATGGTTTGAAGATTATTGAGGCTGGGCTCATCTACACTGGATCTGAATGAAAAGCGAATGTTGCTTTTGTCAAGTCGCAACCTGAGATTGGCACTAGGTAAGAAGTAGGTAAAGTTGGTGCTTCTGTTTTCATCTCCGCTCAAGTCCAATTGGCCAGAAAAGAACTCTCCGCTAATGCGCGCACTATTTCTATCTCCGAATCGATAGGAGAAACCCGTTTCTACACTTGTCGGTTGCCAATCTCTGGTCAGGATATTCCTGGCATCTCTACCTTCGGTATTGAATATGAAATCGCCCTCTTCTCTGTTGATTCCAATGCTGGCTTCGGTGTCCCAGGTCCAACTATCGCCTATGGGCTCGCTGTATTCTATATTACCGCTTACATCCAGGTTATCTGTCGTTCGGTCCTGGATCTGTATGCCGTTGATCAGGGCGCCAGGAATGGCCAGCTCTTCACTGAGCCCTTCGGTGGCCACGCGTATATCTTCGACCTCCTGACTGATCTCACCGTCTATTTCCACACCAAGTACACGACCCGGCTTGCCTAGTCGTCTGCTGTAATCGATGTAGAGCTCACCACCTGGGCGATCATTCTGTCCTCGATCATCTACGGTATAGGTCTCCTCATCCTGGCCGGGGTCAAAGATGGACACACCGGACAATTCGTTATTCTGGCTTCCTACGATAAAGGCTGCAGCAAAAACATCTAAGCGGGATAAGGAATCCAAATCTTGCTCGACGTTAAGGGTGATTCGGTGGCTGAAGCTCTCGGAGGTGTTGAATTGGTCCGTATTCGTTTCACGTATATTATCGGGGCGGTTAATGGCTTCGAGGATTGACTGGGATTGACTCTGATTTCTATCAAAGAGGGAATAGGCCAGCGATATTTCTGCCTTTCCAAGTGTGGTACCGTAGTTGAGGCCAGTGGCGATGCTGCGGTTTTGGCCACCTGCCTGATCGCCAAAAGAGATGGGTAGGTCTCCATTGCCTCCAAATTTGATGTAGCCGCCGCGCCCCATACTTTGATTAAAACCCAGCATATCATCGACAGAGAAGCCAACTTGGTTGATGTTGTTTATCGTACCTAACAGGCCGAACTGACTCACATCGCTGATGCGGAATAACTTGGCACCACCCCTGTACCTTTCGTTTGTGCCGTAGCCCGCTTCGAGGTCTCCAAAAATCCTGGCTTTGAATTCCTCTTTCATCTCCAGGTTGATGGTCGTATTCTCTTCGCCATCGTCTACCCCACTGAGTTCTTCCCTATTGGTCTGCTGGTCGAACACTTCCACGTTACTGATGGCCTCTGCTTCCAGGTTTTGGGTGATGAGGGTCGAATTGCCAGAGAAAAACGGACGACCATTGACCAGCACCTGATTGATGGTCTGGCCGCGCCAGGTGATGGCTCCAGTTGCGTCTATGCTCATCCCTGGCAGTCGCCTGAGCAGGTCTTCCACGGTAGCGTTTTGGCCAACGGCGAATGCTTCGGCATCGTACATCATGGTGTCGCCAACCATGCGAATGGGTATGCGATCTGCGGTGACTTCTACATTGCTGAGCAGATAGCCCGCCGGATACATGACCAGGTCGCCTAAACCGAGGTATTGGTCTTCTTCTGTGACTTCGATTATTTGTGGGGAGCGCTCGAAGCCCAGAAAGGAGACGGTCATTTGGTGGGTACCGACGGGCACATTTTCGAGTAGGAAGTCGCCTCTGTTATCGGTGGTAGCGAAGGCAACCAATAGTGAATCGGATGCGCGCAGTAAAACGACATTGGCTCCTGGAAGAGAAGTGGATGTAGAATCTGTGACCTTTCCGCCTATATCTGACTGACCGACCAGCGGAAGTCCAAAACAAAAAGACAGCAGAACGAATAAGTAAGTTTTCATAAGGGGTAAAATCAGAGCATGTAGGAAGTGTGCTTGTGCTAGTTGCGCCTGGTGCGCCGCCAGGACCTCATGCGACGCTCTCTCGATTCACGGCGTTGTTCATCCATTTCATCGAAGCGCTCGCGGCTAACGACGTCTCCATCTTCTGGAATGGTGAGTTCGGTTGCTTCTGAGGCAGGCTGCATGGTCTGCAAAATGTACTCCGTTGCTCGCTGATCGCGCTCAACTTTTAGATAAACGATGGCTCCTGGTAGACCACCGTAGCCTCGCGGCCCGATACCCATGGGAATGGAGCGAGAAAAGTAAGCGGTGAGGGTGTCTCCTTCGGCAGATACGGCATAAGCTACTTCAGAAGGTAGTGTGTAGGCCATGTTTGGCCGCTGATTTTCGGGTATCTCCCACTCGGGCACCTGCCAGTCGTCTTGAATGATGAAGCTGCGATCCAGTATGCGCCGCTTCTCTACGATGCTACTATCCTGCATGTTGGTGTAAAAGACATCGGGATTGTCGGTCGCTTGCCTCATCCAGCTACCGCCCCAGCCTCCTCGATCCCGGTTGGCATTGGTTGGACGCTCTCTGGGTTTTTGGCTGTAGGAAAATGCCGTTTGATTGAAAGAGAGGACACCTATGCGGTCGAGTTCACCGCTGGCGCGCATCTCGTCCATGCGCTCCTTCATCTCGTTAGACATCCAGTCGTTGTAGGGGAAGGTTCGGGTTTCGAGATATTCTATGGTGCCACTTGTGATTTGAGCAAAAAGACACAAAGGCAGTAGATATAGGGCTAGAATCAGTCGGCTACGGCTCATGTTATGTTTTGCATTTAGGACGGGCTAGCGCTCCGGGGGTTTAAAGACAAACCCAATGTATGGAGAATTTATTGGTGCGTTAAG
>JBCDFE010000193.1:0-8917 GCA_039178745.1 Bacteroidota bacterium | reverse complement strand
TCGTCGCCCATGAGTTCTACTTCCGGTGGAATCGTAAAGTTGATGATCACTGACAATAGGCTATCGCAACCATTAGCTGCCCCATTAAAGATGGTCACCAATCCATCGGGATCTTGGATGGTAAAGGCCGTACCTTCTACGAGTACGGTGTCTCCTGCACAGGCTGTGCTGGTAAATGACCCAAAAGCGGGATTTAGGAAACTTAATCTTACGTACAAACTGCTATCGCAGATATTCGAATTACCCGGCGTGATGACAGTTAGCCCCTCTGGGTTGGCGGCATCAAATTGTGTATTGCCAATGAGGATAGAATCACCTAGGCAAATCGTTTGATCCAAGGTGTCGATGATACTTTGTGCAGGCAGGAAGTTCAGGTCTACTTGGTATAAAGTATCGCAGTTTCCCACACCACCTGCTACTGTAAATGTATCTGAAGGATTGGTGGCATCGAAGATCTGCCCACCGATAATTACCTGATCGCCTGTGCAAAAAGTACCGCTCGAATCAATTGTGGTATTGTCGACAATATCGAATGCAATGACAATGCTCGTATCTGAGTCGCAGAGATTATCGGCAACAGTAATGATTTCTATACTGTCGTATTGGGTTAAATCGAAGCTTAGTTCACAGCTGGAAATACTCGTGTCTCCGCTGATCTGATCGAAGATGATATTGATGGGAGGCAGAAATTCATCGTAAATATTGGCTTCTACTGAAAACGGAGCTAATCCTGTCAATTCTAAATCCAGAATCAGGCACTCATTTGCACAAACAATTGATGTTTGGGTGGTTGCATTGACCATAGGTGCGTCATCGATCAAGTTAATGATCGTCATTGCCGAATCCTGACATCCCAGAGCATCTGTAATGGTCAAACTGTATTGGCCAGGATCCAGACCGATGGGATCTGGTTGTCCATCTAAGCCATCATCTGACCAATCGTAAGAGAATGGCGTGAATGTGGAGCCCGAAATGGTTGTTGTAATAGTCCCAGCCTGACTACAATTGGCATCGGTGGGATCCAGAATAAGCTGGGGGGCAGATACGCCAGATAATAGTGGAACAGATATAAACGTATCGATACTACAGCCAATGTTTCCAACACTAGTGATCACTAAGCCTTCCAAATTTGGTAAGACGATTTGGAAAATACAGAAATCGAGTACGGTATCTTGAAAGGCGGTAGCTAAAGCCAGGTTGGGAATGGTATCTCCTTGTCCGTATACGAAATAAGTCATATTGAAAGGACCAGTACCAGAGAAGTCCAGATTGAGTTCTAGGCATGCATCCTCGCAAATGGTACTATCGACAGCTGAGACGTCTATATCTACATTACAATCGACGCCACCAATCGTAAAAGTACAACTCAGAGTATCGCAATTTCCATCTATCAGATCCACCTGATAATCGCCCGGTGCTAGGTTATCGAATGTCTGATTTCCATTGCCTGCAGCAGTGAAAGACTGATTGGTGTCAGGTCCGCTTAAAATTAACTCGATAGAATCGCTAGGACTGCTCGTGGTCACTTCCGCTATTCCGTCATTGGCATTGGGCGTACTTTCATCGGCTATTACCTGACAGTTAAGGGTTGGTAGAGCAGTTGGTTGATCCACGACAAAAGACTGGGCAGCAGTACAACTATCTGCATCAAAAACCACCAATATATACTGACCAGCAGTTAAGCCCTCCACAAAGTTGGTGTCTGAAAGACTTGGAGACCATTGATAGAAATAGGGCTCCGTACCACCTGATACCGTTACTGAAATGGCTCCGTCGTTACCATCGAAACAAGAAACGGGCGTTATAAGGTTTTGATTTATGGTAATGGCCGGGCAAGGTGGCCCCAATAAAAACCAAACACAATCACTGGTACAACCCGAAGCATCGGTGACTAAAAATTCGTAAGCATCCTCATCGTATGGTCCAAATTGGTAATCTCCAGGCGTATCCACAATTTGGGTAACGGAAAAGCCTGGATCGCTACTACTGACCTCTATGGTATATGGACCAGTTCCGCCAGTTATGTTTAGATTGATTTGGCCATCATCTCCATTCGGATTGCTGATGGGTTGAAATTCTGAGCAAATAGCCTCCAATTCTTCTGGATTAATGATGCTGATCGGACCCAGTGACAAGAAACAGCCTACCTGATCTGTAACCGTCACATTGTATTCTCCTTCTGTCAGGCCAGTTAGGTCTTGTTGTCCATCGTAAGTGTCGTCGTCCCAATCGATGGTGACAGTCCCCTGGTTGCCATCGATGAATAGGGTTATGCTGCCATTGTCTTCGTCTGTGCAACCGATATTCGTAGCGCTAAAGTCCAAATCCAGGGTGCAGCTGGCTTGCTGAATCGTAAAGTTGCAAGTCTGCGAGCAGTCGTTGTCGTCTACAACTGTCACAGTATATACGCTTACACCCAGGTTATCGAACTGAAAGGAATTGTCAGAGCTTGCACTCGTATTTGTCTGGCCATTGCCCTGAATGGTGATTTGATAAGGAGGTGTACCGCTGGTGAATATTACTTCTGCACTGCCGTCTTCTACTGCAGGCCCGCTAGCTTCACTCAGTACATTGCAATTAATAGTTGCGTCAGGGGGCGTCAATAAGGTGATGGAAATGGGAGTTGGACAGTTGCCGAATCCACCCTCGAATATGGTACCTGTGTAAGTTCCTGCCGAAAGTCCGGTAAGGTTAAAATCATCGGGTAGTGTCGGGTCGTCCCAGTCGATAATGACTGGTTGCACGTTACCTATGACTATTATGCTGGCACTACCATCATCACCTGCGCAGCTCACTGGATCGATATTGATGTCTACGTTTATATTTGAGCAACTTGGCGTATCTGTACTTATGTTAAATGTACAAGTAGCCATGCAGCCATTGCCGTCGGTAAGCTCCACTTGATAGTTTCCACCGGGCAATCCATTGAGAAAGGTATTTCCGTTGGTTTGGTTGGTCAAAGTTTGATTTACCGGACCACTTATGACTAGGGTTACCGGTTCCACCGCATCGGAAATACTGATTTGCGCCTGGCCATCACTGGCGCCGGTTTGGGACTCGGCTTGGATCTGATTGCAGTTCAGCATAGGAGCTGGAGGATCGACTAGCTCGATATCGTCAATATTGACTTGACAATTATCACCTCCGGTATCGGTGATGATGACCGAATAATCACCAGATCCCAGTCCACTGGCTATCGTCTGGTCATCAAAGCCGAGAATAGACCACTGGATGGTCAATGGACCCAAAGCCCCTGATACCATTAGCTCGATTTGCCCAGTGTTTTCTCCATTGCAAATGGGATCAGTTATTGATGGGGTTACGGCCAAGGTGCAATTTTGGTCAACGCCAATGGTGAAGTTACAAGGACCTGCCGGTGCTGTACATCCATCTGTATCGGTGACTTCCACGGTATAATCGCCAGGCGGTAAACCTGCCAGAATTTGAGGATCGGTAGCCGGGTTGATGACAAAGGTTCCACTAGGGCCGGTTATGGTCAATATGTAGGTACTTATACTTCCATTCAGATCGACGCTCGCAGCGCCATCATTGCTGGTAGGCGTGGAAGAATTGGCTATAACTGTACAACTAATATCCAAATCAGGTGGTGGATTTAGTGTGTAGCTTACAGCTGTTGGGCAGTTGCCGAAACCTCCTTCGAATATGGTAGCTGTATAAGTGCCAGGAGTCAATCCGCCTATGGTGAAATTGTCTGGGAGACTAGGCTCATCCCAATCTATGGTTACGGCTTGGTTGTTTCCGCTTACAGTTAATAGAATGGCACCATCATTACCTGATGCGCAGCTGACATCGATGATTGTCGGCGAAACACTGAGGTTTGAGCAGCTCGGAGTCACAGCTGTTATTTCAAAACTACAATTTGCTGTGCAGCCATTGCCATCAATCAGTTCGACCTGATAATTGCCAGCTGTCAAATTGTCTATGACCAGAGTACCATTAGTTTGGTTGTTTATTGTCTGAGAAATAGGCCCTGTAATATTTAGTGTGATGAATTCTATGGCGTCGGAGATGGTAAGCAAGGCTTGCCCATTGCCTGCGCCTGCCGGAGATTCTGCTTGCGACTCACTACAATTTAGGAGTATGGGCGGTGGTTCGAATAGGTCCAGGTTCAAAATCTCTACCTGGCAATTGGCCGTGCCATTGTCGGTGACGGTAACGGAATAGCTCCCTTGTCCCAGATTTGGAAGTAAGGTCTGATCGTCAAATCCTGGAATGGACCATTGGATACCTATCGGTCCTGCAGCATCCAGTATGGTAAGTTCTATAAAGCCATCGGTACCACCGTTGCATGTCGGATCCTGGAGATCGGTTAGTACCTGAACCACACAAGTCTGATCGATGTCGATGGTGAAAGTGCAAGGGCCTGCCGCGAGGCAACCTTCGCTATCGGTGACCGTAACTGTATAATTTCCAGGGGCCAAGTTGTTGAGCGTTTCTGAGCCATTTGCCGGATCGATGGTCGTGCTGCCATTAGGTCCATTGACAACCAAGCTATAGTTTGGTGCCCCGCCAGAGATATTGATGTTGGCCACACCATCATTACTGGTGGGCGTGGATGAGTTGGCGATCACCTGGCAGTCCAGCATCAATTGTTGCAGCACAATGAGCTGGATGGCTACTTCTTCAGATTGGCAAGTATTGCTACCTACAGTAGCAAAAACGGTAGTCGTGCCTGACAAGAATGGATTGGTCAGAATGGGGTTTTGCAGGGCAGCGTCTGTGTAGAAGTTGACCGCATCGCCAGATCCACCATTGATGGTACTCGATAGACTATTTAGATCAAAAGCGCCAATGCCGCTGCCGTCGTTGCATACGCTTAGAGGGCCTGCTGCATCAGCCTCTGGTCGATTGGTGAGCACAATAGATACCGGCACTATAGCTGAGGTGCAGTTGCCGGTTACTGCCTGTGCGTATATGGTTGTTTGACCAGAAAAAATAAGTTGCTGTATATCCGATAGCGAAAGTGGATCAAATGGCTGAGTGCCTGCTGGATCAAAAAAGAAGTTGACATCATCTCCTGAGCTGCCATTGATCTCTTCGATGACTTCGTCTACATTGGCGCTCAAAAATGGGGGGAGAAAGTTGTAGCAAATTTCTAAATCTATTGATGGCACGGAAACAAAGGGTGCGGGCTCTACAGTAATAGTGGCTACTGCACTTACTGGTGGACAAGGTGTTGATGGATCATCTGTGGTGGTGTAGGTGAAATTGTAGACACCATCTGGAACTCCACCAAAATCCACATTAGTTGGGTTACTGAGATCTACGCCACTGCCATCGTCATCGGCAAATGCTCCTGGGGTTACACCAGGGCCTAGTACGGCCAATAAATCGATGACATCTCCAGAACAGATGGTAGCGGCTCCGTCTGTTCCGGCATCGCCATCGGGTATAGTGCCGATATTGACCTGGAAACTGGATTCATTGCACGGCGCAGTTGGATCGAATATGAAGTAGGTGCCGCTTGCAGATATACTCGAACCTGGGCTCAGGCTGGTGCCGGTACCCATGGGTCCTGTGAAATACATTTCGTTACCCGTTAGGCAGCTCCCGCTTATAGGGGGTAAAGTAAAGCTGGGTTGGCAGAGGCTAACGTCTGTAGCAGCTGTAAATTCAGGTGCTCGATCAAATATTCTTATGTATTCAATTTGTATGCCCTCGGTCACACTTTGGGAACCGAATTCTATCAGAAAAGAGACATTTCCCGATGGCGGAACCAAAATGCCGCCAGAGGTAACTACATGATCAGTGCCGGTTCCGCTTCCGGCTCCGGTTTGGCAACCGCTAGTGCTGGGAAATTGGGTCAGACCACCTTGGCCAGCATAAGCTGGATCTATAGGCGAGTAAGAAGTGCCACCATCGGTAGAGTAGGAAATTTGTAGAAAATCCATTCCAATTCCACTTTGGCATTCTAAGCTAGGTGCCCCTGGAAAGTCCGAAACATTGACGAAGGAAAAACTCGCTTCGAACTCAACGTAGCAGAAAGCGGAAATATCAATGGGATTGGTGAAGTAAGTACTCGAATTATCTCCGCCGGCATTGCCCGTGCAATTCGTTCCCTCTACATCTACGAATAGCATGTCTGTACTATTCACTTCTACGATATTATCCCAAGAACCCGTCGTACCGAAATAATTAGTGTAGTCGCTTTCCAAGACTCCACAATCGTTGATATTCAGACTGGCCTGGTCGGCTAAAAAGTCGACGGTGTACACTAAATCGTTGCATGCAAGAGGCATTTCAGTTTGTAAGGCAACTGGCGAAGGCCTTAAGTTTTCTTCAAAACCGCTATGAGCACTAGTAGCGTAAACGACTAGAACGAGTAAAAAAGCCACCAGCGGAAGTCTGAAAAAAAAGACAATTGCTGATCGAAACGACCAGCTGAATTTACCAAATGTTGGATGCATACGATTGGCTACATAGTGAGGGATGAGGAGGGGCTAGTCACCTATCATTCAACGATGTCGCTAAAATACGCATTGCACAGACTCGAAAGAGTTAACCTAGACTTAATTTATACACATACTGAAAAAGAGAAGGGCGCTGGCAGATGCCGCGCCCCTCGGTAACTAAACCCCAGTTATAAGATCTTGATATTGGGTTATGGTGAATTGGATGTGCTAATAACGGTCTTTTGTTGGCTTTAGTATGGATTTATGATTTTGTTTACAAAATCTACTCCAACAGAGCCTTAGATTTGTGCGTTGATAGAAAGTACAATTATGCTACTTAGCTTAACGCCATCCAAATATATGATAAAATTTTCATTATCTCTATTCAGTCTTTTAGCTTTTAGCTTGACCATTGGGTCTGCCCAAACGGATATCCGCTTTGAGTTAGAGGGGTATACAGAGCCGTTTATGGCCATTGCCAACAACCTGCTTGACAATCAGTATATCGTAGATACCATCTATGCGAACGAGGAGGGACAGTTTGTCTATCAACCAGAAGAGCTTATGCCTGCCGGCATTTATCTAGCTGTAATGGCACCAGAGAATGAATTCTTTCAGTTTCTGGTCACAGATCAGGAACAGGCGTTCACCATTAGTACAAAGGTTGGAGAGCTGGTCGATGCAGCCGAAATCGAGGGCAGTCCCGAAAATGAGCTTTTTTACAGCTACTTGTCATATTTATCTCAGGCTGGTAAGCAAAACCAGGAACTCAACGCCGAAAAGGCCGATAGCACCACCAGCGAGGCGCGCAAGATGGAGCTGGAACGAGAGCTGCAAGACCTTGACGATCGCGTGAAGGCGCATCAGGCTTCTTTGCTGAGAGATCACCCGGAAAGCTATATCGCTGCCATCATAAAGGGAAATGAATCGGTGAACCCACCGGAATTCAATGAAATCGCAGACGAGCAGGAGCGTGGGGTTAAGCGACTTTACTGGATGCGCGAGCACTTTTTTGATAATGTCGATCTGAATGACCCGCGTTTGTTGCGTACGCCCTTTTTATTCCAGAAGATCGACTTTTTTGTCAATCGCTTACATGCGCGTGCACCGGATACCTTGATTCAGGCTATAGATCACGTGCTCGAGTTAATGGACCCGGAGTCCGAGACTTTCAAATTTTACCTGATTCACTATCTCAACGATGCGGCCAATAGCGAGTTTGTGGGTATGGATGCCATTTATGTGCATCTGATCGATAAGTATTACGCCAATGGCATGGCTCCTTGGACAGAGGCCGAGCAATTGGGGAAATTTTTAGACAATGCCAATCGGCTGCGGCCACTGCTGGTCGGGAAAATTGCACCCGATATACGCATGAAACGGCGCGACGGCTCGGCCGTCAGCCTGCACGAGGTAGAGTCGCCTTATACCGTCTTGTATTTTTGGCGATATGATTGCGGCCACTGCAAGGAATCGACTCCATCCATGAAGGAATTTTATGACAAATGGAAGGATAGGGGAGTAGAGCTATTCGCTGTCTGTGCCAAAACCGCCGATGATGTAGGTGAATGTTGGGAGTATGTAGACGAGAACGAAATAGGCAACTGGTTGCATACCATAGATCCCTACATGCAGTCTCGGTATGCGGTACTCTACGATTTGCAGACAACTCCACAAATCTATGTGCTTGACGAAAATAAGGAGATTCTTTCCAAGCGCATTGCTGCCGAACAACTTGATGAATTGATGGGGTTGATTATTGAGGAAAGAAACGCTGGTAGGTAACCAAAATGAATCCCAACAATCTATCCGAGATATTCGTCCCCAATCTGTCAGACATCTACGGCTACATCGCTTTAGGGGTAACCTTATTACTGGTTGGAATCGGTGTAGCCGTCTGGGCATTTCGACTGCCGACAACGGCCGATAAGCGCTTGCGTTTACTGGTGCCATACGGTGGGTTCATCATGGGCATCATCGCTTTGATGTTAGTGGCTGGCAATGTGTGGCAATTGATAAAGTATCCGACCATCAAGATCGAATATCCGGGCATGTATATCAACGATGAGCCCATCCAACCACTACCCAACAAATCGGCATGGCGGGTAGAGCGAGAAAACAGCACACCGGCCAGCTGGGGAAAGGCGCAAAACATATTGCTCCTGCGCGTAAAAGACGGCACGACCTACGCCCTACCGGAAGATCGCTACGAACTACCCAAATTGTTGGACATTCTCAGGAGAAATGATGAAGAATGATGGTGCCCGCCATGGCTGAGACCGCTATACTTCAAACTCTATATCTCCACCAATTTCCTCATGCCATTCCAGACCATGTTGTCCGAGCTTCTCCAGGAAAGGATCGGGATCAAACTGTTCGACATTAAATACGCCAGCTCCTGCCCATTTGCCGGTGAGCAGCATCATGGCGCCGGTCATGGCGGGAACACCAGTGGTATAACTCACCCCTTGCGCTCCGGTTTCTTCGTAGGCATCGGCATGTGA
>JBCDFE010000192.1:0-8962 GCA_039178745.1 Bacteroidota bacterium | reverse complement strand
GTAAGACCCCGATAAAACTGAATATTATGAAATTGCACTGGGGACACGGCATTGCAATATTTTACTGCACCTTCGCGGCTTGCATGTTCTTTGCCCTTTTTAAAAGCTTCAGCTTCGACAATAGTTTGGTGGTTGACAACTACTACGAAGTAGACATTAATTACCAGCAAATTCGAAATCAAAGGGCCAATAGTAGAGCGCTGACTCAGTCTGTGGCCCTGCAAAAGATAGACAACCTCAGATATATTTCTTTCCCTATTGGAGAGCTCGATGGAGACCTATCGGGAAAAGTCCAGTTGTACCGGCCCGAAAGTCAGCGATATGATCAGTTTTATGATTTGCAAGTAAATGAAGACGGAAAATTCTTAATCCCTACCCAAAACTTGCTATCTGGCAGGTGGAAAGTAAAAATAAAATGGTCGTGCAATGAGAAAGACTATTACGATGAGTTAGAATTCTATCACGTGGCCAAATAAATAAGTATGCTTTTCTGGACAGCATTTTTACTGGGCATTGGAGGTAGTCTGCACTGCATGAGTATGTGCGGACCACTCGTCCTTGCTGTACCGGGAATACGTCCTGACCAGAAAAATCAACTGCCCAAATTAATGGTCTACCATTCGGGTAGGATCTTAGTTTATGCTTTGATCGGTTTTATAGTTGGGACTTTAGGATGGGGCCTGCAAATGGTAAACATCCAAGGAAACCTGGCAATTTTGACTGGCGTATTTATCATAGGCATTGCCCTGTTCAAGCTAGATTTCAAACGCCTTTTTGTGCATACGGCTAGTTCCAAAGCCTGGCAGCGAACAGTGAATAAGTATTTCAGCATGTACATTAAAAAGGATGGCTGGACGGCGACTCTGGCCTTGGGCATGCTCAATGGTATGATTCCTTGTGGGCTGGTATATGTCGCTATTATATCAGCAGTGAATACAGAGGCACCTCTTCATGGCGCCATGTACTTACTAGCATTTGGATTGGGTACGATTCCTCTCTTAGTTGCGACTAGTGTAGCCGGCAAGCGGGTATTCCAAATCATCGGCTTTAACAAAAGATACTTACAGCAGGCATTACTGATCGCAGTGGGATTGATTTTCATCTGGAGAGGGCTCCATTTCAACTTTCCAGAAGGCTTCTTTTTGTGGTATGATCAGCAGTTTGTGCCTATGTGCCACTAGCGCGCCCGTTTCTCTTTCAAGACCAACTGACGGCCATCGGCTCGACCGACTTGAATGTAGAAGTCTCTTAAATCTTCGTAGGCCTCAGCGGGAAGCTCCACCGGATTCAAGGTCAATACTCTTGTCCATACGACTCCATTTTCTGATTGTTGAATCTCTGACCTATAGCTGCCAGCATCGTGGCTGAACTCCGTTACAGCTTCGCCCAGGCTTTCGATTTGCATATCTTCCGGTAGCTCCAATCGAATGGTATCTACGATACGCCGGGCTCGGTGCAATACAATGGGAAAATTGCGTTCGCTATCCGCCGGAGGTATGTCATTGAAGGCAAAGTACCGATTGATGGGCACAAACATGCGCGTACCCATTTTCCGGGCGTATCGGTCTAAGCGGCAGGAATATTCGAGATTGGCTTCTGGAGAGTCTGGGTCGACGACTAGTTCGTAGCCCGCGTTTTGTAAAGCAGGTAGATAATCTCTATTGTGCAAAAACTCCAGCTGCTCCTCTTGGCTCTTATTTGCATGAATATACCTGAGCATATCCTGTCTGGCTCCGGTATAATGACCACTCAGAGCGAGATCGGCTTCGCCATCTGCATTGATCTTAATGGTAATGCTTTGCTCGGCTATATTGTCATCTGGCTGGGGAATAGGCATAGGATGTAAGCGTCCGCCATCAGGGGTGATGAGTAGCGCCTGGCGATTGCAACTACTCTCAGGTACATATCCAACCGGATCTAAAGAGCTGGTGCATTCCAGATACATATCGTGCGACGGGATGTATAGCATTTGATGATTAAAGGCGTTGGCGGCATAGTCAGCATGTACATCATAATAAGGTTTGTCGAAACCATAAACAGCAACTGGCCATGATTCTATTCCGATTTCCGCCAGTAAAGACCGCATATAATTGCTCAAAGCTTTACACTCTCCATATCTGTTTTCATCTACGTATTGGGCATCAAAGGGCTGCCAGCCTCCTATGCCCAGCATAACGGCAACATAGCGCGTACGTGCTTGCATAAAGCGATATAGAGCTGCAATTTTCTCGTCTTCGCTATCCAGATCTTGTGTCAGCTCATGCACTTCTCGCTTTAATTCCGGGCTTAGTTCTTGTCGATCTTTGGCCAAGTCGAATAAAAAACGACCGAAGCTATTCCAATCCCGCATGGATCCGCTGTAACCGTCCACTTCAAAGCGATCAAACCCGATAAATAGATACGGCAAGTTGGTGAGCAGCACTGGCGAAGACCACTCCCAATCAGGAGCTGGCACATTTTCTAAGCGATAACTCAAAGCATTTTTTTCATCCACCAAAGTCTCCTCAGGCTCACTGAGTAAGCTGGCTTCCACAAAAACTTCATTATCGACCGGGTATACAACTTCGTACTCGGCAAACTCTACACTTTGATTATATCTCTGTGGCCTCCAGCGCGGCATAGAGGTGAATAATCCCACATCCTTCACCGTGAGTTTATATTCAAAATGCAAGGTATAGGGTACCTGAGCACTTCTTATATCTACATGCATATACCGGCTATCGCCGTAGAAAACACCACCACCTACTGCCAGCACATCATTGATATCATCGTTTTTAGCCCGTCTGATTTGCCTCCCGCTAGCATCGTACAAAGTCACCTGAAGCTGCTGAACCCGAATATCCGGATCGTGATGAATATACAACTCATAGGCATCCGAATCAGAGTCTAAAATGGTAACTACCCGCTCAAAATCAACTCTGGCCCGCCTATCATCGATTAATTCGAAGACCTGCTTTTCATATCTGATGACAGAGGTTGCGCCTTCAAGTAATTCTTCAGGTATGGCGGACGCCTGATAACCTATGGTGCGTTGGGCACAAAGAACAGCAGGCACAGCAAAGAGTATTAGGTATATAAAATAGGTTTTCATGGTCTTTCTAGTGTGGTTTTCGTCAGCACTATAGTACTGTTTTGTAATGCTTGTATCTTTTGAAATAGCTGCCACAATACATCGTACTCCACTGCCGAAAACTGCGTGCGCAATATTTGAATATCGAGCTGAATAGAAAGCTTATTCTGCACAATTTCTGTATTGAACAATAGCTTTACACTTCCGTCTTCCGAATTGTAAACCACATCTTTTGGCAAGGTAACAACTTCGTATCCAATAGGAATTGAAATGGTACTTGCATACTGTTTCTGATAACCAAAAGGGAAGTCGACAGGATAGGTACGAATGGTGTCAGCTAAAATATCAAAATCTACATAATTATACAAAATAGGTTTGAATGACATTTCATATCCAGCTATTTCAGCCAGCTGTAACTGAATATTAAAAGCATATAAATAGGGCTGATCAGGATCATCTGCAAAGGGCAAATTTTCGTCTATCAGTACAAATTCAGGATACTGATCTGAAATTCGCTCAAAAAATGGCCGAGCCGTAGCGTTAAGACTGCTGCTGAGCATATTATCTCTGGCGAAAACACCGAAGTATCCCCCAGAACTGGTTTGGGCATTGATATTTGCCACCCCATTTTCATCTAGTTCAATATCTGCTTCCAATGTTTCCCTGGCTATCGGTGCTTGAATGCCTATCCAATCTGTGGTTTCATCTCCAATCATCCAGCCGTCATTGTTCAAGGCCAATGGCCTGACATATCCAAAGGGCAAAGTGTGCCCCGCCATATCGAGTAATCGCTCCTCTCCGTCCATAGCGGCATAGACCAGCATGTGGTTAAACTGTGAAAGATCTGGATGATCCACTAAATGATGACCTGACCCTCGGAGTCTAACCAGTACAGGCCTGACATCTATTCCAAGTTGTCTGAGGGCATAGAGTAAGATTCCATTAATTTCCGCAGAGTTGCCTGCTCCTTTAGCCCAGATCCGATTGGGGGACTCGTAAGATAGATAATCGTATTTTCCATCCCACCCCATTCTGTCATTTAGAAGCCGATATATCAATTGCGCCTTTTCCATATCAGTTTCCGCACCTTCGAGCAAGGGCTCTATATCTTTTAAAAACCGATTGCCCCTTGCACGGAGGTTGATATTTCGCCAGGCTCCTCCACCTCTGATTTTATTTGCAATATATGACCAAGTATAGGTTTGGGCATCAAAGAAAATGTTCTGCCAATTCACAAAACTGATATGCTTATTAATTCGAGGCATATAATCCTGCAAATTATTCACATGAGGTTCAATGACTACAGGGGGCACATCTTTTAGCACATAGCGATCATAACTAAACATGAGCACCGCATCACCAAAAAAGCCATTGCTTCTTGGAATTTCTTGATATTCTATGACATCGAATTCAGGCAAGAGGCCCAGATCAATATAGTTAAAATCCAAGGGCTTTATCAATACATACTCAGACCACCTGCAAGGGATATCCTCTTGAAAGTAGTGTATGGGAAGCTTGTCGATACTAAAAAAGTCAGATCGTATCTCATAGGTGTACTCAATGATTGAACCCGTCTCTACAGCGGGGAAGGAAAATTTACACGCCAATATCCCAGCCTCTAACTCTGAGAAACTGAGATCTGAATTATCCAACTCAATTGATCCGCCATCAGCATAATGTATAGCTGCTTTGAATCTTCCGATTTCCTCTTCTTCAAAATAATCTACCGTTACATTGGCAAGGTAGAAAGCAGAATCTTCGAACAATTTAATTCTCCGGGTAACGGTTTGTCTGAGCTCCAGCTGGCCAGTCACCGCAGACAATGTCATATTTACTTCTAAGCGATCAAAAAGCAGATAAGCAGCTGCATCGGGGTGGCCAGGCACACGCTCAAAACTCCTTTCCTCATCAGAAATAAGGCCGTATCTGTAATCCTCGTACTGAGCAAAAATTCCTAAAAAGGTCCAAAAGACGAGGGTAAGGAAAAAAGTCGTTTTCATGCCTGGGAAAATTGGTAAATAATAGATGGGGAGGTATCCATAAATTAACATTCAAACCTCCTTTTCTATGATTTAACCTCAGATCAGTCTTTTTGCAAAAGGATTGAAGACCTTTAATCTTTATTTAACTTTTCTGAGCACAAGCACACTTTCCTGCAATTCGTTGACCTGGCGAAACAGTTCCCTGAACATGTCGTATTCTTCCGGGGCAAACTGGGTGCGGAGGACTTGAAATTCGAGATTTAGCGATAGAGTCGTCCCCGTCTGAGTGATGCTGAATCTACAACTCACGCTCCCATCTTCGGATCGCATAGCGCTTGACTCTGGAAGTTCGGCTACTTCGTATCCTTCTGGCAGCATCATCGAGCAGATATATCGCTTCCTGAAACCGTAGGGTAGATCTATGGGGTAGGTGCGTTCTTCATCTTCTACGATTTCAGAAGAGATCAAATCGAGCAGCAAAGGAGAAACATAAAGATGGTCGTCTATAGCCTCACCTATTGGTGCATTCACTTCAAGTGTGTAATTGTATGGGCCATTTGGATTGTCTGAGCTGGGCAGTTGTTCCTCGACCAATTCCACTTCTGGATAGCGTTCAGCTATCTTACTCATATAGGGGCCCTCTACAGGATCTTCTACATCTACCATTTGACCTCGTGTAGTAGCAGCAAAATAGCCAACGGCTCTAGATTGTATCTTAGCCGTAGCCATTCCGTCGGGGAGTAAAGAGACCTCAGCCAGCACCGTTTCTTCTGCTGCTGGAGGCTCTATGGAAATCCATTGATCCGAGTCATCTGCTACTAGCCAGGCTCTGTGGTTGAGCACCTTAGGCCTGGCATATCCGAATGGCAAGGCATGGCCAGCCACATCCAAAATTTGGTAATTATCGTCCAGCTTTGCCACTACGAGCATGTGGTCGAACTGGTCGCGCAAAGGGTAAAATTCCATAGCGTTGCCTCTACCTCGCAAGCCCACAAATAAAGGATGAGCTTCAATATTATTCTGTTTCAGGGCATGCAGCAACAGCGCATTGATTTCTGCAGAGCTTCCTTCCCGATCACCCCATACCTGGTTGGGCGATCTACCCGGAACAAATCTATATCGGCCGTCCCAAACCACGCTATTATTGAGCAATCGGTAGATCACCATCGCTTTCTCCGTTTCTGTAGTGGCCGATGCCATTAAGGGTTCAAGAGCTTGCATAAACTGCCCATTGGTCGTCCTGGACACTGTGTAGCGCCTGAGATTTGAGTTGCGGATGTCTTCTGCTAGATCACCCCAACTCGACATTTCCGGATCGTAGGAAAATCCCTGCCAGTTGATGAATTGTAACTGCTTTACAATTCGAGGCATATAATCATTGATGTTATTGGTGTATGGCTCTATTTCCAGAGGTGGAACCTCCTTCATAACATACCGCTCAAAACTATAAACCAGCGGTTGACCACCAGAGCCAGCGGCCCTTGAAATCACATCAGTCTCCTGAACGTCGAATTCCGTCATATTGGCTAGGTCGACGTAGGTAAATCCGTTGGGCTTAGTCACGGTATACTCCGACCATCGACAAGGTATATCCTCTTGAAAATAATAAGTCGGCAGACGATCGAAATTAAATTCCTGCGATCGGAGTTCGTAGGTGTACTCTATAATGGCACCTTCGGTAACTTGAGGAAAGGTGAAGCGACATTCGTATAGGCCATCCTGCACTTCGTCTCGGTTAAAATCTCCATTTCTGAGCTTGACTTCCCTGCCATCGGGTAGATGAATGGCTGCTTTTAACGATCCCAGATCCATGCCATCATAATACCGAATGACAATATCTGCACGATCAAAACTCGACTCTTTGAACAGTTTTACCCGCCTATTTACGGTTTCACGCAATTCGAATTGTCCAGTTATACTAGACAACATCATACTGACAGCGAGCCGATCAAAAAGCGTATAGGCGTCGGCATCGGGAAAACCAGGGGCTTCAGAAAGCGCCATTTCTTCATCTGAAATGCGGCCGTATCTGAAATTGTCGTATTGACCTGAAATAATGGTACAATAGCCCAGAAGCAGGGCGAGAAATAGGGTCAGTTTCATTAGTAAGTGGTTTTTAAAACTAGACCTTAAGTTACATATTTTTCCAGTATTTCGGCAACAACGAAAATGCTTCCTCCTCCATATACCAAATCTTTTGGTCCGGCTTGGCTCAGCGCAAAATCCCACCCATCAGCAACGCGATCAAACGCGGGGCCGTGCAAGCCGTATCCACCTGCGGAAGTCTGAATTATTTTACTTTTTTTGGCCCTAGGCAGGTCGGCTTTTACCCAATAATACTCAGCTTTCACAGGAAAAAGCGGTAATATTCTTTCTAGTTCCTTATCGTCTACAAATCCAAGTACGAAGTGCATTTGCGCAACCGGAAGATTTACGATCCGATTTATTACAGCTTGTATTCCGGCCTCATTGTGTGCGCTATCTACCAGGCAGATGGGCTCGGATTGCAGTTGCTGCCAGCGTCCCAAAAAATAGGTACGGTCAGACATGCCGGCCCAGGCCACCGCTAATAAATTATAATTCATTTCAAATTGGCCGAGGCCAGCCAGTTCGTGTAGGGCGGTCAGGCTGGTCACTACGTTATATGCCTGGTAGGGGCCAGTGATCTGAACGGGTAGCTTGAGCCTGAATGGCAGGCCAGACTGTTCGATGGTATACACGGTGTGATCGCCCTCATCGGCTTGAAAGCTAACCGACCACAACTGATCGGCAAATCGAATAGGCGCTTGCTCTTCAGCGGCTTTCCTTCTAAAAACGGCCAGGGTTTCCGGGTGGGTTTCTCCAATAACGACTGGCCGATTCGCTTTTATGATTCCAGCCTTTTCTCCGGCAATCTTGGGCAGCGTATCACCCAAAAACTGCATGTGGTCAAAGCTGATGTTGGTAATAATGGATAGCACAGGATCAATAACGTTGGTGCTGTCGAGCCTGCCACCGAGCCCAACCTCTACGACCGCCCAGTCGACCTGCTGATCGGCAAAATACTGGAAGGCCATGGCCACCGTGATTTCGAAAAAACTGGGCTGCACCTGCTCGATCAATTCGCGATTCGACTCCACGAAATCGATGACCCATTGCTCAGAGACCAACTCTCGACCAATCTTGATGCGCTCTCGAAAATCGAGATAGTGAGGACTTGTATACACGCCAACTTGGCTACCATCACTACCCAGTGCGGCAGCCATTAAATGGCAAACACTGCCTTTTCCGTTGGTGCCGCCTACATGAATGCAGCGAAGCTTTTTTTCGGGCCGTCCCAGGGCATCGAGCAGCGCATGAATATTGGTCAGGTCTTTTTTGAGTGCTCCCCCACCCTGCCGCTGATACATGGGCAGGCGACTGAATAGATAATCGAGGGTTTCCTGATAGCTCATCAGGTAAAGGTAGGTCGACTTTTGCCGATGCAGCAAAAGCCAACCTCCCCATAGGGTTTGAGCTGCCTATTTCTAATATTTTTTCATCATTCCGATTTGATGAATTTGCGGTATGCGCTCTCGCCCTCAACTATAATTTTCAGGTAATAGATGCCCGATTTCAAATCGTCGATATTAAGCGTCAGGGTATTGGCCTCAAATTCTCTAAGTAGGCGGCCTAGATTGTCAAATACCATTAGTTGGTCCGGCCGTACTTCTTCAGATCGAATATTCAATGTTGAAGCAGCGGGGTTGGGAAAGAGGGTGATTTGGGATGCCCACTCAGGTTCAGTAGGTCTCACACTTGTAGTAGGCAACCTGAAAAGAACCGTTTGTCCGCCAAGGGCAACTTCAGTTCCATCAGCTAGCCAGCCTCTGATGTTTTTAAATGTTATTTCCGAGAAATCAGGCACATCACCTAGTAGTGAATTCGCTCT
>JBCDFE010000191.1:0-9012 GCA_039178745.1 Bacteroidota bacterium | reverse complement strand
GGGCGAAGTCATCGATTTCGTAAGAAATAGCAGCGGTATGGATTATGCTCGCCAGGTCATGTTCCGATATAGGGATGAAGCCTTCGAATTACTTCACCAGTTTCCCGATAGTGTGGCGCGCCAATCTCTGGAACAACTGGTCAATTTTGTAGTAGATCGAAAAAAATAAATATGGCGGTTACACCTCCGACAGTACCGAGTGGTAAAGCATTGCGCCGCCTCATTCCGTTTGCGCTCGACCCTCTAAAAGGCTTCGACCGGTATTTTCAAGAATACGGCCCCAGCTTTTTTCTAAAGGCCGGGCGCGGTCGTCGCACATTGGTCACCGTAGATCCCCAAGTAGCACAAGCGGCATTACAGCGAGAGCACAAGTACTTCGAAAAGTCCGAGATACAATCAGACCAAATGGCCAAATATCTGGGCCGGGGTTTGCTCACCAATAACGGCAGCGATTGGCTTAGGCAGCGTCGGCTCATACAGCCGGGCTTTCATCGCAAAAGGTTGCTCGAGCTCATCCAGGGTATGCAAGCTGAGTGTAATAGGATAGGCGATGAAACACTTGCGCCAGCCGCCCGATCTGGCCGTGCAATAGAAGTACACGAGCTGATGACCGTACTCACTTTTCGCATCATAGCTCGTGCCATTTTCACCGATGGCTTTTCCCCAAAGCAAACTACAGAGTTTAGCGAAGCTGTCACCCGTATTCAATCATTTATCATCTATCCCATTCGACTGCCTTTCATGCGGCCTATCTACCGGCTCATCGGGCAAGAGCAGAAATATCGAAAGCTGGCTGGTGATATTGGGCTTAAGCTGCTAGACAGAGTCAATGAGCGGCGGGCGGCGACAGCGCCTAAATCAGACCTACTACAAATGCTGCTCGATAGTAGATACGAAGATACCGGAGAGCCTATGAACGATCAGCAGCTCATAGATGAGATCATGATCATTTTTGCTGCAGGTCACGAAACCAGTGCCAATGCGCTGACCTGGACGATCCATTTACTTATGCAGCATGAAGACATACTCGAGCGTTGTCGGGAAGAAGCCCAAAGCGTTATGCCCAATGGAACAGCTGATTTGGAAAAGCTGTCCAAGCTCAAGTACATTCAGCAAGTCCTCGAAGAAAGTATGCGCCTGTACCCGCCCGCTTGGGTAACAGATAGAATCGCCACTCAGGCGGTCGAAGTGGCAGGCATAAAATTGCGCAAGAACGAAGTCGTGGTTCCTTACATATATGGTCTTCACCGGTCCGAAGCCATTTACGATGCTCCCGCCGTTTTTGACCCCGATCGCATGACGACAGAAAAAAAGCGCAATCGCCACCCTTTCAGCTATATTCCATTTGGTGGCGGACCCAGATTGTGCATCGGCCATCACTTTGCGATGATGGAAATGAAACTCGTTTTGGCCTACTGTTTGCAAAATTGGGACTTCCGCAGGTGGAAGCATTCCCCGAACGCTATTCAACCCAAAGCCCTGCTCACACTCAGACCAAATGGCCAGGTAAACGCCTTTTTTAGACCACTAAGCCCAAAAGTCTTAACATAACGGTAACAAAAACAGGACAATTTTTTGGATGGCTTGGAAAATTAGTTTTTCTTTGCCTCAGGCTAGGGCGCATGATTATATGGCGTTTCTAGTACTAAGATTAGTTTTCATTTGGTTTTTTGGGGTTATTGAGAGGCAACACGGTTGCCTCTTTTTTTTGGCAACCATCCCTCCTTAAATGCGGTTAGTACTAGCAATATGCACTATGGCACCGTAATCAAATCTACTGGAAGTTGGTATCAGGTTCGTCTCGAAACAGCAGATCGAGAACTCGTCAATGCCCGAATGAGTGGAAGGTTCCGACAAGATGATCTTCCCCTAACTAATCCCATTGCTGTAGGTGATCGCGTAGGACTAGCCATTGAAACCTCCGGAGATGAGAGAACCGCAGCCATCAAAAAAATAGATCCCCGCACCAATTACGTCGTTCGCCAAAGCCCCAGGCGAAAGCACGACCTACACTTATTGGCCAGCAATATAGATCAGGCCGTTCTCATCACAACTATAAAAGAACCAGAGCTCAAACTGGGATTTGTGGATCGTTTCCTGCTCATGACAGAGCCTTTCAATATTCCCACGATTCTCGTCATCAATAAGCAAGACTTACTCGATCAGGATGGCATGGAAATCTACGAAGGCCTTGCGGGGCTTTACGAAAGTATTGGGTATGAAGTCATACTGGTTAGCGCTGAAACTGGATCGGGCATAACGGAGTTTAGCGAGTTGCTCAGAGGCAAGCGCAGTCTGCTGAGCGGTCAGAGCGGGGTAGGTAAATCCAGTTTGATCAATACGATAGAGCCTCAATTATCTCTGCGAACCGGAGAACTGAGTGACTATAGTGGCAAAGGGCAGCACACCACCACATTTGCCGAGCTTTTTGAGCTGAGCTTCGGAGGGGAGCTGATCGACACACCGGGCATTAAGACCTTGTCCTTTAACTATCTGGAACCCATAGATGTAGCACACAACTTCAGAGAGATTTTTGCCCTATCCACTGAGTGTAAATTCGGAGGTAGCTGCCTCCATCGAACTGAACCCGCATGCGCTGTCAGGAAATCGGTCGAAGAGGAAGATGGGCAGGTGAGCGAACTTCGGTATCAATCTTACCTCACCTTGCTCGAAGAAGTAGAAAGTCAAAACTACTGGGAGCGTAAAAAGGTGTAAACATCTTGTGAAAGTCTTGCACAAGCACAACTTGACGGAGAAATTAGTGTTTCAATTTTCACTGAAAGTTGTCAACCTTTCCGAGTAAATCTAAAATCTAGACGCATGCACATACCCGAGCTTCTCGACAGAGCACTGGAAGGCGATTGGTTAAGCGCCGAAGAAGGTGTATTTCTATTAGAAAATGCGGACACAGCAGAACTGATGTATGTAGGCTTGCGCATGCGCGAACAACGTGTGCCAGGCAATCATGTAACTTGGATTATTGACCGAAACAGCAACACGACCAATGTTTGTGTAGCCAACTGTAAATTCTGCAACTTCTTTAGGCGGCCAGGACACGATGAGAGCTACATCACCAGCATAGACGAGTACAAGCAGAAGATCGAAGAAACTTTTGCCTTCGGTGGTGAGCAATTACTATTACAAGGTGGCCACCACCCGGATCTGGGGCTGAAGTTTTATGCAGATCTTTTTAGCGAGCTCAAATCGCTATATCCCAAGCTTAAGCTACATGCGCTTGGCCCGCCAGAAATTGCCCACGTAGCCAAGCTCGAAGGCATGAGCCACTACGATGTGCTCAAAGAGCTTCAGGCAGCGGGCCTGGATAGCCTGCCTGGTGCCGGAGCTGAAATTCTAAGTGACCGAGTCAGGAGATTGATCTCGCGGGGCAAATGCGGTGGCGAAGAATGGCTCAACGTTATGCGAGCTGCCCATCAATTGCACATGACCACCAGCGCGACCATGATGTTTGGCCATATCGAAACCAATTGGGAACGCATGGATCACTTTGTACGCTTACGCCAGGTGCAGAGCGAAAAGCCCGATGGTGCCAACGGCTTTTTGGCTTTTATCCCATGGCCATTCCAAGATGAAGATACCATCCTCAAAAGACTCAAGCGGGCACGCAATACCGTTACTGGTGATGAGTATCTGCGCATGATCGCGCTCAGCAGAATCATGCTGCCCAACGTGGTCAATATTCAGGCCAGCTGGCTGACAGTAGGAAAAAAGGTGGCCCAGATGTGTTTACATGCCGGTGCCAATGACTTCGGATCTATCATGATCGAAGAGAATGTGGTCAGTGCTGCTGGTGCTCGTTGGCGATTTACTGCCGATGGTATACAAGATGCTATCCGGGAAGCCGGTTTCGAACCCCGTCTGCGCAACCAGCAATACGAATTTAGAGCATTGCCCGACCAGATGCGTCAGCAAGAACTAGATCGGGAAGCACTGATCGTGGATTAAAATTTCTGTTTCAGTCTGTCTTGAGTCTATTGCAGCTTGTAGAACTCAGAAAAACGGAAAATTTTTAAACGCACCTCGCCAACACGTGAGAGATGAAACAGACTAGCTTTTACAAAAGCTTTCTAACTTTACGTCAATGCTCCTCTACGACCAAATCAAAGAGTGCGTCTCTTTTATCTCAAGACGCACAGACTTTAAGCCCGAAGTAGGTATAATACTTGGAACTGGACTTAGTAGTCTAGCCCAGGATATCCAGGTAGAGCGTGAATTTAGCTATGGACTACTACCGTACTTCCCTGCAACAACTGTAGCTAGTCACGTAGGCAGGCTGATCTTGGGCACACTTGATGGTGTACCTATAGTGGCAATGGCGGGTCGTTTTCACTACTACGAAGGTTACAGTATGAAGCAGGTAACTTTTCCCGTAAGAGTGATGAAAGGCCTGGGTATTCAAAGTATGATCATCAGTAACGCAGCTGGTAGCGTAAATGCAGATATAGAAGCGGGTGATATCGTGTTCGTAAAAGACCATATCAATTTACAGCCAGACAATCCGCTGCGAGGTGATAACGATGAGCGCATGGGGCCTCGGTTTCCCGACATGTTGCATACTTATGATCGGGAAAGCAATGCCTACGGACTAAAAATTGCAGAAAGTTGCAGTTTAAAAGCCCACGAAGGGGTATATCTGGCCATAGCAGGCCCAAATCTCGAAACCCCCGCAGAATATAACTTCGCGCATATTATCGGCGCAGATCTAATCGGCATGTCTACAGTTCCTGAAGTTTTGGTCGCTCGACACATGGACCTTCCGGTTTTGGTGATCTCTGTAGTGAGCAACAAATGCTATCCCATAGAAGAGATTGTCCCGACTACTGTCGACGACGTAATTGCCACCGTAGCTAGAGTAGAACCCTGTATGCGTAAGCTGATGCCTAAGGTAGTAAAGCACCAGCACGAATTGCATACTAATAAAAAATAAGGCCGATTCCCCATGTAGGAAAATCGGCCCTTGATAGATCGGGATTGTAGAGAAAGCCGTCGATGGTTAATTGGTTTTTAGTCATCGACCGACTGATTGAGTAGTATCCCGCTGTTTGGAAGATGAGGAGACTTACCGTTGTAAGTCCCCGTATGGTCAGACGCCGAAGCGAATTATTGATTAGATATTAAGTGCCTAGAAGACTTCGTTTTCACCTTTGATTCAAGCCTTACCATCGTCGCTGGTTAACTTGGTGTACTGTTCGAGGTAGATATTGGCATCGGTGCGTTTTTGCTCGTGCTTATCGGTCCAGGTGCGGTAGCGCAGAACGCCGTTGATCGCTACTTGCGAGCCTTTCTTCAAAGACTCCATGACGTATTCTGCTTTCTTGCCAAAGGCGAGTACGGTATGCCACTCGGTTCGGGTTTGGCGATTGCCGTCTTTGTCTTTGTAGTAGTCGTTGGTCGCTAAGCTGAACTTGACGAACGGGTTCCCCTCTTTGCTGTTGTACTGCTCAGGATCATTGCCTAGGTTGCCGATGAGTTGTACGGAATTGCGAATCTGCATAGTATAAGTATTGGTAGAGCGCTGTGCTCTGGATTGTGATAATGCGCTGTCCCGCAGGACCGCCCAGGTCTTCGCAAGAACAAAGGCGATAAAGAACAGCGAGTGAATGTGCCCGTCGTTAACAGAGTAACTTTTTACTCCCAACTGGCGACAAGGCAAAGGTGAGGGCAACACAACCGATTAATCGTATTTTAAACGTATATATGCGTTTTTAAATGTTTTTAAACGTTTAAAAATGACTTTTAAAATTGCTATTCTACTGATAATCAGTTTTTTAAACGAAAAATCTTCTTGCCGCTGGCAAGAAGATTTTTCAAGAAATTCTAGTTCGTTTCTGGAGTTTTTAAAAATCCAGAAACAAGAATTGGTTTTAGTCGTCGAGCAGAGCTTCCAATCTAGCGAGGCGAGCTTCCAGATCGTCGATGCGTTCTTCCTGAGTGTCAATGATCTCCTGCTGCTCTTGGAGTGCGCTGATGGCAAGCACGGTGAGTTGGTTATAGTCGACCATGAGAGTAGTCTGGCCACTCCCTTCTCCACGTGCTTCTGATTCAGTGACTACAGTGGGAAATAGTTCCTTGATTTCTTGAGCTAGGAAACCGACGTACTCGCGCTTTGTGTCGCGAATGTAGTTGTAACTGCGTGGTTGGAGCTGAGTGAGCAATGGCAAAGTACCAGAAAGGGCACTGATGTTGGTTTTCAAACGTGCATCGGATGTGGCAGAGTAGTTACCTGAGGTAGCATCAAAGAAGCCCACATAGGTATCATTATGGAATAGCCTCAGATCTCCGTCAAGACCAGCTGGACCTACAAATAGCTCCCAGTTTTCATCAATGTCATCTCCATTTACGATAGCCAAACCATAAGGAAAGTCTACGGTACTCTCATCTTGAACGACCCTGAGCGGATGGTCACGACTCAAGTCAACTCCTGGTTCAACGCCTACATTTAGCTGCCGAGTACGCATCCGAATCAGCCCCTGCCCAAGACCATCATCACTATTAGTAGTGAATACCGTCTGATCAGTATTTTGACCTACAAAAATGTCGAGGCGATCATCGGAGTCGGCGCCAATGGATAGTCCGCCGCCCGTGTCACCACCTATGGTAGCGCCAGTTACGCCCCAGCTGGTGCCTATGTTTCCTCCAACGACCAACTCCTCGTCAGGATTGAGGTTGTTGATCCCTACGTGACCGTTGCCCAATAGAGACAGAGGTGTTACAAGATCGGATTCACCGACATAGTTGAAGTCAAAAAAGGAGTTTTCAGGACTTGAATTCCCTCCACCAGCAGACTGCCAGTGGGCCTCGCTTTCTTCGCCATATCGAATAGATCCGTTTCCAAATCCATCGTTCAAGCCTAAATTAATCCCAAACTCGTTCAACAATTCTACTGAACCGACGGCCTCTAGTGCTGGTGCAGTGCCTTCGTTTACAAACTGCGCACCGGCATTTACATCGTCATTGGCATTGACCTGTAGACCGAATAAGCCGGCATCTTCATCTGGGGTAATCGATAGCATAGCCGAGAACAGATCCGGGTAAGCCGTAAATGGTTGTTGAGTCAGATTGATAGCACGAGTCTGTAAGTTGCCTTCCATAATATGGTTAGCTGCAAATGCTGGCCCAAATACGAACTCATTGGAAGTAACCTCATACAATGGATTGAAGAATGCGCCGCCGCCGTTATCGGCAATAAATGTTTCGCCTATAGCAAAGCGACCTTGGCCCACAGTATCCAGGTCTGCTGAAAGCCCCATGTAGTACTCAGCGTCTGTGGCTTTGATTTCTAGCTGAAGTACAGAACCTTCGGAGAACTCGGTCTCGGTACCGTCTACTTTTAGAGTGCCGTACATGTCGTGCTGCTTAATACCGCTGGTCTCGAAGAAACGATTCTCATACATGATGGTCGGATCGAAGAGGTTGATGGCTGAAGTTGTATCGAAGTCATAGGCATAGATGCCAAACTCCGTCACTTCGCCTGTACTGTTGTAGTTGCTACTCAGCAAATTGGTTTCGGCGGTATTACCATCGTAGTTTTCGAAGTACAAGAAGGGTGAAGTACCCTGACGGCCCTGAATTTTCACCAGCCTATCCATTTCTGCTGTGCCACTCCATCGGTGGGTATAGAAGTCCCCTATAAGTCCTGCTTCTCTGCGCAGGCTGTAGAGTTCGGTGCTGCTACCACTACCTGGTACGCCAATCAAATAGTCAAAATCCATCAAGCGCAACTTAGGCGCAGTGAGATCGCTGATGTCAGACTCCCACATCCAGCCTTGGTAGCTGTCGATACCTTGGAATTGCTCGAAAGAGAGCTTGCTGATTCCGTTATTGTCTTCTCCGTTCAAGCGCAGGCAGGCACCCAGGCGTAGATTGTCGATCTGTGTAGTTCCGTAAAAGCGGTTGAAGAGCTCGAAGTTATTGTAGGTCGAGGTGAAGATGGTGTCCTGCATATTGATCAAGTCACCGGGAAACCCTGGTGAATAATCGGTGTAAGTCATGGCAAAATCTATACCTCCAGTCAGATTCTGATTACTGTACATACGGTGGCCTACGACAGTTTCTGAACCGCCACCCACGATAAACCTGCCAGCATCTAGCTCCAGTAGGCTACCGGCAAGACCTGGGCGAAGACGTACATCGCCATCTTCGAATTCGATGTTACCGAGGAAAGACTGATTAAAGCCACCACCCACAAACTGTGTCTGATTGTTGATTGACCAGACGGGTGTGCGGCCACTAATACCAAATCTAGCACCGCCCAGATTGTAGTTGTACAAAGCGAACTCGGCGGGGTCTTGATCACCAAAGTTGAGGTCTGCCTCAAAACCGTATCCATAGCTACCACCATTTTCCTCTTGAATCATACTCACCCGGGCAACACTATCTTCTCCCATAGGGTCTAGATTTATGAATGCCGGTAAGCCTTCTGCTGGCGTAATATCTACTCCACCAACCGTTTGCAAAGCGGGACCATCAGAATTTTGCAGTTCAGCGGCATAGAGGTCAGTATTGTCAGCGGTTACGCGCATACCTGTTAGGCCGGTTTCTGCCTCCACGGTCAGCTTAGTGTTGTTGACAGATGAAGTGGTACCAATGCCTACTTCGTCTGTATAATTGATGCCAAGTCCCGATCCCTCGACAGTCCATGGGGTGTTACCACCTAATCCGCTGAGGTCTACAGTGCCTCCTCCATTGGATAGCTCCAGGTTGTCGCCGCTCAGGCTTAGGGTTTGAATTTCGTTGGTGGCATCTGCATCGGCATCATCTATCTCGTCAATAAAGTTGCCTCCACCATTACTTAGAGTGACGGTATTACCTGCTTTTGTAATTGTTTGAATTTCGTTGGTGGGGTCAGCATCCGCGTCTGTACCACCAGTTGGAATGGTGACCGAATTACCATTTGAGATACTAAGTTCACTACTTATTGGGTCAAATGAAATATTCTGCAGCTCGTTGGTCGCATCTGCGTCGGCATCATCTACTTCGTCAGTGAAACTTCCG
>JBCDFE010000190.1:0-9040 GCA_039178745.1 Bacteroidota bacterium | reverse complement strand
TACATTGGTCCAATCGCTGATGCCCATGCGATCGACAAAAGACAACCAGGCCTCACGGTCGGTATCTATGGCAATACCATAAATGCTCAGGTCGGACCTACGGCGGGCCAACTCGCGTACTTGTGGGGTCTGTTCGATACAGTGCTCGCAAGTCGGATTGTACATGAAAACCGCTATGTATGGCGACGCCTCGTCATAAAGCCGCTGCGGAGTTCCGTTCTGATCGGGTACAGACACATCGGGCGCCTGCTGCTTGAGTAGACTTTTCGACATCTCTATGGCCCGCTGCTGTAAGCCCTGAATGTTGAGTGAGTCCGACCAGAAAGCTAATTCGTGGGTGAAGTAATTCTGGATCATGTGCACATAGACCGCTTCGCCATCCATAAGGGTCGTTTCGCCAGGCTCGTACTCCAGGGTAATCCAGTTGGCGAAATACTTGAGATAATCGGGATAGTCTAAAACCTGCTGCAATAGATAATCGGCCGATGCGATTACAGAATCGGCATTCTTAGGCGTTAGGCGGGTCATGTATCGCTCCAGCTTATTGGCAATGACCGGTGTGCGGATGAGAGCCGTATCACTGAAATCTACATTATCCCAAAACTCGCGGCGATAGTAGTAGACCTGCATGTCATTGTCTGGGCTACCGTCTGGCAGAGTGAGCTCAGTGCGCAATTTAGGATTTTGACCTGCTTGCTTGAACTTGACAAAGAAGTTATTGGGATCCCTGGAGAACATCTCTTCAAGAAAATTATCGCGCTCAGCCACCAACTCATCTTGCCTCGCCTTCAGGGCAGCATAGTTTGGATCGCTGGATTGCACTCCTTGAAGGGCATTGTTGGCTTCGGTAAATCGAGGTTGAATACCCGCTTCGAACCTCAGTGTTTCATACAGCCATTCATTGCTTTGATTGCCGCTGACCTGCATGGAACCAACCACGTCGCCCTTGGTCGTAGACATACTGAACTCCTGATCGCCATCCATCAGAAACTGAAAGCTGCTGCCGTCAGGGAAATAAGCGAAGTAAAAACCGTAAGGATATGGATCATTGCTCTCAAATACAGCTTTGCCGCCATCGATGACCTCGGCACTATCGACCCGAAAACGAGTCTCTGTATACACCCCGATCAGATAGGCTTTACCACCTGCGGGCACCCCGCGCATGCTCATCTCCAACTCTACATCTCCAGTAAAAGCTTCAGTTGTTGAAGCACCTTCTCCACTCGCTCCACAAGCCAAAAGACCGACCAGCGGAAGTCCTAAAAATTGAGTCAGATAAGATGGAAAACGCTTTGAAGTACGAAGAAAAGCGACTAAATGATGCACGTCAACGAGATTTTGAACCACAAAAATAGCGCAAAGCAATATGAAAACTAGCGCAGGCTCCAAACTTTTAAGCATTGAGACAAACCATATAGAGTTGTGACGATCTGGATCTCGAAATAGACGGTGACGATCTGGAAATTCGCGGCAATGTAGACGGAGAGCTCTGGATCATCACGGCCGAGCGAGACTAGTCCTAGAGTAGACTGATTTTACAATATGGGCGATGGCAATATCTGTCATCGCCCGTTTCGTTTTTAACACTTTTTAAATCCTGATTAACCCTTCCATCACTAAACGGGCACGGACTCTCGACTATGTTTGTCAAAAGCATTCACACCATGACAAATCGAGCCCATTTCTTCTTGCTCCTATTCGCAGCCTTGATGCTATTACCAGCTTGTGGCAACATAGACAAGCTGGTGGAATCGGGCAATTACGATGCCGCCATAGAACGCGCTCAGCGCAACCTGACTGGCAAGCAAAGGAAAAATCCCAGGTATGTGATGGCACTCGAAGAGGCCGTCAACAGAGCCAATGCCCGCGATGTACAAATAGCCAACGACCTGAAAGCTCGTGGCTCCAGTACAGACTGGACGGCCGTATTTCGCGTTTATGACAACATCAACAGGCGTCAAATAGCGCTGCAACCGCTTATTCCACTGGTCGACAAGGATGGTTACGAAGCCAGATTTCGCTTTGTGCGCGTGCAGCCACTGCTGACCGAAGCCCGCGAGAATGCCGCAGCCCAAACCTATGCCGAGGCTCAGGGCCTGCTGAATGAGGGAAGATTGGGCAACAAGGCCGCCGCCAGACAGGCATACGCCACCCTAGAACAGGTGAATTACTACCTGACCGGATATAGAAATACGCCCCAACTCCTGCGCGAAGCCGAAGAGCTCGGAATAGTCTACGTCGTCCTTCAGCTGGAAAATCGAAGCCGGGCCTACCTGCCCGCAGGCTTTGAAAACGAGCTGATGAACCTGCGCAATGTCAATATGGACAGCCAGTGGCGCAGATTTCATTTGCAGCCCGTGCGTGGACAGACTTACGACTACAGGGCTATACTGGCTATCGACGATATTGCCGTGAGTCCTGAACGCGTGACGGAGCGCATCTATACCGACGAAAAGGAAATCACCGAGGGCGAAGAGTATGTACTCGACGAAAATGGCAATGTGGCCAAAGACAGCCTGGGCAACGACATTACACGCCCACGCCAGGTGATCATTCGCGCCGATGTGGTAGAAGTGCTCCAGACCAAGAATGCCCTAGTGAGCGGCAGTCTGGAAATTTCCGATCTCAATACGGGTCGCATAATGGAACGCAGGCAACTCACTGCCGAAGGTGTTTTTGAAAACTACGCTTCTACTTTTCAGGGTGATCGCCGGGCGCTCAGCGATCAGACGCGTCAGCGCCTGGGCAATAGCCCTATACCCTTCCCGACCGACGAGTCTTTGATCTTGCTAGCGGCCGATCAGCTCAAACCCATTCTGCAAACTGAATTGGCGGGAAGCATGAATTTATTATAATTGTTGTGGCTGTCGGAAAATCCCGTAGGTTTTTTCGATAGCCACAACTACTTATGATCGGCAATACTATAGCCAGGCGGGTTTACGATTTCCTGAAAGACATTCCTCCTTTTACATTCGTCGAGGAGGAAGCCCTGCTCAGGGTGGCTGGCCGTATAGAGGTGCAATACGTGCCCAAGAATCAGGTCATTTTCAAGCCCAACCAATCTCCAAAGCACCGCTTTTACGTCGTTCGACAAGGAGCTGTAGAGCTCTTACATCCCGACGACGACGGCGAGGAGCAGTTGGTAGAGCGGTGTGGTGAAGGAGAAATCTTTGGCATAAGGCCGCTCTTGGCAGAAGACGATTATACCCTGTTGGCCAGGGCAGCCGAAGACAGCCTGCTCTATGCCGTAAACTCCGAGGGGTTTGGCGATGTCTTGCAGCAGTATCCCGAAGTACTCAACTACCTCGCTAATAGTATGGCTGTACTGGGCCGTAGAAATTACCAGTACAGCAGGTATCCTACCGATGATGTTACCCCCCGCCCCAAAAGATTTTTGTATACCGCCAGCGAATTTGGTTCTACAGACTTATTGGAGCTGCAGTCCATTCAGCGAGCGCGAAAACCAGTAGTTTGTAGTCCATCGACCACGGTGAGACAAGCAGCTGAGATCATGACCGATGAAGAAGTCAGCTCCATCATCATCGTGGATGAGTCCGACCTGCCGCTGGGCATCTTTACCGACCGCGACATCAGACGAAATATCGCCACGGGTCTGTATAGCCGTTCCCTTCCCATAGGTGATGTAATGACCAAGCCCGTGGTCTGTATCCGACCAGAAATCACCGTGGCCGATATTCAAATCGCTATGCTGCGATACGACATTCACCACGTTGTAGTGACCGAAGACGGGACCAATAGCAGTGCAGTTATCGGCGTCATCACTGATCATGACCTATTGGTTAGGCAAGGCAACAATCCCGCCGTGATCATCCAGGAAATCAGGCGCGCCAAAGAGCCGACCTACTTGCAAGAGTTGCGCGAACGAGCCGAATTTCTGCTTGGTCAGTATCTCGAACAGGAAGTGAGCATCAGTTACATCTCGACCATTATGACCGAGATCAATGACGAGATCATACGTCGATGCATTCACCTCAGTCTGCGTGAAATGAAACAATCGGGCCATGGCGATCCACCCTGTACGTTTAGCTATATCAGCCTGGGCAGTCAGGGGCGAGGGGAACAGCTGCTGAGAACCGACCAGGATAGCGGCCTCATTTTCGAAGATCTGGAAGACAAAACACAACAAGAACAGGCACAGGCATATTTCTTCCAACTGGCCGGGCTTGTTGTATCTAGACTTGCGCAGGTCGGTTTCGATTATTGCCCCGGAAACATGATGGCGTCCAATCCGAAGTGGTGCAGGCCTTTAGCCGAATGGAAAGAAGAGTTTGGAAGCTGGATCAGTGCGCCCAACAGCGAGAGTCTACTTAATACCAGCATATTTTTTGACTTCAGGAGTGTATATGGCGAGACGCATTTCACCCAAGAACTGACCAAATTCGTTTTCGAACGCCTGGATCAATCCAGCCTATTTCTCAATTATCTGGCTCGAGCGGCTTTACAGAATCCCACACCACTCACTTTCTTCCGCAATTTCATGGTAGAGAGAAGCGGAGAACACAAAAATCAGTTTGACCTGAAATCGAGGGTTATGATGCCCCTCACTGACGCAGCCCGTGTCTTAGTACTTCAAGCCAGGATAGGAGGCATCAACAATACTTTTCGCAGGTATGAGCTGCTGGCCGAGCAAGAACCCCAGAATGCAGAATTATATCGAGATGCTGCCCAAGCCTATGAATATCTCATACGCCTGCGAGCCTTATTCGGACTGCGTCGATCAGATTCTGGCCGGTTTCTGATGCCCGCCGAACTCAGTCGGCTACAACGCATCTTGCTGCGCAACACTTTTACCCCTGTCAAAGAAATACAAACCCTCGTTGAAGTCCGCTTTCAGCTCAAAATGCTTGGCCGATGAGTGCGAGCTGGTCCACATGGTGGAATCGACTGATCGGGAAGCCAACTGTTGAGCCACCGGCCTGGTATCAATTTTATGGTGGGCTCCATAGTACACCTCCTGCGCCCAACACACCCATAGATCAGCTTTCCTTTACCCTGATCGATGTAGAGACCACCGGTCTGAATCCCCGTCAGGATCGCCTGCTCAGCATCGGAGCCTTACACATCAGAGGGCGAAAGATCATACTCGAAGATGCTCTCGAACTCTATCTCGATCCGCCTGAAGGGCGAAAAAGGACGCGGGCCATCAGTATTCATGGGCTGCTTCCAGGCAGTAAAAACCGACTTTATGTAGGAGAAGAGAATGCCATCAAGCAACTACTCGATTTCGTGGGCAATGATATTCTGGTGGGTCATCATCTTGGCTTTGACATCTCCATACTCAATAAAGCACTGATCAAATTGTCGGCTCCCAGGCTTAAGAATAAAATCGTCGACACGGCCAAACTAGCCGAACGATTGTCGCCTAATAGCTACCCACCCAGGCCCGACCAGTACCAACTCGACCATTTGTGCCGGAAATACCAAATTCCACTCAGCGATCGCCACACGGCCTTGGGCGATTGCTTTATTACGGGCATACTTTTGTTGAAACTGCTTCACGAGCTGGAGATGAATATGAAAAGAGGGCTGGTGCTGAGAGATGTGGGTTGAGGACTACCCTTTTACCCCCAATTTATAGTACATGGCACAACATTATGAGATTTCTATCCTATTATTGTTAGTATCATTTAGTTGAGCCCAAACAAAGTATGTCTACTACCATTCGATCGGTGATCGTCGATGATGATCCACTCTGTGTGGAGGAGTTACGCGATCTTTTATTGGCCCACCATCCTGAAATAGAGTTGATTGGTATAGCCAATCATGTGGACGCTGGCGTACAGCTCATTAAAGAGCAAGAACCCGAATTACTGTTTCTGGATATCGAACTCTACGATAGAACCAGTTTCGAACTACTCGAACAAATAGACTATGGCCGCTACGCTATCGTATTTGCTACGGCCCACAATCAGTATGCAGTAAGAGCTTTTGATTTCGCGGCCATGGCCTACATGCTCAAGCCGATCAAACCAGAGGCTTTGACCAGGGCCATTTTACATGCCACTAAGCGCATACAAGAGCGATCCTACCAAGAAAGCTCCGAAGACTTGCTACGCCTTATGCGGCAGGTCCAAGCCCAAAGACCCCCCGACCGAATTACGATTTCCAATTCCGATGGGCTGCATTTTCTTTATCTGGCCGACATTACGCACTTCGCCTCTCACGATGGCTGCGTGATCGTACACACCAACACCGACAGGCGGGTAAGCTCGGCCAAAAACTTAATCGAATACGAGCGGCAACTTCGCGACTATGGAAATTTCTTCCGTTGCCACAAAAGTTTTCTCGTCAATACCAACCAAATCGTCCACGCCAAACCATACGACTTGACTTTGAGCTGCGGAACCGTAGTGCCTTGTAGCCAAGTGAAGTGGGAAGGCCTAAAAGCGCGACTCTAAAACTCAATCTCATGCCAGATAAATTATCTCCAGGAAAAATCATTTTTATCGAAAGCGGATCCTTCGATCGCATTACTACCCAGGAAGTCTTTGAAAAAGAAAGAAATAATGCAGTCGGCAACTTATTAAATGCCAAGTTTTTTGAAGAGCACCTAGACAAACTCAAGCATTTCATTGTAGAAGACTACAGTACGGAGGAAGAAGATAGAAATGGCTTTAAAGCCTGGATAGGCCACAAGGTTATCGGAATCAAAGCCACCGATTCGTCTGGAAACACAACCCACTTTCTAGCAGCAGCATTGGTGTATTCAGACGATTCTGCAATTGGGTTCAACACCCACGACAGCGAAAAATGCTCTGTCCTGGTAGCCTGCGAGCCATCTGCTAGATTTTTCAACCCACCGCTCGATCAAAATGAGTTTAACAAGCTGGTGGCAGCCGGCGACATGAATATTGAAGGATATATGCTACCCCAACATTTCACCCAATAAACACGGGGATGGCTAAACCAATGAGTAAACACTACGAAAGAATAAGCCGATCCACACATTCTATCCAAGCCGGTATCATTAGCTGTAACGGCAGATCAAACTCCTTTTTGTTGTTTGGCAGATTTCCAGATGAAAATGTCGATGGGCGCATGCTCTTCTTAAAGTCGATTGCATCGAATGTCAGCAGTCATCAAGATCAGAAACTAACCTCTGGCTTACTCCGTAATTTCCATGAGTATGCAAAAAAAGAAGATCTTGATGGAAAGAGGCCGCCCCTATTGCTCAGTCAAAAGACGAGTACAAATCTTTTCCTCTCCTACCATGGATACAAAAAGCTGGGCGTAAAGCAAGATCTGATCCCAGACGACTTTTATTTTCAAAAAGGAATGAATTCCAGTTACGGCAATGGCCTTCATGGCAATTACAACCAAGACCAATATCTCGACAGGCGTCTTCTTCCTTTGAACAGAAAGAGACAATGGGACTTTCTCATCTGCATACATAACGACAATATACACAAGCTAAAGAAGGAAAAATCGAATATCAAAAATTTGTTCGATTCCGTTTTCCCCACTAAAAAGGACAATGATCTTTTTGTTCAAAAAACTTATATAACCAGAGATAAAAATACAAATCTACCGTTAAGTCCATTGGGTTTCGTAGACGGAATAAGCTCATTAAAACCTTCGGACAAGGAAAATTTTGAAAAGATAATTGACTGGTCACTTATCCATGAAAAAGATCCTAATTTATTTTACGGCTCATATGTGGTGGTTCAAAAAATATCTGTGAATAAAAGTTTTTTCAAGTCTATGGCTGTGAAAATCTCAAAAGACTTAAAAACCACTCAAAAGCACGCCAAAGCCCTTATGATGGGCCGGTATCAAGACGGACAACCTCTGGTAGAAACAAAAGACCAAAACACCAAACTACCATCTAATGATTTTGATTTCATAAATGATCCTAAAGGTAATTTATGTCCATTCAACGCGCACATAAGGGCGATGAACAATCGAGATAAAGAGGGCTCAGAAGTTCCGATCATTCGAAGAAGCTTACTCTATAACGACCCACCCGGTGCTAACAGAGAAGCCGATTCAGGTATGATATTTATTTCTTTTCAAAGAAACATTGAAAAAACTTGGAAAGAAATTTCCTTAAGAATGGGCATAGCTCCAAATTTATTTGAAAATGTCGATAATGAAAGGTCTGTAGACCATATTAATTATCGAACCAAGATAAACCTCAAATTACCAGCTCACTTTGATCTTCCAGCAGATGAAAATAAAAGTTTCAGGTGGTCTAACTTCAGGCATCAAAAAAATGGAAAATGGTCTAATTATTATTCCCCTATTGGAGGAACCAATTTAACTCAATTCAGAGGGGGAGAATATTTTTTTGCTCCTTCACTAACATTCTTCCAAAACATGGAGCGGTACATAGAAAACGCCAACTGATGTCTCGTTGATTACCATTCAGCAAACCCAATCAGATGTAAGTTTACTATCTTTCCCGCTTACAAGGAAAGTGCCCCCAAGTTGAAACTTTTTGCCTACTTAGTCATACTAGTACTTGCTCCCCATATACTGCATGCCCAGTTATACGAGCAGTTGCCACAATACTTATCACCCCTTACTACCGATCAAGGGCTTTCATCGGGCAGATACAACAACTACATATTTCAAGATAGCCGCGGGCTAATTTGGATCAACTCTACAAGCGGCCTCAATCTGTTCGACGGGCATAGAAATCACGTATTCAGAGCAGATCCGAATGAGGAAAACGGACTCCTTACTGATCGAGCTTCACTAGGCGAGTTTCAAGAAGATCGATGGGGGAATATATGGATCAGTAATGCCAAGTGTCTACTCAGATACAATCCAACATTAGATAGTTTTCAACGCATATTCTTGCCTCATCCCGACACCCTAAAAGGGGATATAGTAGAAGGGTATTTCTTCATGAAACTCAATGATGCCAAAAACCAATTGTATGCCATAGCCAATGAACACCTCTTCGTATTAGATCTATCTAAATACAGTTATACCTATAGATTTGTAGACCATTTTGATCGAAACGCTAAGGATAAAATGTTCTCCTTTCAGGGTGAGTCGATGGACTATCTGGCGT
>JBCDFE010000189.1:0-9121 GCA_039178745.1 Bacteroidota bacterium | reverse complement strand
TTCTCGCGCTCAGTATCGAAGTCGGCATAGCCAAAAGCGCCCTCGAAGACAATTTCTCCATTCTGTGCAACGAGAAAATTGCCGTTGTACGCACTCGATTCTGCATAGCTGGTGAGTACTTCCCGGAGTTCGGCAGGGCTGCTTTGGGCAAACAGTTCGGCAGTAAGCTGACTCAACAGCAGAAGAATAGCAAAACGGAGCATAGATTATTGTTTTGATGCGTGACTGAATAGCTAGTGGGAAATAGAAATCCACAATTCAACCGATCGAACGGTCAAATTGCGGATTAAGTTTCCAATTACACGATGCTAGCGATCGACGCGGACCCCCACCCAGACAGATAGAAATTCGCGCTCTATGGCATGTGTAGATCCATATAGCTTGCCATCTTCATGATAGAAAGCCGTGGCATATCTGCCACTGTTGTCGCCCGATACCAATGCGCCATAGAGTCTATCGGTCTGCTGATTGATGCGCCCTTCTTGTATGCGCACACCGTCGCGATAAAAAGTGCCGGTGAAGCTCCCATCCGAAACCCTGCGAATTATCATTTTGGCGAAGTTGCTATCGTCCGGATTGTCGGGGGTCATGTCGAGTTGCCACTCGCCCACGAGTATGTCTTCAGCAGTTGGGGCAGCTTGTGCTATGACTTTCTTGTTGCAAGTCATCAGGCAAAAAAGTAATGGAATAAAAAAGAGTGATTTCACAATTGCTTGTTTTGGTGATGGGACAAACGTATGGGCCAAAACACCCGGCCAGAGTGGCGATTGGCTAAATGAAACCTCCTTCTTTTAATTTTTTTGGACTTCCGCAGGTCGGGTGTTTCCTTGGATAGGCACCGATATTTTTCTTAACCGAGAATCATAATTTTGTACGCAGATTGCGCGGATATAGCAGAACTGAACGGAAAACGGATGCGCTGAAGCGCAATTTGACATACGCGGATAGCCCTATAATCCGAAATTAGACGCGGAACCGAATGATTTGGTCGCCATCAAAACCCATGTCGCGTTTCCGCGCCCCTTCGCCCATGTCCTTCAGGACATCCGAAAAAAGCGCCCTGGCGCTAATAATTTTCCGCGTACGAAATTACAGATTTCCCGTTGCGGAAAGTTAAAGTCTTTAGCCGTCGAATATGCGAGATCTGAGCACGAAATCTTGTAGATTAAGATGCGGGTTTAGAAACATAATCCGAATACCTCCTTATATCATCTTCGCACAGCTGCCCGCAATTCACCGGGCGAAACTCCTCTTTGCCGCTTGACCGCTCGATGGAAGGAAGATTTGGAATTGAAGCCTGCCTCCAGCCCCAGGCCGAGCAAGGTAAAATGCTCGTAGTCGTTTGTTTGCAGCATGCGCTCTACTTCCTGAATGCGCAGCGCATTGATGTAACCGCTAAATTTTTGCCCAAACTGGTCTCTCAGGCAATTGGACAATAGATAAGGCTTAACCCCCAGCATATCGGCCAGCTGCTGCAAGTTGAGATCGGGCTGCTGAAAGGGTTTTTGCTCGCGCATGATTTGATCTAGCCGCTCGGCCAGCTCGTTCATTTGATGGCGGCGCTCCGTACTTAAAACTGGTTTTTTGCGGAGCCCCTGATCATCTTTTCGCCTGAGTCCTTCAATGCCCAACCAGTAGGTCAGAACCGAAAGGCCACCAAAAAACGGGTAGTAATAGTACCGGGTAAAATACCAGTAGTCGTTACCTAGAAAGATCTTATAAACCAGGAGATCAACGAGTAATATGCCAAAAACCAGCGCAAATGACCACTGGAAAGCACGAGTGATTCGGCTGATCCACTTAACCCGATCGGGGTCTATCAAAATGCCTTCTTTTTTCTCTTTCAGCAGGCGCTGAGATCGCCAGGCATAGTACATGATGGAAATACTTGCAATTACGTATATGGTCGGATGGTTCATCCAGACTACATAACCCCAGTATCCCAACCAGGAAAGGCTCTCTCGCGTTCCGTCCCAGTATAGGTTTTGTATGCGCACGAAAAGACTGAATCCCATCTGTATAAGCAGCGGCACAAAGTGAAGATAGTCTGATCGTTTCCAGTTATGATCTGGTCTAACCAATGCTCTGACATAAAAGAAAAGCAGAGGTCCAACTACCCAGCTCATATCGAGCATGAAGTAGTACCAGGTATCGTAATACCCTAGGCCAAATAGCCGCATGATCTGAACCGTAAGTCGGTAAGCCAATAAAAAGAGCAGGCCCGCTAGCCAGCGATTGGCCCTGTCATTCGGGCCACCACCAAATAGTAAAACCCCACCGAAAATCGCCCCCTGGGCGGCACCCAATGCGTAGAGTATGACGGTCAGTATTTCGATGGTGGTCATGGGTTGAATTTCGGATTTAATTGGGAAAGCAGCAATCCTGCATATTGCTATACAAGAAACTTTCCGCCCTGCTATTCTGTTATGGCATCGATAATAAGATGAATAAAACTCTGGATCGCAAGGGGCGATCCCATATTGAAAACACCCCAATAATGACAAAAAAGAAGAAGGGGCCTAAAGCTAGAAAGCTGACGGTGCCCCAGCTACAGCGCGTGTTGCTGAAGCAATTTGACCAAAACCCAAAGAAACAATACAATCCCAAACAGCTGATCAAAAAGCTGCATATCGGCAATAACAAAGACAGCGTACAACACGCACTCGACCAACTGACCGAGCAGGGAAAAATCAAAGCCAACGACAACTACAAGTATCAATTCAACGGCCGCTACGCTCAAGAAAGCAGTACCAACTATCTGGAAGGGCGAGTAGATATGACGCGCAATGGCGCAGCCTTCATCATAGTAGAGGGCCGCGAACAAGATATCTTTGTGCCACCGAGTCGGATGGGCACAGCCTTCGATGGCGACAAAGTGCGCATACGCTTTTGGCAAGCCAGGGGCCGCAATAAACCGGAAGGGGAAGTCGTAGATGTGATCGAAAGATCTGTAAAGGCTTTTGTTGGCACCTTACACATATTCAACAAAGTCTGCATCGTCAAAGTGGAAGGTCCGCAAGCGGTTGATATCCTCATCAAACGGGAAGATCGGAACGAAGCCAAGAACGGAGACAAGGTCATCGTGCAGGTCTCCGATTGGACACCAGATAGCTATGGGAGCTTGCGTGGCCGTATCACTGCTGTCTTAGGGAAACCGGGAAGCAGCGATATCGAGATGAAGACGATCTTGATCAACAATGGCTTTGATATTGCCTTCCCAGAGGAGGTGTTGGCAGAATCGGAGGCATTGCCGACTAAGCTGGACTTGCAGGAAATACATCGCCGTAGGGATATGCGTGAGGTTCCGACCTTTACCATTGACCCGGTCGATGCGAAAGATTTTGACGACGCACTTTCGTATCAGGAGCTCGAGAATGGCCGTATTGAAGTGGGCATACACATAGCTGATGTGAGCTATTACGTAAAGCCGGGTAGTGCACTGGACATAGAGGCTGCACAGCGAAGTACATCGGTATATCTGGTAGATCGGGTTTGCCCCATGCTGCCGGAGCGAATCAGCAATGAACTTTGCTCCTTGAGGCCACACGAAGACAAGTTTACTTTCAGTGCGGTATTCGAACTAGATGCGCAAACCTATCAGGTGCGCAAACGCTGGTTTGGTAGAACGGTCACGCATAGTGATAGAAGGTTTACTTATGGAGAAGCTCAGAAGGTTCTAGATACGGGCAAAGGCGATTTTAAGGAAGAGCTAAAGAAGCTTAAAAAAATTGCCGATAAGCTGCGCGAGCGCCGATTTAAAAACGGCTCAATCGACTTTGCGGCCGAGGAGGTACGCTTTAAACTAGACGAGCAGGGCAAGCCCATAGACGTCTACATCAAAGAGCGTATAGATACCAATATGCTGATTGAAGATTTTATGCTGCTGGCCAATCGGGAGGTAGCGACTTTCATCAATCGGAAAGAGCATAAACTCAAGGAGAACATTCCGTTTGTTTATCGCATACACGATGAGCCCGACCCGGAAAAGGTAGCTGGTCTGGCGGAGTTTGCGGCCAGCCTAGGCATAGACATCGATTTGAGCACGCCAAAAACGATTGCTAGATCTTACAATAAGCTCATGGCCAAGGCAAGTACTGATGCTGCCGTGCGGATGCTTTCGCCCATTGCCATACGCACGATGGCAAAGGCCGTTTACTCTACTCAAAACATAGGCCACTACGGTCTGGGATTTGATTTCTATAGCCACTTTACTTCACCCATCAGGCGCTATGCAGACGTGCTTGCCCATCGCATTCTCGATAAAAATCTGCAAGCGGGAAGCCTCTACAAGGCCAATGGCATAAAGCTCGAAGAACGCTGCAAACACATTAGTGCCCAAGAAAGAAAGGCTGTACAAGCCGAGCGAGAAAGCATTAAATACAAGCAGGTCGAATACATCAAAGATCACATAGGTGAAGACTTTGATGGCGTCATAAACGGTATAACGGAGTTTGGCGTATTCGTAGAGTTAGAAGGAAGCTTTGTAGAGGGCATGATCAGCTACGATCACATGGACGAGTCCTACAATATGGATGCCGGCCGACTGAGCATAACGGGCAGAAGGAGCGGCAAACGCTTAAAAATGGGTGATCGCTTACGCGTACGTGTGCTGGATGCCGACCTGGCTCGCAGACGAGTAGACTTGGCACTGGTTGAAGTACTACAAGTACACGGCAAAAAGGAAGCAAAGGATACCAGCAAGAGAAAACATGCAAAGAAGCGGAAGAAACCGACCCGCGGAAGTACAAAAAAGAGAAAATGAGCCCTAGAGCTAAATAGAATATAGGCTGGGCTTCGACCGATTTTACCATCTTTGTGTTCATATTGCCATTAATTCAATTATGTCCTCTCTCATGAAGTTCTCAACCAAGTGCATACACGGCGGCCAGCATCCAGATCCTCAGACGGGTGCGGTTATGATGCCGATTTATCAAACCTCTACCTACGCACAAAAATCTCCTGGAGACCACCAGGGTTATGAATATGCGCGTACGCAAAATCCGACAAGGGATGCCCTGCAGCGAAACCTGGCGAGTCTGGAAGGTGGAGAATTCGGTGTATGCTATGGGAGTGGTCTTGCAGCTATGGATGCGGTCATCAGATTGCTGGAGCCAGGCGATGAGGTAATAGCCAGCGATGACCTATATGGTGGTTCTTATCGCTTGCTCAGACAGGTACACGCTCGATTTGGCATTGTTAGTCACTTTGTGGATATGCGCGATCCCGCCAATGTGGAAGCTGCTGTCAACGATCGAACCAAGCTGCTGTGGATAGAGACCCCGACCAACCCCATGCTCAATATTGTAGATATAGAAGCTTTGGTCGATGCTGTTGAGGGCAAAGATGTGCTGACGGTTGTAGATAATACCTTTGCCAGCCCTTACTTGCAGCAACCCTTATCGCTTGGTGCCGATGTCGTGTTGCACAGTGCGACGAAATACCTGGGTGGCCATAGTGACGTGGTTATGGGCGCACTAATAACGAGTAGGAAGGATCTGGCCGATCGCTTTTACTTCTTGCAGAATGCTGTTGGGGCTGTTCCCGGTCCACAAGATTGTTTTCTGGTATTGCGCGGCATTAAGACCTTACATCTTCGGGTGCAGCGGGCGTGTGAAAATGCTAAGATGGTCGTCGCTTTTTTGAAGGATCAACCAGAAGTTGGAAATATCTACTATCCAGGACTTGCAGACCACCCTCGCCATGAGGTTGCTGCACGACAAATGCGTGATTTTGGGGCCATGGTGAGTTTTGATTTGAAGGACGACAGCTTCGAATCGGCGAAGACCATTATGAGCCATACTAAGGTTTTTACCCTGGCTGAAAGTCTGGGTGGCGTGGAAAGTCTGATCGGTCATCCGGCTTCGATGACACACGCTAGTATTCCAAAAGAACAGCGCCTAAGTGTTGGGCTGACGGATAGTTTGATTAGGTTGAGTGTGGGTGTGGAAGACGCCGATGATTTAATCGACGACCTTGAACAAGCCATTAATCAGCTTCAGCAAGCTGCTGCTCTGCAAGCTTAATCCTTTTTTCCAGTAAACCCTCAAATATCGGCCAATCGACAATAGCGCATCGATTGATGGAGTTGTTATGCTTAGGTGGGGCAACAGATCGTTATTTTCGCCCTATCGATAAGTTGCACTTTCATGTTTAAGCTACTACTCTCTATAATTTTTTTATGCGCCTATGCCATCAAGCCGCAAGCACAGATTTCTCTGGCTATAGGCGAATGGCGAAGCCTACAGTCCTATCGCATTGGTCAGTATGTGACACAGTCTCCTGATGATATTATCTATTCAACGGGCAGAGCGATCTTTTATATCGACAAGGATGAATTGAGCATTAGGCGCCTGACCAGAGCAGATGGCCTTTCAGAGACCAACGTTCGCCTACTTAGATACCATCAACCAACTGAAACGCTGATCATTGTCTATCAAAACAGTGTGATCGATTTGTTCTTTCCAGATGGCAGTTTTGAGACCCTTACACAAATCGACAATTTCAATGCTAGTGGCGGAGATACCAGAATAAACGATATCAGCTTTGGTCCGGGGAATCTAGTTTTTCTCTCTGCAGCTTTTGGTGTGACCGCTATAGATCTCGATGATCTCACCTTTCAATTTACTACTTTTACCGGAATTGCGGTTTCTTCTACTGCCCTGCTTGGTGACGAATTATTTGCTGCCACAGACGAAGGCATGTATCGGGTTTCACTAACGGGAACAAACTTGGTTGATTTCAACAATTGGGAGCTGCTCGGTAGCGATTTCAATTTGCCTGATGACTATACCTGCGGGGCGGTAGGTATCTGGAATAATGAGCTCTATTTTGGGCTTGGACTAGATGTTTATCGCTGGAATAATGGCCAGCCCGTATTGCACTACGAAGCGCCCGATCGCAGATACTTTTTGTCTTATCTCAGTGCCGGCCAGAACTTTATTTTTGCTGGCTACCGAATACGAGAAGAGCAAGGCAATTTTGACCGCCAGGTTGCGCTACTCGATGAAAATGGGCTATTTCGTGAAGTGGTAACTAATTGCGTTGGGCCTACAAACTATGCCATTGAAGACGAGAGTGGCAGAATATGGTTTGGCGAAGATTGGGAAGAGATTCGTTTCCTGAATAATCCTGGCGATTCAGAATGCCAAACCCTTACTTTTGATGGGCCTTTCGATGATACGCCATTTCGCATGATTCATGACGGGCAGGCACTTTGGGTAGCAGCCGGTGGCTGGGACGTGCGCTTTAGTCCAACATCTTCGGGCAGGGGCGTATTCAGATTTGAGGACGGGCAGTGGTCGACCTATGAGAAACAATTCTTCCCCGAACTTTTGGGCAGGGATATTAATAGTTCCTTTGACGACGTCAGGAATGTGGTCGGGGTAGGCAGAAATCCGGTTACAGGAGAAGTTTGGGGTACGACTTACTTAGAAGGCGCATTTACGATAGATCCCGAAACAGAAGAAATCATTGTTTATGACGAAGTCAATAGCAGTCTCCAGTTTGCACTGGGCGAAACTCCGGGCAGAGTCCGGGTAGGTAATGTGGACTTCGACGATTTCGGCAATACGTACCTGTCTAATCCAACGGCAGCAAACGGAGATCCGTACTCTGTAAGGGATGGCGATGGCGAATGGATTGCCCTTGGTGGCAATTGCAATAAGAATGAAGCTTTCGATATCCTTGTAGATGATGCGGGCTATGTTTGGCAACTGCACGGAACACAGTCGGGAAATGGAATATCTGTACACGACCCGGCTGGAACTATTTTTGATACTAGCGATGATCGATGTCGTGACATCATCGCCTCTAATAGCGACCTGCCGACCAACGAAGTATATAGCATGGCACTAGACCTAGACGGCGATGTCTGGATAGGCTCTGGTCAGGGCATCATCATTTTCGAGTGTGGCACCGAGGTCTTCAATACCGCTTTGTGCAATGGGCGCAGGCCTGTTGTTAGCGATGATGAAGGAAATAATGCCTTTCTACTGGAGACTGAGCTTATACAGTGCATTGCCGTAGATGGTGGAAACCAAAAGTGGATTGGCACTACAGGAGGCGCTTATCTTCTCAGCCCGGATGGAGAAGAGCAGATTGCCTTTTTCGATGAAGACAATAGCCCGCTGCTAGATAATAATGTTCGGGCTATCGCCATACACCCTACCGATGGAACGGTATTCTTCGGTACCGACGATGGCATCATAGCCTATAGAGGTAGCGCTACAGAGGCTAACAACTTTCATGCCGATGAACTCGTCGTCTTTCCCAACCCCGTAGAACCGACTTATGATGGTCCAATTTCGATTAGCGGCCTAGCCCGTGATGCCAGAGTGAAAATTACGGACATCAGTGGTACCCTAGTCTTTGAGGGAAATGCAACGGGTGGACAGTTTACTTGGGACGGAGCCGATTACAATGGCCGCAAAGTTCAATCGGGGGTTTACCTGATATTTTCGGCCAGCAATGGGCGTTTTCGCTTAGAAAACCCAGACTCTGCCGTAGGTAAGTTGGTAATCGTTCGCTAATTTGGTCCCTAGTATGGGCGCACAAACTGCTTTTGACTATAATGCCTTACGCGACGACCACACCGCATCGCGCAAGCGCAAGTTCTTTTACTTCCTACTGGACGTTAGTCTTTTCTCAGTAGGAGCCTATTTCATTTTTCGGTATGCGACAGGATGGGGTGGAGAATCATCTCTTTTTTGGTGGTGGCTATTCCCTGGTGCTCTATGTCTATTACTCGGCACTTGGTCTATCATAGGTTTTTTGAAGAAGACTAAGTCTACAGACAGGCATCTGGAACGTTTCGTCAAAATCGATGGAACAAAAATCCACTGGTGGCTAGATAAAAATGAAACTGCTCAGAATGTGCGCTTAGATGATATAAAATCTATCGAGTATACCACAAGAGACGTCATTATACGCACTACCGCAGATGACGAATATACATTGCATACCTACCTGATTTTAGCGCCAAAAAAGGAGCTCGAGCTCCGGCAATTCCTGAAAAGTCAATTCGGAAAGAGCGGTTAAAGATTGAGCGTTCAGGGGCAAGGCTCTTCGGCCATTTCCCTTTCAATGGCTTTATCTGGAATACTATTGGCCAATACCTGGCTAT
>JBCDFE010000188.1:0-9202 GCA_039178745.1 Bacteroidota bacterium | reverse complement strand
GGGCGGATAAGGTAAAGGATTGGATTAAGTGCAAAAATACACCCTACAACTCCTGTAACTCAACTAACTTCGCATAGTGTCCTCCAACTTCCAGCAGCTCCAGGTGGGTACCGCGCTCCACGATGCGGCCTTGCTCCATCACGACGATCTCATCGGCCTGCTGGATGGTGCTCAGCCGGTGGGCGATAATCAGGGCCGTACGGCCGGTCATCAGCTTGTTGAGGGCATCCTGAACCAGCCGCTCGCTCTCGCTGTCTAGGGCAGATGTCGCCTCGTCCAATATCAGAATTTCCGGATCGTGGTAAACCGCCCGTGCTATCGTCAGCCGCTGGCGTTGACCGCCGCTCAGCTTACTGCCCCGGTCGCCGATATTGGTATCGTAGCCGCGCTCCATCTGGCTGATAAACTCGTGCGCATTGGCGATACGCGCAGCCTGCTCTATGCGCGCAGCGTCGATCTCCCGGCCAAAAGCGATGTTGCTCGCCACACTATCGTTGAACAAAATCGCTTCCTGACTCACAATGCCCATCGCTTGGCGCAGGTCTTTTATTTTGTACTTCCGCAGGTCGATACCATCCACGGTCACGCTACCCTCCACGGGATCATAAAAGCGAGCCAGTAGATCGGCCATGGTACTTTTTCCCGCACCACTGGCACCTACCAGGGCCACGCTCTTTCCCCTCGGAATGGTCAGGCTCACCTCACGGATAGCCTGGGGTTGCTTGGGCCCATAGCTGAAGCTGACTGCATTAAAGGCTATATCCGATTTCAGCTGTCCCAGCGCTATGGCATCCTCAGCTTCCGGTAGGTGCTGGTCGATATCCAGCAATTGGGCAACACGCTCCAAAGCTCCTAACCCCCGCTGAATGTTGTAATAGGCCTTGCTGAAATTCTTCGACGGGTCGATCACATTGTAGAAGGCAAAGATGAAAGCGATAAAAGTCTCTGCTTCCAAAGCCCCGCTGAACACCTGGCGAGACCCATACCACAACAGCAGAGCGACCGTGGCAATACCGAGAAATTCGGTCAGCGGAGAGGACAGATCTCTGCGCCAGAGCAAGCGCGTCAGGCGGTAGCGATGATCGTCATTGATGGTGGCGAAACGGTCGCCCTGGTAGCCCTCGGCTCCGAAGGCCTTAATGATGCGCAAACCACCCAGGGTTTCTTCCGTATGACTGACGATGTCTCCGAGTCTTTCCTGCACCCCTGCGCTGGCCCGCTTTAGCCGCCTTCCAATGCCTCCTATCACTACGCCGGTAAAAATCAGCAGCAGGAATACGAAGCCCGTCAAAGCCGGACTGACGTAGATCATAATGCTCAAAGAACCGATGATGATGAGTGGCTCCCTGAATACGGCCTCCAACACATTGAGTATGCTCGCCTCTACTTCCTGGGTATCGCTGGTGATACGCGCCATCAGATCTCCCTTGCGCTCTTCGCTGAAATAGCCCAATGGCAGGCTCAGCAACTGCGCGTAAAGCTCAGTGCGCAGGTCTCGAATGATGCCGTTTCTGGCCGGTGCCATAAAGAATAGCGCCAGATATCTGAACAGATTCTTCAACAAAAAGGCCGATAGAATGGCGATGCAAACATAACCTAGCGTTGTCTCTTTACCATAAGTGGTCAGATACTGGCTGAAGGTGTAATTCAACCATTGCTGTACATCTTCCACCCCGCTGATGGATTCTGGAGCCTTTGTCACCAACTCCGCCTGATCGAAGAGTATCTGAAAAAAGGGAATCAGCAGCGGTATGCTCACCACCGTAAAGACGGCGGTCAGTACATTGCTGAAGATGGCAGCTACAACCCAGGGCCGATACCGACCCAGATACCCCAATAGACGCCTGAAATTGCCCATATTTACATGGCTTCCAGTCTGGCCCGAACGGCCTTGGCCAAATTCGCAATGACACCTTCTTCAAATGGACTTTCCAGACCCGCCAGCTCGACCAGCTCCAGGAAGCTACCTGAACCGCCAGCCTTGCAGAGCGTCAGATAGCTCGACCAGGCTTTGTCGTGGTCTTGCTCGTCGAGCAGCCAAAACTGGAAGGCACATATCTGGGCCAGGCAGTAGTCGATGTAGTAGAAGGGAGCTGCGAATACATGATTTTGCCGCTGCCAGTAGCCGCCACTTTCCAGGTAGGCATTGCCGTCGTAGTTGCGTTGTGGCAGGTATACCTTTTCGAGCTCACTCCAGATCGCGCGCCTGGCAGGACCATCTAAGTCCGGCTCGGCATAGATGCGGTGCTGAAATTCGTCTATGGCCACGCCGTAAGGCAAAAAGCGAACGGCTCCACTCAAGTGAGAGAAGAAGTAGCGATCCGTATCGGAGCCAAAGAAGTTTCGCATCCAGGGATAGGTAAAAAACTCCATCGACATCGAGTGAATTTCACAAGCCTCGTAGGTGGGCCAGTTGTATTCATTGGGTCTTTGGTTGCGCGAGCTGTAAACCTGAAACGCATGACCGAATTCGTGAGTCAGCACGTCGATATCTCCGCTGGTACCATTGAAGTTGCTGAAGATGTAGGGCAATCCATAATCGGGCAGGAAGGTACAATAGCCGCCGGTCGCTTTGCCTTCTTTGGCGACCAGGTCCATGAGCTTCCTATCTTGCAGAATACGGAAAAAGTCGCCCGTTTCCGGCGCGAGCTCGTCATACATGCTACGCGCCTGATCGATGATCCACTCCGGCTCGCCCTGTGGCTTCGGATTGCCTTCTGGAAAGCGGAAAGCCTCGTCGTAATATTGCAAGGTATCGACACCGAGCCGAGTGCGCTGGCGCTTGTACATCTCCATCGCCAGCGGCACGAAGTGTTCTCTGATGCCCTGACGGAAGATGGCTATCTGTTCAGGATCGTAATCCGTACGCAGCATTCTGGCATAGCCGAGACCAATGAAGTTTTCGTAGCCCAGTTCTTTAGCTGCGGCTGTTCTGGTCTTTACGAGATTATCGAAAATGTCATCGATTTTTTCTACCCGCTGCGCATACCAGCCCCACTTGGCCTGGGCGGCCCGCTTGCGCACCTCCCGATCGGGGTCGAGCTCTTTGGCTAAAATATTGCTCAGGTTGTAGGTTTCCCCATCTAGCTCAATAGCGGCAGAAGCGGTCATTTTAGTAAACTCGCTTCCGAGCTTATTCTCCTGCTGCAAGAGCGGGAGTATTTCCGGTGCGAAGGTTTTAATGCTTAGTTCTGCTACCCTGAATAACTGCTCCCCAAAGTGCTTTTTTAGTTGATCTTTGAATGGACTTTCTACCAGGGCACGGTAGTAGCCACTTCGCCAGGCTTCTGTACGCGGGCTATTCTCATCGAACCAGTCGTGTTCCGTCCGGTAAAATTCATCCTTAGTATTGACCGTATAGCGGATGTGGCAAATATTGAATGCCGTCATCAACTCTGCGCGAATGGCATCCATGCTTTCCACATAGCTTGCTGCCTCTTTTGCACTTTTGGATTCCCGGAATTTTTGGAGACTCAGATCAAAGTCTTTTCCCATACGATCTAGGTCAGGTCGCTCATATAAAAAGTCCGTAAAAGGAATCGAAGGTTGCTTAGTCATATACAGAGTGGGTTACGCTTTAGATGTTTGACCCACAAAGATAATCCTAATATGTCTACTATGTTCAGCGTAGACGAAATGTTTGACCGATCTAAGTTAAAATCTTACTCGTACCTCAAACTCTCGATTGGATCCAACTGCGCTGCCCGCATCGCTGGATATAGTCCCGATAGTAGACCTACTGCGGTACAAACAACCAGTGCCAGGCTGATCCACGCCCATGGAAAGAGGAAGCTTCCACCTATAAGCCAGGTCACTACATTGCCCGCCAGTACGCCGAGCACAATGCCGAGTAGCCCACCGATCTGACAGATGACGACTGCCTCGATCAAGAATTGCTGCAGTACATTCTTGCGAGTAGCACCCAGTGCTTTGCGAACGCCGATTTCGCGAGTTCGCTCGGTCACGGAAACCAACATGATATTCATCAGACCGATGGCGGCTCCGAGAAGTGTCATCAGCGCGATGACTAAGGCACCGAGTCTCAAGGTGGCTGTATTGTCTTTGATGATTCCGATGAGGCTATCGCTTTTCTCCAGTTCGAAGTCATTCTCATCTCCGGCACCGAGCCTTCTTACACTTCGCATCAGGACAGTTGCCTCGGCCATAGCCGCATCGATGCGGGTAGCATCCTCGACAGCGATTAGGATGCTGTAATTTCTATTTTCTCCGCCGTAGAATCGCTTGGCCAGTTGTAGGGGAATGAGTACGCGATTGTCCTGATTATCATTCATGGCACTGCCCCTGGTGGCCGTTACCCCAATGATGCGTACGCGCCCCAAGCCGATATTGATGACTTTATCTAAGGCAAATTCCGCGTTACCGCCGAAGAGGACATTGACCAACTCCGTACCGATTATGGCAACTGACGCCCCATCGTTGACTTCCAGCTGATTGAAGTTCCGGCCTACTTCGAGTTCATACCCCTTTGCGGTGAGGTATTCTCTCGTCATTCCTACGAATATGGTGTTGGGGTTGGTCTCTCTATCGGCATATTTAGCCGTACCATTGCCTGTACACCAAAGACTGACCGATACATCTGCTGGATAGTCATATCGCTCTTTGAACGACATAGCTTGCTTATAGGAAAATGGATCAGACCAATTTCTACGCTGGCGCCCTCCGCGGCTTCCCCTAACGCCCATATTGGTTTGTTCTATAGAGAAGGTGTTGGCGCCCAGACCATTCAGGTTGTCGGACAGGGAGTAAATAGCGGTATCTATCCCGGTCAGAATACCGACTAGCGCCATAATGCCAAAGGCAATAATCACAATGGTCAATACTGCTCTGAGCCAATTGGCTCTCAGGCTAGACAGTGCAACTCTGATATTTTCCCTCAGATTCATCGAGCGCTAAAGTAGGTATTCGCTTCCGGGTCATAGCCGTTAATCGATAAACTGACGGTGCATATCGATAAAAATCACTTTTGGGCGTAGGGGTATCGATTTTTGTATCGCATCTGAAAGTCAAAGCAAATGACTAAATGAAAACTTCGAACTCCCTTTTTCCGATATCCCAACTCCTATTTATCATCATCTTTCTTTTATTATTGATGAGTAGTGCCGTGCTCAGTGCGCAGTCTCATGGTCGGCATCAGACTATCCTTGGTCGTTCACCGCTGAATGGTGGTTTTGGGTCTCCCCTTCTTGAGGTCGGCGTTTCCGATGGTATCACCAATATGATTGGCGGCGGCGGCGGTTTGGTATTTCGCAACTTCTTTTTTGGGCTATACGGCCTCAGCTCTACAGATGCCCTGGGTGAGCTGGTCGACGAAGGCGAGATTACCGGCATAGACTTAGCTCATGGAGGCCTTTGGATTGGTGTTACGCCGGCCAGCTATAATGCGATTCACCCATATATAGGCGTGAAGGCTGGATGGGGCGTTGTAGAGTTGGACTTCGACAATCCATCTACAGATTTCGATGATACAGATCAAGTCTTTGTTTTGACTCCTGAAGTCGGATTAGAATTCAACCTGACCCGATGGATGCGACTCAGCGGTGGCCTCGGATATCGCTACCTGAACGGCATCAATAGCGGAAGCCCCATCAGTGAGTCAGACCTCAATGGACTGACGGCCAATATTACTCTACGCTTCGGATGGTTCGGAAGTAATCGCAGCTGGGAAACGAGATACTAAGTAGCCAACGAAAGGTGCAGAAATAAAAAGCCCGGCCCCGAAGCGAACTGCTTCGGGGCCGGGCTTAATATTTACGTTTGGAAAAGCTGCTGCTATCCGAGCGAATTCATGTGCTTCATCAAGCTACTCTTCAGATTGGCGGCCTTGTTGGCGTGCCATAGGTTGCGCTTAGCCAAACGATCGATCTGGCTGACGACTTGTGGTAGGGCCTCTTCGGCCTTAGCGCGGTCTTCCATATCGCGGAAAGCGCGAATGGCAGAACGAGCAGATTTCTTGTAATAGCGGTTGTGCAAACGCTTCTTGGCGTCTTGGCGGGCTCTCTTCTTCGATGACTTGTGGTTGGCCATATTGATCTTTAGTATTACAGTTTTTCCAAACGGACCGCAAAGGTAAGGCTTTTACTGCTTACAGCAAAGCAGTGGAAGTGTATTTTTCTATCGAAATGGGGAGGAGGTAAGACCCGATCAATCCCTTTGCCGACTATGAAATATACGACGCCAGCTATATGACTACCTGCGGAAGTCTAAACGAAAATACCGATTCCGAGTCTACTCCGCTCATATCGACTTGCTTTTGTCTATTGGCGACACAGTAAGGTGCGTACGTTAAACTAGACCCGGCGGCTGATTTGTATTGCATTACGATACAATCCTTTATTTATGTTTCGCCTGCTGTCGCCTACTGCTTTAATGATTTCGCTAGCTGCTGCACTATCTATGTCTGTAGCCGAGCCACTCGATATGATGAGAACCCTGCGATTGGAGGTAGAAAATATTCAATCGGAATCTGGGACGATATGGGTTGGGCTCTACCAATCATCCGGTGATTTTCTGGATAGGGATCGCGCCATTCTCAAAGCGGTAAAAGTAAATCGAGCCGGTAGCATCATCGTGGATATTCCCGATTTGACGGATGGCAAAGAATATGCGATTGCGCTTTTTCACGACCTGAATGACAACGGCGAGCTGGATACCAACTGGATCGGCCTACCCAGAGAGCCATGGGCTTTCAGCGGTGAGCCGAGAACCCGATTGAGGTTGCCTAGATTCGAAGAGGTCAAGTTTCGATTCCGATCAGATCAAAACGAACAGAAGGTGAAACTGCGGAGGTGGTGAATATGGCGTTTTTTTTCGGGACCAGGGATAGATAACAAATCCGCCTTCTTAGATCAAAATTGGTGAGCAGCGTGCATTTTTATAATTAAGAAGAGAGCAGCGAACGCTTCCTAAGCTTAGCAAAAGTGGCGAACGCTTCCAAGACTCAAAAGAAAGCAGCCAACGCTTCCAGGATACTTAGGGGAACAGTGAACGCTTCCAGGGCATTCCAAGAGAAAAGCGAACACTTCTAGCACTCTTTCAGGAAAGCAGCAAATGATTCCAGCACTCTTTCAAGAGAACAGCGAACGCTTCCAGGACCTCCTACGTCGGACGCTGGAAGGTTCTGGATGATGATTCCAGATTATTTTCTTCCAGCACTTAATCGATTAACATATTGGAAATCAGTGATATATTCGTTTTTAAATGACTAAAAACGTTTAAAAACGCATATATACGTCTAACCTACGACTAATTGCTTTTGGTCGCTCCACCTTTGCTTCAGCGAAAACAAACCGCTGTTGCTTATGTCTTTCCGCATCCGTAATCAGGTACAATTGGTTGGTCGCCTTGGGGCGAGCATACGCATGAATAGACTCAGCGATGGTACGCTTGTGACCAATGCAGAGATCTATGCTGATGACGCACTCAACGAATTCGAAGATGATTGCGGCCGCTTGTTTCACCTCATAGGCTGGAACAAAATGGCGCAGAGCATGCATCACAATTTACGTGCGAAAGGTCGGGTTGTCATTCAAGGTCGACTGGTCAATCGCCCCAGGACAGATAATGGCGTGCGCTATTATCGGACTGAGGTCTGCGTATCAGAATTCATGCTGCTTAGGGAAGCAGATCGAAGTATACAGGAGGTTTGTAGATCGCCTAATTCACCTACTTGAGGCAGGCATGTTTCGAGTATTCACCAGCCGCATTTCTTTTGGGCGGCACAAAACCACTCCACTATGCAAATCAATAATCAAGTAACCCTCATCGGCCGTTTGGGCGCTGATCCAATTTATGTAACTACTCAGAATGGTGCCGATCTGACGCGATTCAGCCTAGCCACCAGCAGCCAGCGAAAAGACAAAGAAGGCAAGTCGATAGAGTCGACGCAGTGGCATCGATGCGTAGCTTGGGGCCCACTTGCCATTCAGCTGCATAAGTTCTTGGGCAAGGGCCGTAAAATAGCCATCCACGGCCAACTGCGCTACAACAAGTATACCGATAAAGAGGGCGTCAAGCGCAACTCTACAGATATCGTAGTCAGCGATTTTAGCTTTATCGACAAAAAGCCGGAGGCCAAGGCAGCATAGACCTAACTTGTGTTTGCAACCATTTGGGCAGGTCGCGCTTAGCGCGACCTGTTGCTCTATTCCTCCACAGAAGTGCCTTTCATGGCCGCAGCTACATTCCGATCCAGGGCCTCGTGAGCAAGTGGATTAGCATACTCGTTTAGTGCTTCCATCTGGCGATTAATCTCGTCTTTGTCCACTCCATCTACGGCTAGCTGAAGCTCATCTGCCAATGTCCGCAGCTTTTCACTCTGGTCTTCCTTCAACCAACTCTTATTCTGCTCCAGGAACTTACCCGTACTGTGCAAGATGTTCTTAGCCTCTACCCTAGCCTCTGCCAGGGCGCGTTTGGCCATATCGCCTTCTGCCTGAGCAATGCTATCGAGCAGCATCTCTGCCATTTCTTCCTCGGTAATGCCATATTGAGATTTGATGAGCACCGACTGCTCGGTTTGACTACGCAACTCAGAAGCTTTGACCCGCAGAATACCGTCGGCATCCAGATAAAACACGATCTCGATTTGAGGGATTCCAGCTGGCATAGGCGGGATGTCTCTCAGGATGAACTCACCCAGTTTGCGATTGTCGTCTACCATATCGCGTTCACCTTGATAGACCGCTACCTTAAGATTCTTCTGGCCATCTACACTCGTGGTATATTTGCGCCCTATCCTGGCTGGCACCTTACTATTACGCGGTAAAATGACGTCCATTAATCCGCCAACCGTTTCAATACCCAGCGACAGAGGCGTTACGTCCAGTAGTAATACATCCTTCTGATTGCCAGCCAACACATCACCCTGAATGGCTGCACCCAAGGCAACTACCTGATCGGGATCAAGCGTATCGTTGACATCTTTCTCGAAAAACTCAGCGACGGAAGCCTTTACTTTGGGTACCCGAGTACTGCCTCCGACCATGATGACATGATCTATATCCGATGTCTGCAAACCGGCGTCGGCCAGCGCTTGCCGGCTGCTTTCCAGGGTTTGCTCGATCAGATCCTCTATTAGATCCTCAAAAGTAGATCGGCTGATGACAACACCTTCATTAAGCACGGTGGTCGAATATTCATCTTCCTTTGACAAGGCTTTTTTGGCCGCTTCGGCAGCTAGTCT
>JBCDFE010000187.1:0-9223 GCA_039178745.1 Bacteroidota bacterium | reverse complement strand
ATAGCCGAGTCTGGTTTGCCGACCCTTCTTGTGCGGCAGAAAGCCCTCGAAGTGAAATTTGTCCGATGGTAAGCCAGAGGCGGCCAGGGCAGGTACAAAGGCCGTAGGGCCGGGCAGGCAGCTGACTTCGATTCCCGCTTCACGGCAGGCCCTGACCAATAAAAACCCCGGATCGCTAATGCCAGGTGTACCTGCATCGGTAATGAGGGCGTGCCTCGCACCAGATTGCATGCTGGCCACCAAGTCTGCCACGATGGCGTGCTCGTTGTGTGCATGGAAAGCGCGCAGAGGCGTATCTATACCGTAATGCTTGAGTAGCGGTCGGCTGGTGCGCGTATCTTCTGCCAGTATGAGATCTACCTCTGCGAGTATGCGTTTTGCCCGTTCGGTCATGTCTTCTCGATTGCCGATAGGGGTTGGCACTAAATAAAGCATAGCCGGGCCTAGAGTGCCTCGATAACGAAGTCGTAGGTCTCCATGATCTCATTGGCCAGCAGCTTTTTGCAGGCCAGCTCTACCTGATCGTGTGCCTGATCTTCGCTATCGGCTTCCAGCTTCATGGTAACGTGCTTGCCTATGCGTACGTCTTCTACGCCTTTGACATCGATGAGGGGCAGATTCTTGACCACTACCTTCCCTTGTGGGTCCAGTAGTTCGGCATGTGGCATAATATTGATGTGCGCCAAAAAAGTCATGTGTCGGTTTTTCGACCTATAGCCCTGCCCAAGTTCAGCAGTACGTATAGGAGAATGATGAAGGGCAATGCAGCCAGGCCTATGGAAAAGAAGCTAGCCATTGCAACAGCTGCAAAGATAAAGCGCAGCTCATTGCCCGACCAGCTAATTTCTTTGAGTTTGAAACTAAACATGGGAAGCTCGGCTACTTGCAGATAACTCATCAATACAATGGTGGGTATCAAATAGGCTGGATTCAGGGCATAAGCTCCGAGACCCCAAAAATCATGGCTTGCTATCCAGAGCAGGCCAACGGCAAATAGCATACTGGAGGGCGTAGCCAAACCTATAAACCCAGATGTCTGGCGTTCGTCTATATTGAATTTAGCGAGGCGAAGCGCTGCAAAAAGGGTTACCAAAAAACCGACAAGAGATAGATAGTCGAAGCTGGCCCTTCCGCTTTCGGGTAGGGCAGCCGACCCGCGGAAGTACAATAAATGATAATAGATGAGCCCTGGAAGAAACCCGAAAGAAACCATATCGGCCATACTATCGAGTTCTTTACCTAGTGGGTTGCTCACCTTAAGTGCTCTGGCCACTATACCATCGAAGAAATCAGCTCCCAGGCCAGCCAACAAAACCAAAGCCGCAGCAGGCCAATGCCCGTTGACTAGTAAAACTGCCGATACACACCCACAAAAAAGGTTTATCAGCGTTATAAGATTGGGCAACCAGGCTTTCATGGGGCCAAAATTAGTAGGCAGCCGACTAATTTGACCGTATTTGCTCAATTTATACGCACATCGACCAACAGTGAATACCCCAAAAGCTATCTTATTCGATAACTGATCTACCCAACCGCGTATGCGCCATTACCTCATCCCCTCCCTATTTGCCATTTGCTTTTTGCAAGCTAGTGGGCTTTTGGCACAAGCTCCACCTAATGATGAATGTGTCGATGCCACCAACCTAGATCCGCTACTGACGGGCTTGGACTGGTGCTCTGACCCAGATGCGTTTGACAACATACAGGCCACCACCTCTCTGACCGACTATCCCGCTTGCCTGACCGACGAAGCCGACATCAGGGATGTATGGTTTTCCTTCACGGCCCAAACAACGGATCTGAGTATCACCGTTTCCGGTTCTGTTCCTCCTGTGCCACTCGGCACCATGCAGACGCCGCAGTTTGTCATTTACGAAGGCAGCTGTACCAACCTGACGGCGGTTGCTTGCCAGAGTCCGAGTATTGGCGACAATTTCTCATCGGGCATTTATAACAACTTCACTGTAGGTGAGACCTATTATATCAACATCAATGCCCGAATAGGTCGACAAGGTACTTTTCAGATTTGCCTCAACCAGTTTAACGCCGTTCCCGAACCCAGCGGAGACTGCGCTACTGGTGTGGTACTCTGCGATAAGAGCAGCTTTTCTGTCCCCTTCCTCTCCGGTAATGGCTTGATCCAGGATCCCCTGGGTGATGTCCTCTGCATGATCGAGCAGTGCGGAGGAGTGGGCACCTTTGGCGAGGCCAATGCTGCCTGGTACAAATGGACCTGCGAAGATCCGGGAAGCCTGACCTTTACCATCGATCCATTGTCGGGCAATGCAAGGGAAGATCTGGATTTTCTCTTGTACGAGTTGCCAAACGGAATAGACGATTGCTCAGACAAGATCAACCTTCGCTGCATGCTATCTGGCGAGACCCAGGGCAATACGCTGCAACAAAACCTACCTTGTCTGGGAGAGACTGGCCTGAGTGAATTCGATAATGACGACCGCGAAGAGTGTGGCTGCCAGGCAGGCAACAACAACTTCGTTCAGTCTATAGAGATGGAGGCTGGTAGAAGCTATGCGTTGCTCATTATGAATTTTTCAGCTTCGGGCGATGGTTTTAGCATCAGTTTTGGCGGAACTGGCACCTTCGAAGGGCCAAGCGCAAATTTTGTTACCGATGCAGGGACGGCATGCATTGGTGAGGTCGTCAACTTTTTCGACAACTCCGGTTCTCTGGACCCGATCGTAAACTGGGATTGGAATTTCGGCCCAAACGCTAGTCCAAGTACCGCATCTGGGGCGGGACCGCATCCCGTTTCCTTTGACCGGCCTGGCATTGTAAATGTCTTGCTGGAGATCGAAACAGACCGGGGGTGCCTGGTCACGACCATTCAATCCAACCTGGAAATACAATGCTGCGATGATCATTTCGATATCGATGCTCAGGTCAGTTCGCTCGATTGCCCCAATGATGAAACCGGCGCTATAGACCTGACGGCCTCTTCGGGTTTTGCGCCTCTGGTTTACGAGTGGAGTACCGGGGCTATGAGCCAGGATATAAGCAACCTGGGGCTGGGCGATTACACGGTGACCGTATCGGACGAAGCGACTTGTATCACTGAGCAAACTTTTACCATAGACGGGCCGCCACCTTTTGCTTTCGACACCAGTATCGTCATGCCAACCTGCGATGGTGGAATGGACGGTGCCCTCACATTTACCCTTAGCGGAGGCACACCCAGCTACGAATATAGCTTTGACAATGGGCCGTTCAGCCCAGTAAATACGATTGGCAACCTACCTGTCAGCACCGTCAATGTGCGAGGGCGCGATGCCAATGGTTGCATCATAGAGCAAGATATTTTCGTCAATGAACTCGTACTGACCCTCGACCCCAACTTGGTCATGCTGACCGAACCCGTATGCAGAGACGATGTCAATGGCGAGATTGTCTTGGGGGTCAACAATGGTCTAGGACCCTACGAGTACGATTTTGGCAGTGGCTTTCAAGGCAATCCGAGTCTGAATAATATACCAGCAGGCACCTACAATGTAGTCGTTCGCGATGCCAACCGCTGTCTGGGTAATTTCACCTTCGACATACCCAATCCGCCTCTATTGGAAGCGACACTGAGCGTCGACAATATTTCGTGCTTTGGCGCTGGTGATGGGAGCATCGTCAGTACAGTGAGTGGGGGCAGGCCCGACTATCAGCTCGTCTGGTCGAATAATGTTATGGGGGGTAGCATTAACAATCTTGGGCCAGGAGACTATACCCTGACGGTTATCGACAATAACGGTTGCTTGTTGCGCACCCAGGCCGAGGTCATAGAGCCCGACGAAATTTTTGGCGAGCTGCTGGCCGTTACCGACAATGTGTGCTTTGGCGAGTCAGCGGGTACAGCCCTACTAGAAGCTATGGGCGGTACGGCTCCGTTCACCTTTAGCTCAGATGGAATCAACTTTGGTGATGACCCTTTGCTCACTGGCCTGGCTGCCGGTGAGTACGACTTGATCGTCAGAGACTCTGAGGGCTGCTCAGACACCGTTTCGGCTACCATTGACCAACCTGTGGAGTTCATCATCAGCGCCAATGAGTTTGTGACCATCGATCTGGGCTTCGACACCATCGTCAATGTGCAGAGCAACTACCAACCCGTAGAATTTATCTGGACCCCCGATGCCGATGTAAACTGCCTGCGCTCCAACTGTAGCCGGGTGTTGGTTTCTCCGCCGAATGGGCTGACCTACTTGGTGACAGGCATCAATGAAGCGGGCTGCGAAGCCAATGCACAGGTCAGAGTGGTCGTCATCAAAAACAGACCCGTTTATATCCCCAATGTCTTTTCCCCGAATGGCGATGGCCGCAATGATGGCTTTACCGTTTTTACCGGCCCTGCTGCTTTCGAGATCGACCAACTGCGCATATTTGATCGATGGGGCACACTCATCTACGAATCCGATGCACCTTTCCAACCCAACGAACCCAGCCTGGGTTGGGATGGTCTGGCCAATGGCAAGCCCGTGAATAGTGGCGTATTCGTTTACCAGGTAGATCTAAGATTCATCGATGGCGAAATCGTAAGTTATGCCGGAGATGTGACCGTACTCAGATAGGACATAAAACTCAGCCTATTTCCTCGGTTACAAACTGCATCTCGTACAGTTGCCTATATTGCCCGTCTTCTATGGTCACAAGCTCGTCGTGTGGGCCTAGCTCTGCAATCTCGCCCTTGTTCAGCACCATGATGTTGTCTGCATTTCTGATGGTGCTCAGTCTATGTGCAATTACGATGCTTGTGCGTCTATCTATAAGCTTCTCGATCGCATATTGGATCACGCTTTCGGTTTCTGGGTCCACGCTGCTCGTCGCTTCGTCGAGTATAAGTATATCTGGCTCAAATACCAGCGCACGCACAAAGGAGATAAGCTGCCTCTGCCCCATGCTGAGGGTTGCCCCACGCTCCATGACCTGATAGTCGTAGCCTCCTGGCAGTCGATCTATAAATTCGTGGGCACCTATCAATTTAGCCGCTTTTACGACCTGCTCTCTACTGATATTCGGATCTCTCAGGCTGATGTTTTCGAATACCGACCCACTAAACAGAAAAACATCCTGAAGCACCATAGCCACCCTCGATCGCAGTGCGTGTATATCGTACTTCCGCAGGTCGGTGCCATCTATATTTATGCTGCCATTTTGGTACTCATAAAATCGATTCAGCACATTGGTTATCGTCGTTTTCCCTGAGCCTGTGCTTCCCACTATGGCTAGTGTTTCACCTTCGGCTATATCAAAGCTCAGCCCCTTCAACACCCAGTCTTTACCGGAGTAGGCAAACCATACATCTTTGAAATTGACCTCACCTTTCAGCTTATCAGGAGCAAATGTGCCCTTGTTCTCGATTTGCTCTTCCAGATCCAGCACCCCAAATACCCTTTCAGCTGCCACCAGACCCATTTGTAAGGTATTGAATTTATCGGCAAGCACCCGTATGGGCCGAAACAACATATTGAGATATAATGGGAAAGCCACTAGTGCGCCGAGGGTTACCCCATTGCCGGTTGCCACATCTTGCGCCCCCCACCAGACCATGAGTGCCAATGATGCTGCTGCTATAATATCTACTGCCGGAAAAAATATGGCATAGTAAAATATGGCATTGATATTGGCTTGTGTGTATGACCGGTTGATCTGCTTGAACTTAGCTGCCTCTTTTTCTTCTGCCTTGAAGGTTTGCACGATACGCATACCCGTAATACGCTCTTGCAGAAAGGCATTCATTTTTTGAATTTGTGTGCGCACCTGCTGAAAAGAACGCTTGACCCCTTGCTTAAATAAATAGCTGGCCAAGATCAAGAAGGGCATGGTTGTCAAACAGATCAGCGTCAGCCGCCAGGAAGTCGTGATCATAATGGTCAGCACGGCGAAAATGGATAGCAGGTCCGCCAGAATGGTCGTCACCCCCTCAGAAAAAACGCTATTGATCGATTGTATATCATTGATGGTGCGCGTCGTGCTGGTCCCGATAGGAGTCAGGTCGAAGTACTTGAGGCGCAAACTATTGATGTGGCTAAAGACCGTGACCCTCAGGTCGCGTACGACTTGCTGCCCAAGCAAATTGGAGTAGTAGATAAACAGATAGCGAAAGACCGTTTTCAAGATCAACAAGCCGAAGATGATCAGTGCTATTCGGGTCAGGCCACCGACATCGCCCGTGAAGACGTATCGATCTATCATTTCCTGTATAAGGCGAGGCTGCGCTATAGCCAGTGGTGCCAGGATAACCGCCAAAGAAATGGCGAAAGCAAAGATCTTCCAGTACGGTCGTGCCAATTTGAGCACGCGCTTGAGTATGACCCAATCAAGCTTTTTCTTATTTTCGGCTGCTTCCGACATACGGGCTAAAAATGATCGATTCGTCTAAAAAGTTGGCTCAAGTGGGCAAATAATCCATTTTGCCATTTTTTCGGTACTCTGGGGGCAGTAATTCTCCGGCATCAAAAAAACTGAAGTATCCCTTTTGAGTAACGATCAAATGGTCAGACACTTCTATTCCAATCATTCGGCCAGCCCGATAAAAATCGTAAGTCAGCAAGATGTCTGTTTGGCTCGGACTTGGCCTACCACTCGGATGGTTGTGGGCCAAGACAATCGATGTGCAGGCTGGCGTGAGCAAAGCTTTTTTAAATACCAGGCGCTGATCGGTGATGGTGTAAGTGATGCCGCCACGACTCAGTTGATGAGCGCCCAGCAAATGCCCTGCCTGATTGAGACATAGAATCCAGAACTCTTCATGACTGAGATCGCCAATCAAAGGAGCAAGATACTGATAGACCGACTCGCTCTCTCTGTAGCAAGCCTGCTCTGGTACGGCTTGGTTAGCTCGCCTACGGCCTAGCTCCAGGGCGGCAACCAGAGCGACCGCTTTAGCCTGCCCAACCCCCTTGAATCTGAGGAAGTCACTGACCGACCAACGCGCCAGTTTGTTTAAATCGTAGTCTACACTCATCAAAATGCGCCTGGCTAGAGAAACGGCATCCTCATGCCTGTGGCCAGATCTTAAGATTACAGCCATCAATTCGGCAATAGACAACTGCTGTGCACCACGGCCTACCATCTTTTCACGTGGGCGCTCTGACTCTCGCCATGCCCTAATGCCTCTTGGCAGATCATGCGTATTAATTTTTGTCATAGCTTAATGGATTAATACCCAGCATCTGACCCATCTCCACATAGTAAGACGGAAAAAGTGATCGAAATACACGATCTGCTTTCTACTTTTTTTCAGAAACCGGTCTATCGGGCCCAAATTGTCGTTCTTTGCGGCTCTATCGAAGCAGGGGAAGCTTGCAAAGTATGAACCAATCAAACTCGCCAGTCATAAAAGATTGGCTAATTCTAATAGGCCTTAGTCTCGTTTGGGGTACCAGCTATATCCTCATCAAATGGGGGCTAGACGTATTTGAGGCCGAGCAGATCGGCCAGCTTCGCCTGGGCATTTCCGCTTTATTTGTAGCGCCCTTTGCCCTGCGGCATCTATTCAAACTCAAACGCAAGCAACTTTTCCTCTTACTCGGTGTGGGCATGACCGGTACGGCCTTACCTTCCTTCCTATTCCCCATAGCCCAGCGACACCTTAGCTCTTCTGTGGCGGGCATACTGAGCAGCCTCACCCCGCTCGTCACCTTCTTGATGGCCTGGCTGATCTTTCGATCCGGCGCCTCAAAACGACAAGGCCTGGGCATTTCTATTGGTCTGGCAGGGGCTATTCTTCTAGCCATAGCCGGAGGCAGCAATCAATCGGGTGAGGCCGCGCCCCTGCAGCTGCCTTACGTCCTGCTTATCTTACTGGCCTGCACCTGCTATGCAACCAGCAGTAATCTGGTGGCCAATTATCTTAAGAAGATGCCGTCTTTGCGCATTACGGCCATTAGCTTTTTTCTTGTGGGCTGCCCGGCCCTCGTCTACGCGCTTGCCTTCGGCGGGGTCATACAAACAGTTCAAAATCACCCAAACGGCTGGCAGGGGCTGGGATACGTTGCCTTTCTCGCCATTTTTGGCACTGTTTTAGCCAGTTTGCTCTTCTTTTGGCTGATACAGCGCACGGGATCGGTCTTTGGCTCTACGGTCAGCTATCTGGTGCCAGCAGTGGCCCTGGCGTGGGGCGCCTTAGATGGCGAATTTATTGGACTTCCGCAGGTGGCCGCTTTTCTGTTGATCCTCTGTGGAGTCTTCCTGACCAAGAGAAATTAAATCGAATAATATCTATTGGTTGTAAGGCTTACTTTCCCAGTAGCCATTTACCATCATTGGCCGAGCATTCAGTCGTTGATAGGCCATTGCAACGGTCTGCTCGCGAACATATCGCATAGCAGGATCATCGGTGTAATCAATGACCTCCTCTGTCATTACTTTCGGGTCGCCCACATTGGTAAAACGAAAAGTCCGCTGCTTGAGCAGTTGGCCATTCCCCCTCACCAATCGGTAGGTGTAGCCGTAGCCGTATTCCCCTTCGTAGCTTTCTATGGCCAGCTGCATGGGGCCATTGCTATAGTATTTGGTAGATCGATCAAAATCGCCTTCCTCGTCGTCTGTGTCTATTCCCATATTGCCCCATTCGCTGAGGTCGTAATCGCCAAAGATCGGAAATGCGAATTTTGAATCGCTTATGGGGTCATTGCCTTTGGGCTCTCCCTCCGTTTTGACCGCGCCACCAAAGACCCAACCGGTCTGTCCATCTGGTGTGCGCACTTCCAACCAAGGCTCGGTATACAACACACCCCTCAACACAATAGATTCCTGCCGATCGGTCTGATTGCCCGTTGGCTGCAATGGGGTATCGCTGCTCAGTTTGGTCACAACTTCCGATCCGGTGTTGGCGGCTGTACGCAGATTGAGTCGATCTACCCAAGTGTATAGTTTTTCCTCTTCCGCAACCCCGCCAGAAAGGGTACTGTAATCCGAGTCTGACGATCCAGATAGTGGCTCATCTTCACCGCCGGTTGGATCTGCCTCGCCACAACTAATAAGGAACAAGGAAAATAAAATAGCCAGAATAGAATTGCTTTGCATGATCTTTTGTGTTTTCGTGCACATCACCTTAAACGATGGTGTCGTGTATTGGAGGAATGCTTCATCCCGCTTCTTCTGCTACAAGCAGTCGCGCGAGGATCTCAGCATTCGGGGAATGCTTCATCCCGCTTCTTCTGCTACAAGCAGTCGCGCGAGGATCTCAGCATTCGGGGAATGCTTCATCCCGCTTCTT
>JBCDFE010000186.1:0-9277 GCA_039178745.1 Bacteroidota bacterium | reverse complement strand
GTAGGACTACAAGCCTGTCAGGAGTACACCATCAAGCTGGTCATAGCAGACATCGGCGACACCAACTACGACTCTGGTGTATTTTTGGAAGCCCGTTCCTTTTCGGGCGAAGGAACAAACCTGGAAATCGTCAACCTGTCTATAGATGGTACATTGATCGAGGGCTGTGGCGGAGCCGAGCTGCATTTCTTTACCCCAGAGCCTGTAGAGTCGGATTTGAGCCTGGAAACGAATTTCTTTGGTGACGCCACCGAAGGGCAGGACTACAACATGCCTCCCATGGATTTGACTATTCCGGAAGGCGATAGTTTGTTGATCGTGCCCATAGAGGCCTTCGATGATGGTGTGAGCGATAGTGGTGAAGAAATCTTGATCAGCCTGCGACGCTCGGCCTGCCGTGTAGACACCTTCAAAATTCGAATTGAAGAGAACCAACTGCAATCGCTCGACCTAACAGATGATGTGCAGGTATGTGGAGGTGAAGAGGTCGATTTGTCCGCTCAGGTTATTGGTCCGGCGCCTACCAACTTCAATTTTAGTAGCAACGAAGAAATCAACCTGACCTTCCTTGGCGGCTGGCGGGAATCGGAAATTGAAGTTAGTGGGGTAGTTCCAGAAATTTTAAGCGAAGAAACCTTCGTGTCGATTTGTATAGATAGGCTAGACCACAACCGACCGGCACAGATCGATGCTTATCTCATAAGCCCGACGGGCATACCCATAGAATTGACCACAGACAACGGAGGTGCCGGCAACAACAACGCCACCGATGGCTATCGCGATGCTTGTTTCAGGCCCGACGCCACCGTAAGAATAGCGGAACCCGGCCAGGAAGCTCCCGAATCTTGGGTGCCCTTCACCGGCGACTGGCTGCCGGAGGGCGAATTGTCGGATCTTTGGTTTGGCGATCAACCCGCCAATGGCACCTGGACTCTGCGCGTACGAGACGATGCTGCCTTTACCAATGGCGAGCTGAGAGGATGGTCGATCAACTTTCAAAGACCCTATGAGATCCAGTATGAGTGGAGTTCCGAAATAGCCAACATCGACTGCCCGACTTGCCCGGATACTGAGACGACTCCCTTCACCGAAGGACCGATCACACTGCGCGTCACAGATAGCTATGGTTGTACTTTGGTCGATAGCCTAAATGTAGACTTCGAAGACGTGCCCACTTTATCGCCCCCTCTTTGCGAGATGGTGACCGATAGCAGCATCAGTATCGATTGGGGAGATTCGCCCCAGGCCCTATTTTACGAAGTCAGTACAGACGGCATCAACTGGACATCTGTCGGCACATCTAGCTTCTTTACCCTCGATGGCTTGGGTTTCGAAGAAGAAACACAAATTTTCGTCCGTGCGCAGTTTGTAGATTGTACGGGCCCGGCCTTCCCCATCAGTTGTGTCACTTTGCCGTGTGTACCCCCCAGTATCGAGGCGGTGGTTTCTACGACTTGCGCAGGTGGAAGCTCTTCATCCGTTGAGCTGACTGCTAGCGGTGGCCAAACACCCTACAGTTATTTTTTGGATGGAGTGGAATACACAGACGGCGTCTTCGATGGACTGGCCGAAGGAGATTATACGTTTACCGTGGCCGACAATCGCGGCTGTAGCGATAGTGTTGAGATCAATATCCTGAATCCTCCCGCCTTCGATGGCCAACTCGAAGTATCGGAGACGATCAGTTGCAACGGGGCCGAAACGGGTGCTCTGGTAGCCATACCTCAGGGCGGTGTGGGGCCTTTCTTGTACGAATGGAATGGCGCAAGTGGCGATAGCCTGCTCACAGATATAGGTGCTGGACAGTATGAACTGGTCATGACAGACGCCAATGGTTGTGTGTATGCAGAAATGCTGGAGCTGCAAGAGCCGGCTCTACTAGAAGCTCAAACCAATAGTACCAATCAAAATTGCGATGGCTCTCAAAATGGAACAGCATCGGTATTCGTCAATGGGGGAACACCTGATTATAGCTACAGTTGGGATACGCCAGGGCAAGGTGATACCCAAACGGCTACTGGCCTTTCATCGGGAGATTATATGGTCACTGTAGTCGACGCCAATGATTGTGCCCTGGAGCTTGAAATTTCTGTAGGTATAGAGCCGTCTGTTCAAATCGACGCTACGACTGAAGACGCCAGTTGCTTTGGTCAGAATAGCGGAAGCATTTCTACCGTAGTCAATATTGGCTTGGATCCGATTCAGTATAGCTGGGCGGGCCCGGTCGCACCCAATGGTCCCGATGCCAGTAATCTGCCCGCAGGCTTCTACGAACTGACCGTTACCGATGCCAGAAATTGCCAGACGGATACTAGTTTCACCATCGAAGAACCGGAAGAATTACAACTGGCTTTCGATCTGGAAGATGTCAATTGTAGTGGACAATCTACAGGATCCATCGATCTGACACCAAGTGGAGGTACAGCACCCTACGAATTTGCCTGGGAGGATGAATCTGATGAAGAAGACCGTATGGATCTATCAGCTGGCACTTATGAAATCAACCTCACCGATGCCAACGGATGTACCTTTTTCCAGACTTTTGTCGTCGCTGAAGAGCCACCGATAGTACTAAGCTTCGACGTGGAGGGTACGGACTGCCCAGATGCAGCCACGGGTAGCTTGTCGACCAATATTGATAATGGAGAGGGGCCTTTCAATTTCAGCTGGAGCAATGGACGGGACACCCCTGATCTTAACGGGTTAGCAGCTGGCAGCTACCAACTGGAAGTCGTCGATGCCGAGGGTTGTACAGCACTAGCCGAGGTCGAGGTGCCCGGCCCGCCACCGTTCGTAGCAGATGTCGTGACGGAGCCCGTGCGTTGCCATGGAGGAGCGGATGGCCTGATCGAACTCGATTTAAGCGGCGGTACGCCGGGCTACCGATTTAGGCTAGATGGTGGCTCCTGGCAAAGACCCAACAGTTTTATCGGATTACTGCCGGGTAGGTATACGCTGGAAGCCGAAGATGAAAATGGCTGCATCCTTCAGCTAGATGGTTTGGCGGTTGACGAGCCAGATCCCTTTAGTGTGAGTTTGGGAGAGGATGCACTGATTGAGTGGGGAGATAGTATCCTACTAGCTCCTGAGCTGAGCGGAGGTACTTTGCCACCTGGGCGATACGAATGGTCTCCGGAAGATAGCTTGCTGCTCTCTTGCCTCAATTGCCCGGAGCCTTGGGCCTTCCCCTTGGTCCAGACCAGTTTTAGACTGCGTGTGTATGATGCTTTTGGCTGCATTGCCGAAGATGTCATCACTGTTTTAGTCGAGAAAGCATTTCCAGTACTGGTACCTACTGGCTTCACTCCCAACGGCGATAGAAACAACGATTTGCTCGTAGTTCATGGTCAGCCGGGGGTAGAGATTCTACAGTTCCAGATTTTTGACCGGTGGGGCGAGCAAGTCTATATCAACGAAAACTTCGAGGTCAATGATGAGTCTACAGGCTGGGATGGCAACTTCCGCGATCAGCAAGTCAACGGCGGAGTTTTTGTCTGGCAGTTAGTAGCCTTATTACCCGATGGCTCGGAGGCTGAATTTCGCGGGCAGACTACTTTGATCAGGTAATACTATAGACGGAGTATTAAGTATGACTTTGGCCCAAAGGCCAAAGTCATACTATAACAAACCTACCTGACGATCAAACGTCTGGTTGTATAGCGACCGTCCTGATCCTGAATGCGAAGCCAGTATATTCCACTTTGGTTAGGTAGCTGAATAGACATACGCTCGCTGGAGATGCGATCGACCTGCGGAAGTACAAATTGACCCAGTGCCGTTTGGACCGAAATGTTCACCTCGCCCGCATCATTTGGTAGCTCTAACCATACCTGGCCTGCAGTCGGATTGGGGTACAATGTGATTTCGCTGGCCCAGATGGGTTCTGAATCTGAACTGAAAACATAGGAGACGCAATCTGAGCTCTCCAGGCAACCAGCTATGCTGACCAAGACGGAGAAGTCACCATTGTAAGGTGGTGTAAAGCTGGCTGATGTAGCGTCTGCCACCGGCAATCCGGTATTGCAGTCGACCCACTGATAAGTCTCTGCTTCTACATCAGCTGTGAAGCCTAAGCTATCGTTATTGATGATGCTGAAATCGGTGTCTTGAACAGTGACGGTTGTAAGAAGTACACTATCGCAACCAGATTCGTTTTGTAGCAGCAGCTCAACTTCTGTAGTCTCCTGGATATCTTCCAATATGCTGCCATCGGGTAGGCTGATCGTCTCGCCAGCACATGCGTGAAGTTCTAAGGTTCCCGCTAGTGGCTCATCAGGTGTTATGATTAGCTGGTAGGTGCTGTCACAACCGTTCGTGGCCAGACCATCTATCTGATAGACGTAAGGAGACTGAATATCTGAGATGAGTGTGCCATCGGGGAGTAAGTACTCTCCTCCTTGACATACACTGGCTTGATCCTGCACCAACGGACTGACCAGTACGGTCAAATTGAGGGTGACCGTACTATCGCAACCACTCTCGGTAAGCAGGTTGTAAACTTCTTCGAAACTTTCTTCTGCGACCACTTCACTTCCATCGGGCAGGGTGATCATATCGCCGCTGCATACAGTAGACTGCAAGCCCATGCTGTACGTTTGACCAACCTCCAGAATGAGGCGAGTAATAAGTAGTCCGCCCTCAGCGGTCTGCGTAGAATCCAATGAGAAAGTGCCGGCTTCGGTATATAGTTCACCATTTGGAGCCAGGTAGGACTCGCCTTCGCATATACTGACTTCGGTATCATCATAGAGAATAGGTAGCTCGGCGACGACTATGGTCTGGTCAATATCGGGATTGTCGATACGGGTAATCTGGCCCGATGGCCATTTTACGATCAGGCTATCGATGCTCGTGTGGCTGCCCAGTCCGAATTGATCGGTCAGGCTATTCATGATGCCGTAGCTTTCGCCAGAACGCATTTCCCGTATTTGCATGCCCCAATCGCCGTATATCTCCATGCGGGCACCGATGCCATTGGGGTTGGATTCGCTGCCATTCAGACGAACGCGCAGATAGTGGTTGCCATTGGGTACACCCATCAGTAGCATGTCGTCCATATCACCCGACCCGATCAGACCATTACTGAAACCACAGAGGAGGTCTAGTGTGCCATCGTTGTTCAGATCGCCACAAGCGGCAGATTGGACTTGGTCTGTCAAAAAGTCTAGGGCGTCGTTGAAAGCGAACTCGAAATTGCCGAGGTTTTCGAGCAGGTAGTGGGCACTTCCTGCGGTCAATAGAACGTCTAGATCGGTATCGTTGTCGAAGTCTTCACAAAAAACCTGGATACCGTTCCAGTTTGCAATTTGACCTATGGGGTTGGTATCTGTCCGTTCTGTAAATACGCCTGTGGAGGTCTGCTCGTAGATGCGGGAAACGGCGCTGTGGTTGACCATAACCACATCGAGGTCTCCGTCGTTGTCCAGATCTGCAAAATCAGTGGCCCAGGTTTGATTATAAGGTCTTAGACCAGCTTCTACAGCTACATCGGTGAAGGTGCCATCACCATTATTGCGATAGAGATTATTCATTCGGCGCGGGTCGAGGGGATCTGCAACCCCACCTCGGCAGCGGCTCATGTACATGTCTAGATCGCCATCGTTGTCGTAGTCGGTGAATAAGGAGCCGTAGTTGCCCGAATCGTCTGACTCACCATCTCCATAAGCGGGCATGAGATCCAGATTGTAGGTGAACGCACCAGTCCCATCATTCTCATAAGGCGTAGAAAGACCGACGTCATGGCAAACGAAAATATCGAGCATGCCATCTCGGTTCATATCGACCATATTGTAGCCTTGGGCAAAGACAAATTCTGATAGCAGCGTACGTTGGTAAAACGGACTGGCATTGCTCATCAAAACAGTAGGCTGACCGTAGGTGCCGATTCCGATATCGTTGATGCCGTCGTTGTTGACGTCTCCTGCGCAGATAGACCATACACTGCCGGTCAATATGGCGGCAGTGGGTCTGTTTATGAAGGTATCGGCGTCTGCACTCTGTAGGTCTATGACTACACCGTCACCGTTTTGGGCTCTCGCTATATCGTCTAGGCCGTCGCCATTTAGATCTACAACAGCTATAGCTGCACCTGAACGGAATGAATTGGAGAGCCGATTAGAGGCATCTGTGAAGCTGATTTGGGCAAGTAAAGCAGCTGGCAAGCAGAAGCAGCTCAGTATAGTAAATAGTCGCATGTTCTCTGAGGTATGTGAAAAATGAAATGCAAGATAGCAACAATGAGGTTAGGTCTTTATGGTCTGAGTAGTCCGAAACAAAAGATGTCATAAGGCAGACTTGAAATCAGGTGTAAAGGTTGTGTGAATTATGCTGTTATTTTTGACTGTAAATTTGCTTTGATCATGAGACAATGCACAATTCTTGCCCTGTTACTACTGGGGTGTCCGGCCTTGTATGGCCAGGGAAGACTCTTGGAAAAAGAAGTGGTTGCTTCTGGAATCCTGGAGAGGGAAGCGCACTATAGTATCTATCTGCCAGCGGGTTATGAGCGCGATACACGATTGTATCCTGTCCTGTATCTTCTTCATGGATTTACGGATGATGATAGTGGCTGGACGCAATTTGGAGAGGCTCATCTTTTGGCTGATCGATTGTTTGGTCAGGGAGAGGTAACACCTATGATCATCGTTATGCCGGATGCGGGTTTGAGCTGGTATGTCAATGACGATCTGGGCGAAATGCGCTTTGAGGACTACTTTTTTGAGGAGTTAATTCCCCATATAGAGTCAAAGTATCGCGTGAGAACTGAACGTCAGTATAGGGCCATAGCTGGTTTGAGTATGGGAGGCTTTGGTTCACTTTTGTATGCGCTCAAGCATTCGGATATGTTTAGTGCGGCCTGCCCACTAAGTGCGGCGATAAGGACAGATGAAGATATGATGGCCATGGATCAATCCAGGTGGGATTTTGTTTTTGGCCTGCCCTTTGCCATGGGTGCATCGGGCGAAGACCGATTAAGTAATCACTACTTGGCCAATTCAACATTAGATATTCTTGCGGTTGCCGACGCTAATCAATACTCGAATGTTGCTTTCTACATCGATTGTGGAGATGATGATTACTTGCTGGATGGAAACCTGACATTAAATCGGGTAATGCGGGAAAAGGGCATCGCTCACGAATTTAGAGTCAGGGACGGCGGACATACCTGGACATACTGGCGCACGGCTCTACCTGAGGTTTTTAAATTTGTCAGTGACAGGTTTCGCAGGTGATTTTTATAGCTCTATTTTTCGTTCGCAGGCCTCGTTACGCCTGGGGCGCTCACTGTCTTTACTTATCCAGCAAGCCCCGTAAATCGAGCAGTAGCAGAATCTGATGTTGATTCTATCTGGTAATTCACTGATTAGATCCACGGTGCTTTCATCAACTTTCATACGAAGAATAATGACCTCGATGGATTCACCGGGGGAAATAATGCCGTCATCAAAGCCAGTAACAGTGAGTAAGTCAATTTCTAGGGAATTCAACTCTGGTTGTAGCGCCTCTATCCAGCCTGTGAAGTCGAATGTCTGTTCCTCGAATATGTATTCCACATTCCCTATTATAGCAGGGCCGGTTCCATTGTTTTCTAGTTTGAAAGTCCAATAGGCAACGGTATCGTCTCGATAATTAGAATTGTAGGATCGGTCGAGATATGGCCAAACGCTAGCGGCCATCTGATCTGCTGCCATGGCTTGCTGTTGCCTGAGAATACTGGTTTCTACTACGGAGATAATGGTACCCACCAAACTGATGACCAGGGCGATGATACTGATCAGAACAGCGGGGTCGATACGGCTTCTCGATGGTTTGGAAGTACCTGACCGCATTTCTTTATGGCTGCTGTTTTCCGGACTATCCATAGACTGTTTTGTACTTCGGGTTGTGACTAATAAAACTTCAATTCGCCGAATCTGTTCCTGAAAACATAAAATTAGAATTATGATACAAGCAGGATTAATTACCGGAGCCTCTGCGGGCATAGGCAAAGCGCTGGCACATGAGCACGCCAAGCGAAAGCGAGATGTCATTTTAGTGGCCAGGCGGGCTGAGGCGCTAGAGGTACTGGCCAAAGAGCTAGAAGATCAATACGGCGTAAAGACTATGGTTATTGCCAAAGACCTGACTGCCGAAGGGGCATGTAAAAGCATCTATGAGGAAGTAATAGCCGCCGGTATAGAGCTAGACTTTCTATTCAACAATGCTGGCTTTGGTGGCCATGGCAATTTTCATGAGCGCGATATTCAGTCGGATCTGGCTATGGTAGATTTAAACATCAAAGCCGTCATAGAGCTGGCGCACTATTTTCTCCAAGATATGGTGAGAAGAGGACGCGGAAAAATCCTGAATGTGAGTAGTACAGCCGGTTTTATGCCCGGGCCTCTACAAGCCACTTATTTTGCTACCAAGGCCTTCGTCAACAGTTGGAGTCAGGCCATAAACGAGGAGTTGCAAGGCACTGGCGTGGGTGTGACTGCCCTCTGCCCTGGAGCGGTGAATACAGAGTTTGCGGAAGTAGCTAATCTCGACAAATCGGAGCTATTTAAGAATGCCAAATCTGCTGAGTACACAGCACAAAAAGGCTACGAGGCCATGGAAGCCGGTCGCCTGAAGGTAATCAGCGAACCCAGCCTGAATTTTGCGATCAAGGCTCTATTCCCATTTGTCCCTATGCGTGCAAAGCTGAAGCAGGTAAAGAAGCTGCAGAGTGTGTGATTTTGCTTGGCTATCGCCATCGCGTGATAACTCGGCTATTGCCTAGCTGTGATTTGCTTGGCTATCGCCATAGCTGTGATTAACTCGCTATCGCGAGTTGGGATAAGCATTACTTGTTAAAAGTTGATCGCGTGTACTTTGAAGCTTCCAGCACACATTTGATTACCAGGCTAAGAGACTTTTGACTTTGTGTATTCCGATCTTAGCTATTGGATGTACCTATTGAGCTTATATTCTAGCTTTTAACCTTGACTTGAATTATCCTATGCTGATTTGGAGAAGTATAACCTCTTTTAATTATCTTCTGCTAATATAGAGAAGTCGTATTCGATTCATGTAATGATATAAGCCATAGCTTTCGGTGATATTGGGCCCAACTGAGTCTAGAGATCTAATGAACTGGTCGCCAAGGTGCTTTTGCTTCGTCCAATGAAGAACCACCGATCACACTCGGCGATAGCCGAGTCTTCCCGCGCCGCTGGTAGGCGCGCAAATTCCACGAGGGCGCTAGCCCGAGTTATCCCCGTGCCGCCGATAGGCGCACGATTCCTGCGACCGGAGG
>JBCDFE010000185.1:0-9363 GCA_039178745.1 Bacteroidota bacterium | reverse complement strand
GTGGTTGCCCTTAGTTGGCTTTCACCCCATAATGATCATGATCATCAAGTCGATCAGCCTCATTTATCAGTTCTGGATACATACCGAGGCCATCGATAAACTGCCCAGCCCCATCGAATATATGTTCAATACACCGAGCCATCACCGGGTGCATCATGCCAGTGACATTAAGTATCTGGATCGCAATCATGCAGGCGTATTGATCATTTGGGATCGTATGTTCGGCACCTTCGCTCAGGAAGAAGAGCGGCCCACCTATGGATTGACCAAAAATATCGATACCCACAATCCCTTAAAGATTGCTACACACGAGTGGGCTGATATGATCAAGGATCAGCAGCAACCCCTCAGCTGGCGACAGCGCCTGGGCTATATATTTGGACCTCCGGGCTGGAACCACGATGGCAGCCGGCAAACAGCTGAGGAGATGAAATTTAATTTAGAAAATGAGCTATCTTTATTGCAAGAGGACAATGATTAGCTTCGGCAACTTGTATTCAAAATAAAGTGTTTTAGCGTAAAACCTATAAAATGGATGTCAAACAATATATAGATTCCGATCCAGGTATAATGTTGGGAAAGCCTAAAGTGAAGGGGACTAGAATTACCGTTGAGCTGATATTGCGCAAGTTGGCTGACGGATATAGCCCTGTAGAAATAGCAGATATGTATCCTCACATATCTAAAGAAGCTGTATTTGCTGCGATTAGATATGCTGCGGAAGTGATGGAGTCTGAAGCCATTATACCAGCTGCATGATAAAAATATTAGCAGATGAAGGGCTAAGTGGTCTAATTGTTCAAAATTTAAGAGAAGCTGGTCTAGCTGTAGATTGGATCCTTGAATTAAGTCCAGGAATTAGAGATGAAGAAGTTATCGAGGCTTCTTTTTCTACTCCAATACATACATAAACGATAAGCCCACTGGCAAAATAGGTCTGGCTTCCGTGGTGGTCTCTCCAGGCTCATAGTCCCAAACGGTCGAACCCCCATTGGTTCTGAATAGTGCACCCTCCGGAATGGCGCTGAACTTTTGGCGCACCAATAAAATACCTATGCCAATATATAAATCCAGCCTCAAGCGTTTTCCGATATAAAAAAGCTGACCAGCAGTTGCGCTCCAGCCATAGCTGTTTTCCCAGATGGTATAATTGATGCGTTGTGAAAAATTGCCGCTAGCACGAGTAAAATCTCCAGCGACATCTATATCGAGGTAGCGATACATTAAACTGACTTCGAAGTACGGCATATCATTGTCATTGAAACTATTCCGTCTCGGAGTTAACCACCTGTAAGCGGTGTGAAGAGAAAACCCGTTCATGTCCAGCAAACCCGAGGGCTCTTCTCTAAACCCAAGCTTGAAATAATATCCCAGACCATGTCTCAGGTATGCCTTTTCCGTAATTCGATATTCGAATCCGAGCCTGGCATTTGAAATGCGGGCATCCAGCCAACTGGATAGTGAAGTGCGTATGGCTTTATCGTAGCTGGCGACTGCTTCCTGTACCCCAGGCTGCTCATCTACTTGCCCATGTACTGGCATACAAAAGATGTAGACCAGGAAAAGACTAAAAATCCACTTAAATGATTTGCCCATTATGGTATGGTGATGGATGAAATTTCTGTCAAGTTTGCCGGATCACTATAGTCTAGTTGCGTAATATTATCCGGCCCGATGACGAGAAGGCCATCTTCCAGTACGATTACATCATTAGCGTGAATATCTTGCTTGAAAGCCAGAAACTCTACGTTAAGCGGGTCTGAAACATCCAGGGAACGCAGCCCTTCCGATCCTTCGCATACAAATAGGTACTGGCCAGCCAAACCCAAACCGCGCGGCTGCGACATGCTATATGAGGCAATAATGTTCGGATTTTCGATATCGTTGACGTCGTAAATATTCAGGACATCCACCAGCCCGGCTGCACCGAAGACCCCACACTCCGTCTGGCGTAGAGTTACGTATGCATACTGCTCATTGGCGACAACCGGGTCACAGGCACGCAAGTGAGAAATGCTACTTTGAAAAACGGGTGTTCCTTCCTCATCTATTTGGAAAATAGACATGCCGGCATCTGCACCTAAAAATAATTTATTGCCGAGTGGAAAAATGGTCTCTTGTGCACCAAATAATTCTTCTTCACCCAAAAATCGAATCTCATTATTCGCCAAGCTGAACCAGCTCAGTTTTCTGGTTTCGAGGGTATACAAAAAATCGCCCACTACTGTAAATCTGGCCAAGGAGCCACCTACGCCAGAGCCACTCGTATCTCCTGGTGCGGCATCTTCATCTCCACAGGAAAAAACCATTAGTAAGCTGAATAAAATGAATATACTACGCATAACTAAATACATTTTAATAAGGTCAATCTATCTCCAGCATTGAGGCTCGACCAGGGTCGTTTCAAACCAGGCAGCTACGGGGCCCATGGCTGGATCTGCGCATTCAAAAAAGCCAAAGTAATTCTCCGGAAACTCTGCACCAACATTACTGAACACACCTGCTAATCTTTGCATAACGACCACACTGTCCAGATCGCTGATGTCTACTGCTACGAGGTCACTCAGGTTGTTGGCGTAAAGCGTATTACCTCTGATGGCCAAATCGGAATTTCCGATTATTTTTAAAAAAGCCACCCGAACAGGATCCTCAGGATTAGAATTGTCTACTATATGTATGCCTTGGCCGCGCTCAGTAGCGTAGATGTAGGGCGACTTATAGTATATTTTACCGAGTTGCTCTATTTCTCTGGCGGGATTGATGACAATCTCGTCCCAATCATCGATACTGGCGTAAATCGGGGCTAAGCCAATGGTTTCTTCGGGTATTTCTTGCAGCTCTTCGAAGCAGCTGCATAAAATGAGTAGCCCAATAAGGAGTATAAGGTTGGTGATGCGCATAGGGGTTATTTATCTTGTCACATACTCGAAGCGAAGTGATCTGGAACGCTAACTCGATTATATTCACTCTCCAAGCGCTTGTTTTTCAAACCACTTTAAGAACGGTATAACACCTTTAATACGCTTATACAAAGAAAGTCGCTGCTTATGGTGTGGTAAAATGGCCGTTTATTTGGTGAAATTAAGCCCGTTCACCTTCCACTTGATCTGGTTGCCATGTAAGTCCAGGGGTTCATAAACCTCCATCGCATTTTGATTTTGTAAAGTGAAACCTAAGCCAGAGATCCGATCAACTAGAATATCTATCGGATACCAGCTTTCCCAATTCGCATTGTTCTGAAAATTCATGGGCGAAATAATAAGTAGTTGTCCGCCGGGTTTGATGATTCTGAACCATTCTTTCAGGACTTTTTTGGGCTGTGATAAGCGGTCGAAAAGAAAACAGCTAAATAAGGCATCTACGCTGTGGTCTAGCAGAGGCAGAGCGGAAGCTCTGGCTAGTCCAAAATGTAGGAACTTGCGGGGCTGCTCATCGTCCTTTGGTATGGCGTAGCTGAGCGACGGACATTGTTTTTCTCCCCAACCGCGCTGACTATGCCAATTCAAAGGCTTCTGGCTGCACCAGTAGTCGTTTGCTATTCTGAGCATCTGATAGCTGTAGTCAAAGCCGTAAGCCTGAATATTGTCAAAATTATTGACCAGTGTCGCGATCTGCCGACCTAGACCGCAGCCCACTTCTACCAGAATCTTAGCCTTAGCCTCAACTGGGTTAATCATGGTATATAACCAATCATCGATTGCTTGCCAGGGATAGTTCTTATGGCCAAAGTGCAAATCGAGTTGGCGAACGACCATCTGGTTATAATCCTCATAAGGGTCCAGGCGAAACTCTTCTTCCGTTTTGAGGTGATAAAAGGGAATGCCGTTTCGCCAAGAAATAATTCCATCGCCTAATCCATCCATTCTGATCAATATACATACTATATAAAATCTAGTGGCTCAAAATTATTCATCAGGATTTGATCAGCAGGAGCATCTAACCAACGGTTTAATAGGGTGGCATACAACCTGCGGAAGTCTACATCAAAAATCAGATCTCCGCGATCCAAATGGCTCAGACTGGAAGGCGCATTGAGCAGACCTGCGCGCTTTAGGTCACCCCCAATCAGGGTTACATTATTGGCGGTGCCATGGTCCGTACCACCGCTACCGTTCTGAGCCAATCGGCGACCAAATTCAGAGAATGTCATGATGATCACATCTTCGAATAGTCGGTTTTGTTTCAGGTCTTTCACAAAAGCCGAGACTCCTTTAGCATACTGATCCAACAGCCGCTGATGCATGCCCAGCTGACGCGCATGCGTGTCAAAACCGGTTAGACTCAGATAGTAAACCTGGGTATCTGTATCGGCCGTAATCAATTCGGCTACCTGCTTGAGGTCGCGCCCGAAATTGCCAGGTGGGTACGGTTGTCTCGACCGATAAATCCGGGACTTTTCATACAGATAGTCGGCCGCCTCAGAGGTTCGAGTCAGGGTTTCGTAGAGATAGGAAACCGTGTGCTGCTGGTGGACTTGGGCATGCGCAGATTCGGGCAAGAGTGGATTACGGACAGCACGACGCAAGCGGTTGGGATCGCCCATGGCAAACCCGCGTTGCTCGGCACCTTTCATGGCGAGACTCAGGCCATCGTCCACTTCAATGGCGTGATAAGCATGCTGGTTGCGAGGCAAGTGATCGAGATACCTGCCCAGCCATCCCGTAGACCAATTTTGCCTGGATCCGCTACCGGTCTGCCAAATATCCATTGACCGAAAATGTGACCGATCAGGCTCAGGGTAGCCGACGCCATTCAGCACAGCCAGCTGACCGAGATCGTACAATTCGCGCAGTGGTGCCAGAGCGGGATGCAGTCCTTGGTAGTCGTTTAAGGTAAGGACTTCCGCAGGTGGAATGCTCAAGGTAGGCCGCTGACTGTAGTAGATATCATCGCCGTAGGGAATGATGGTATTCAGGCCGTCGTTTCCTCCCGAAAGTTGGATAACGACCAGGATTTTTCCCTGACGAGAGCTAGCCGCTGGACGAACACCAGCCCTGAGAAAAGCGGGTGTGAGCATGGCTGCTGAGGCCAATCCCGAAGTTTGAATAAAAGATCTGCGTTTCATAGTCATCCGGTTTTAGCACATTTGATATTCGGGTAGGCTCATCAGTTGCAGGCAAGAGCGGGAAATAATCTGTTCTCGACTCAGGCTTAAATCAATGAGGTAAGATTCAGGTGGTGGAGCAGGAGATGATAGGAGGTATTGGGACAATTCTTCGTACACGGATTCTGATGGAATGTCTTCCAATATGCGTGCTATAGGCGCCAGAACCATCTGGGCTTGCAGGCCTCTCAGGTTTCGTCCCTGACTCTGCTCCAGATCCGGCCTTAGGTTAAAATCGAGTTCGGCACCTCTGAAAATGGCCGTTGCTATATTGAGTCTGAGCAATAGGGTGGCATTATCTATCCACTGTTTGCCGCCGGGCCAGCCTGCTACATTTGGTGGTTTGAATAACTGCTGTCCGAGCGCTTTCTGTAGACCGAATACTGCGCGAAAATCGAGGCCAGTTAGTCCTAGCTGCCTGACTAAGCCCGCAATTAACTCGACAGGAGATTTAATTTTCTGGCCGATGATTTCAGAATCGTAAAACCAATCGCTACGGAATATCCGGCGAAGCAACTGCCCGATGTGATAGTCCGATCGATAAAACTCAGTGGCTAACGTGCGAATTCGCCCTTCATTAGGGATGTCGCTAACAAAGTAGCGGTATATCTTTTTGGTTAGGAAGTAGGCGGTTTCTCTTCTTTCCAGCAGGATGTCTATAATGTCTGTGCCGTCGAAATTACCCTGTCTGCCCATAAATTCTTTAGGGCCGTAATCGTGGATTCTGCGCCTGAAAACGAATTCCCCTCTTAAATTGCTAGACCATCCTGTGAAGGCTCTGGCTGCTTCCTTCACATCGTTTTCTGTGTAGTGCCCCCTTCCGATGGTGAAAAGCTCCATAAGCTCGCGGGCAAAATTTTCGTTGGGGCTGTCTTTCTTGTTTTGCTGATTATTTAAATATCTGATCATGGCGGGGTCTTTCGAGATCCCGATCAGCAGGTCTCTGAAGTGACCGAGCCCGTATTGTCTAAGTGTTTGTAGCTGTTTTGTTGCTATTACAGATAGTTTGCTTTCGCAGGCAAAGTGTCCATGCCAGAATAGCGTAATGCGTTCTAATAATGCAGGAGCATCAGGATCGCCCATTCTCATCGTCCAATCGGTACCTAGCTGGAAGACTCTTCTGGCTTCGGCCCGCCGTCGCTCTGCTCTTTCTTCGCCGCTCATCATGCTATTGCCTACTGCTGTGATCGCCTCAGCATCGGGGAGCTTGGTAGCGTTTTCTGCTTTTGAGAAGAGGTCATCGATAGCCTGATCTATGGACCACTGTTTGCGGGCATTCCACTCATCAGGACTAAGCCCAAAACCGGCTCTATTGTATATATGTTGGATGAGTTTAGTCTGCATCTGCTATAAATTCTATACCATTATGACTCCATCATCGACGAAAAGATTAAAACGGAGTTGCACTTTATGAGATTGATAACAACTGATCTACTGAAATTTGGAACGATTCTGCTTGGTTTTACCCTGCTAGTTTTATCATGTCAAGAAGAAAATATGGCCAATGATCCTTTGAAAATTGCTGTCATCGGGCTAACGCATACCCATGTCCATTGGATATTCGAGAGTGAAAAACGCGGTGATATCGAGATAGTAGGCATCGTCGAATCCAATCGAGCACTAGCCGAGCGATATGGCGAGCGACACGACTACGATATGAGCATAGTTTATGCCAATCACGAAGCCCTAATCGAATCCGCCTCCTTTGAGGCCGTTGCTGCTTTCGGAAGTATTTACGAACATCTCGAAGTCGTACAGACCTATGCACCTCTCGGCAAGCATATCATGGTAGAAAAGCCGCTTGCTGTAAGCCTGGAGCACGCCCTGGAAATGGACTCGCTGGCCAGGGCGAACGACATTCATCTACTCACCAACTACGAGACGACCTGGTATCCCAGCAATCACGAAGTGTATCAACTGGTAAAGAATGAGAACAGGGTAGGTCCCATCCGCAAAATCGTGGTCCGAGATGGGCACAAAGGACCCAAAAAGATCGGGGTCAATGAAGAATTCCTGAGTTGGCTCGTAGATCCTGAACTTAATGGCGGAGGGGCAATTATAGATTTCGGATGCTACGGGGCAAACCTGGCCACCTGGCTTATGGATGGCCAACGTCCAAAGAGAGTGACGGCCATTACTCAACAGCAGCAGCCTGAAAATAATCCGCTGGTCGATGACGAAGCTATTATTTTGCTCGACTATGATACGACAGTAGCCGTTCTTCAGCCTTCGTGGAACTGGCCGATCGGTCGCAAAGACATGGGGGTTTACGGATTGGATGGGGTAGCGTATGCCGATAATAGGAACGAGCTTCGTCTTCGGATGGCTACTGGCTATGATACTTTCGATGAGCAAAAGCTAACGCTGTCTCTTCGCGAACCGCCGTATGATGATCCGTTTTCTTTTTTTGCCGCCCTCGTGCGGAGAAATATCGAAATGACCCAAAATGATTTGTCCGGCCTAACGAATAATCTACTGGTTGTGGAGATACTAGAAGCGGCCAAGGAAAGCGCGGAAAAGGGAGTTGCCGTAACATTTAAATAATCGAGTTAGGTAGGGTTTTATTGGGTATGTTCGTTATACTAAGAAATATAAAAATTCAAATGAAAACGCTGTTTTATTTCTACTTGACCTTGCTCAGTTTAGCCTGCTTTGCTTGTGAAGACGATAGCTCGCCAAATCCAGTAATGCCTGGTGAATCCATCAATAAAATCATGCCGCTAGGGGCTTCTCGTGTACAAGGTGCCAGACCGGTTTTTGAAAGCTACAGATATGAGTTGTGGAAGCTGCTCGTAGATGCAGACTACACTTTTGACTACATTGGGACAAGAGAAGACGATGCCAACTATCCGGAATTTTCAGGTATGGAATTTGACGATGATCACGAAGGTCGTGGCGGCTGGACTTCTGGTCAAATTCTGGATGGGATCGAGGACTGGATGTCACAGACCGGAGAAATCGATATTGTACTTTTTAGCTCGCCTGGCGGCAACGATGCCCTGCAAGGACTTTCCTACGATGAAGCGATCTCCAATGTAAATGAGATCATCGATCTGATCCAATCTGCTAATCCTGATGTAACCATCATTATTGAGCAATTGGCGCCCGGAAGGTCTGATATTATGACCGATGAATTAGCCACTTATTTTGATCAAATACAAAGCGACGTAGTAGAGATCGCTACCCAGCAATCTACAGCTAGATCGCCAGTGATTGCAGTAGATATGGCAACTGGTTTTACGGACGCTCTACTAGCTGATGCAGTTCATTACAATGAGGCAGGGGCTGCCTTTATTGCTGATCGGTATTTTGCTGTGCTGGAGGATGTACTAGATAGGTAGCCTACAGGAGCGGGATTTCTATTTTGATGTTCGCGAAAATAAGGATAGGGTTTAGGTTGGAAGTGACTTCAGTGTTCGCGAAAGTGCGAATAGAATGGGTTTATTCAAATGATCCTAGTGTTCGCGAAAATGCGAACAAACCAACAAAAACACCCACCAGTCTTACTTTTGTCACCAATTCCACACACCAATGATCAGATCCCTCCTTTTCAGCCTGGCACTCACCTTGCTAATAGCTTGCAAGACCAGCGACTCTTCAGTTTCAAATAGCAGTATAGAGCGACTACCCGATATCTCTTTCCCTCTGGACGAGCCTCTCGTCAGTGGTCATAGGGGTTGTGTGGGTGCACCAGGCTGGCCCGAAAACTGCCTCGAAACCTTCGACCATCTTCGAGAGACAGTACCAGGCATTATGGAATGTGATGTAGCAAAAACCAGGGATGGTAAGCTCATTCTCATGCACGACAATACCATCGATCGAACGACTAGTGGAAGCGGGACGGTGGCAGAGCTAGATTGGGATGATCTTAAAGACCTCCGACTCAAGGATGACCAGGGAACTTTGACCACGTATAAAATCCCAAAATTCGAAGATATACTGGCATGGGCAAAAGAAAGCAAGACCATACTATCTGTAGATATCAAGCGCAGTGTAGATCATAAAGAGGTGATAGACTTCATTCGAAGACATAAGGCCGAGGTCAATTGCATGATCATTACTTATTCCCTCCAGCAAGCCATTGATAACTACCATTACGCACCGGAATTTTATCAATCGGTAAGTATTCGTGGCCAAGGAGAGTTTGATCGATGGGCGGCACAAAAAATCCCTCCTTCAGATCGGGTAATTGCCTTTACCGGTACCCGACCATCGCCACCATCGCTGTACGAGCAACTCCACGCTGAAGGTATTCCCAC
>JBCDFE010000184.1:0-9381 GCA_039178745.1 Bacteroidota bacterium | reverse complement strand
TGGACGTAGAGAAAGATGAGGGCCCATCACTCGCTAGTCGATACCGGGTGCGTGCTATGCCTACTTATCTCTTTATTAATGGCGATGGAGAGGTCGTACACACGGCCATGGGAGCAATGACGCCTAATCGATTCTTGGCACTGGGCGAGGCGGCTCTGACTAATAAAGCGAGATAGTAAAAAGCTGATTGTCGAAACAGCCGTCGGGCTGTTTCGACAATTACCTAAAGTTGATTCCTTCTTTATCGGATCAGATTATACCCCAGAGACAAACTCCAGCTATCGAGCTGAGTGCTTTGCAGTGGTGCCTCGCCTACCGAGCGAATGCCTATGCCACGACGCAGGGTAGCTCCCATCTCTACTCGATCGTTGAAAAGCAAAACACTGCCTTCGATGCCGAGCCAAGCACGGGCTGAGATGCCGCCGTCGGCAGCGACATAGTCGCTAATGTACCGAGATTCGCAAGGGGCTTGTGTGTCGCTACCCGATCGCCAAACGACTTGATTGTCGTTGCATACCGGGGCAGAGCCATTTACGTATACATCGCCCCAGTGGTAGCCGAAATTTAGCCCAGCAGTAGGGGTGAGCGCCCATGCGCTTCTGCCACTTAGTCTATACCCAATAGTCGCTTCTACGGCCAGTTCATTGGATTGCTGACTGATGTGTAGATAGTCATTACTGCCTAAACCCGTGTATGCGCCACGGTAAGACATTTCATCTATTCGACCCGTAATCAGTAAAAGATTGGTTCCGATCTCCAGATTGGGCTTTGCTGGGTTTACCCAGATGGCTCCAAGACGCCAGTGTGGGTTTTCACAAATCCAACTGTAGGCGTCCCTGGGCTCTAGGTCGAGTTCGCTGTAGTCGTAGGACATTTCGCTTTGCCGACCGGCCTCGATCAGGTATGAGCCAGACATATCGCCTAGCATATCCTGGTCAAAGCCTTTGGATAAATTGATCTGCTTGAGTTGTAGTTGAGCGTGGATTTGCTCGGTGAGTGGGAAGATAGAAAGCGTAAGCACTAAAACGCTGGCAAGTAGCCTCATGACTGTTGTGATTTAGGGGTTAATGTTGAGCAGTTTCATAAAAATCTGCTTCTAAGATACATTGCCAAGACGAGGGAAAGTCATCGAGCGTTTGGAATGTCCGCTTTTTAACAAAATATTATATGTCTACACCTGCTTCTTCAAGAACAAACTCACAAAGCGTAATAAATGGCTTTTAGGTAGGCGCCTTCTTTGAATCCGATGGGATGGTCAAAATCGTGATAATGCTTTTCCAGTTCCTTGTAGGCCCTTCCACTTTTAGCTAAAGCTGCTTCTTGTAGGCTGAAAAAATCTTCAGAAGATACTCTCGCTGAACAGCTGGCGGCCAGATAAATACCATTGGGCTTGATGAGTGGAATAACGAATTGGGCCAGCCTTCGGTATGCCTTTAAAGCCCGCTCGCGCTCGTTGGCGCGCTTAGCAAAGCTGGGTGGGTCTGAAATGATGATATCGAAGCGTTCTCCCTTATCTCTCAATTTTCGCAAAAGTTCGAACACATCGCCCACCATAGCCCGGTGTTTGCCGGTATCGAGCTCGTTGAGTTCGATATGCTCTACTGCCTGAGCCTGGGCCTGCTTGCTGATATCCACACTAACAACCTCGCTGGCTCCACCGGCCAGGGCGTGTACGCTAAAGCCCCCTACATAACTGAATAGGTCGAGTACGCGCTTCCCCTTGGCCAGTTCACCCACTCGCTTGCGGTTGTGGCGATGATCCAGGAAAAAGCCTGTTTTGTGGCCCTTAATCGGGTTGGCTTTGAATAGAAGGCCATACTCTTCGAAAACCACCTCTTCATCTTGAAGGGTACCATAGATGATTTGCCCATCTTTCCATTCTTTTGGAAGATCGGGCTGCTTCTGCAACTGGCGGCTTAACCTTAAGACAATAGCCGTAGCATCAAACTGCTCTAAGAGTAGGCTCACCAAGAGATCGAACCAAGGTATCCATATCGCACTATAGACTTTGATGACTAAAGTACCTGCGTAGTGATCGACGACCAGACCAGGGAAACCGTCATTCTCGCCATGGATCACTCGCCAGCCGGAAACCCTCGGCTTATCCTGATATTCTAATGTGTGTTTGGTTGCAGGTTTTGTGTGCTCAATATCAACTGGGGGTTGTTGAGCGAGCAAAGGTTCGGGCAAAAGGTGCAGCTGATGATTAACCGACCTTCTCGTTTGGAGAGCTGATTCTAGCTTCTGCTGCCAGAAAAGCCGATCAACCGTTACAGGACCACCACGGTGAATGATGCGCAGCCGAATAGGAGATTCTGGGTCGTACAGCCCAATGGCCATTAGCTTATTCTTCTTGCGGTCAAAAACCATCCCCAGATCACCGGCTTGCCCTACGCCCTTTACGCGTGTGATGGATCGATCAAACACCCAGGGATGGCCAGCGCGCACCTGGCGTTCGGCATCGGCTGTGAGGCTTACAGGAAGTCGATTCATTTCGTGTAGTTCGCTGTTATATCTCTCTAGCTGGCCCCCATCAAATAGGCACAAAGCAGGGCTCCGTAGGTACCCACAGCATAGCCTACAACGGCCATAAGAACTCCAACGGGGGCCAAGGCCGGACTAAAATAACTTGCGACTACAGGGGCAGAGGCTGCTCCTCCCACATTGGCCTGAGATCCCACTGCCACGAAGAAGTAAGGGGATTTTGTGAGATAGGCCACCAACAGGAGCACCCCTACGTGTATGGCCATCCAAATTAAGCCGATGACGAATAAACCCAAATTATTGAGAATATCGCCAATGTTCATCTGCAGGCCAATAGTCGCCACCAGAACATAAATACAAATGGTGCCCCAGCGGCCAGCACCTACACCTTCCATGCGTCGCAGTTTAGTAAAAGACATGATCAGCCCCACAGTGGTTGCTAAAACAACGAGCCAGAAGAAATGACTGTAAAGCGTCTGTAAGCCTGCATTATCAAGGGTTTCTTTGTATTGCCCGAAAGTACTGCTTAAAAAATCGGCTCCGAAGTGGGATAGTCCCACAGCTCCGAATGTGATGCCCAAAAGCTGAAATAAGTCGAGAGTGGTGGGCATGCGCATAACGGAGGCAGCATAGGCTTCGACTCGCTGTTTCAGGTCTTCTACGGAGCTATTGTCGGCACGCAGCCAGCGATTTACCCGCTCGGTACGGCCAGCCAAATACAATAAAACACCCAGCCAGATATTGGCCACGATGATATCCACGACTACCATTTGGCCAAAGAGGCCGACTTCTACATCAAAAATCTCCTTCATGGCCGCTTGATTGGCTCCTCCTCCGATCCAACTCCCGGCTATAGTGGCCAGTCCTCCACCCAACTGATCACCTGGAATTTCGACAAGTCCGGGGAATAATGTGCTGGTTGCCCAAAGGGCAATAGGGCCACCAATTACGATCCCCAGGGTAGCGGCAAAAAACATAATCAAGGCCTTATTACCCAACTTGAGAAAGCCTTTAAAATCGATGCTGAGGCACAGTAGTACAAGAGCTGCTGGCAATAGATACCGACTTGCCACAAAGTAGAGTTTAGTCTTGGTGAGGTGGCTGGAAAAATCATCTGGATCCAGGCCTTGCTCTGCAATCCACAAATTGATCGCCCCAACCGAGCCCTCTGGTGGAGCAGAATATCCTTCGGCTTGCAGGGCGTCTGATAGTGCCGTGAAATCGTACCAGCTATAACCGATCAGTCCCAGTGGCCAGGCGAGTAGCGCTGGAATAAGATAACACATCAAGAGTGTAGGAACGACCTTATAGAATTTGTGCCAAAAGCCTTTCTCTTGGTCGGCGGTAGTGAAGACAAATGCCAAGACTAGCATTAAGATGCCAAACACAACGGCATCGTTGGTGATGAGTGGTTGCATAATAGTATGTCGAATCGATAGTTGCGGCTAAGAACTTCGTAGTTTTTTCTCAAAAAATCTACGCGCGTTCGGTACATCCGCGGCACCTCAAAGTTTGCTTATTTCTTTGGGATAGCAAAGAAAATACTTGGTGAAGGTCTTGGGCCGGATGCCGAAATCGCTCAACTGAGACATGGGCACGACCGAACCTGCCTTGGTCAAAATTTCGATCTCTTCCTTACTGGTATTGTAGGCGGTGTTGCTCTCCTGGCCCTGAACAAGCAGATATTCGGCAGCACCTACGGGCAGTTTTCTAGATCGCTGAAGCCGCTCTTTTATCATAGTCACATACCCTTTGTCGAAAGGCGTATCACTAAATTCTAGTCGAAAAATACGCCTATTGACCAAGCCCCAACTCAAATAGGAGAGCAGCGGATCGGAGTCGTGCTGCCAAGCTTTGAGGGCCATAGCTATATCAGTATCGTCTAAGGCTGCAAACCGATCGAGCAGGTCTTTAGGGTCTCGATTTACCTCTTCGGGGGTAATGGTGCGCTCCAGGAAATAAGTCAGACTTTCGGGTGCTGGCAAGCTATTTCCTGCATTTATGAGATCTCTTGCCCTTTCCAATACCCGTATGAGCATCTGCTCGGCAGCCAGCACGGTCTTGTGCAGATACACCTGCCAATACATAATTCGCCTGGAAGTCAGGAAACGCTCTATGCTGTAAATACCCTTCTCTTCGACCACGAGCCTATTGTTGACCACATTGAGCATTTCTATGATGCGGTCGTAGCCCACAACGCCTTCACTGACTCCCGTGAAGTAGCTGTCTCGGCTCAGGTAATCCAGACGATCCATATCTAACTGGCCACTGATGAGCTGGTGCAAAAAAGTCTTGGTATAATCCCCTTTAAAAATGCGAATAGCGAGACTAAGCCTGCCGTTGAAAATTTCGTTAAGCCGCTCCATAAAATGCAAAGAGATTTCCTCGTGATGCACTTTAATCAGGGTATGTTCCAAAGTATGAGAGAAAGGGCCATGGCCGATGTCGTGCATCAGTATAGCCGCCTGAACCGCATCTGCCTCTTCAGGGCTTATGGAGATGCCCTTGGACTTGAGCACCTCTATGGCTTTACCCATCAGATGGAGTGCCCCCAAAGCATGGTGGAAACGGGTGTGCAATGCACCGGGATAGACCAAATGGGTCAGGCTGACTTGCTTAATGCGTCGAAGCCGTTGAAAGTACGGATGCTCCACTAACTCATAGAGCAGGCCATAAGGCAGACTAATAAAACCGTAGACCGGATCATTGAGAATCTTATGCTGCTTCACTAGCCGAAGTCTGGGTTTTGGTTAGGTAATTGGCCAGCTTCGTACTGATCGGCCAATCGGTTGGCCGCTTGCTCTAGAAGGTCATATACTGACTGAAAGCCATCGTCATCATGGTAGGGATCGACAACATCTAGGCCGTAAGTTTCCGATAGCCCCGCAATATCTAGTATTTCAGCGATGTGGGCACTTGCTTTCTCAGAATCGGCCTTTGCCGAATCTTGATCTGCAAGACCATGGGCGAGGGTGTCGGTATTTGGGGAATGCCTCCACCTGCGTAAGTCCAAACCATTCTGATGGTCCATAGCTAGTATGAGGTCAAAGGCTTCAAAATCCCGGTCTTCAACTTTGCGAGATCGCTGCTGATCGATGTTCAAATTATGCTTTTTGGCTATGGCCCTACTCCTCGGGTCGGCTGCCTCACCTTGGTGCCAGCCGGAAGTACCCGCAGAGTCGACTTCCCAGGGAAGGCCTCTTTCTTTGGCCACTCTTTTCAGTAGTCCTTCTGCCAGTGGACTACGGCAAATGTTGCCCAGACAAACGGCTAATATTCGATATGTTGGCACGGTGTCTTGCATACGGTCATTGCTACAACAAGTATATGGATAAGATGGTCGACTATTGGGCTCAAACCGATCTTTTTACTCTTTTTTGCGTTTCAAAAGAGCTTAAGCAAGGCTTATGAAAATTGTCATTGCCGGTGCCGGCGACATGGGCTTCCACCTGGCAGAGTTGCTATCGATAGAGAATCAAGACATCATCTTGATCGATCTGGATCAGCGGGTGCTCGATTATGCTTCCAACCATCTGGATTTGCTTACCCTGCGCGGAGATGCCACGAGTATGAGCTTGCTCAAGCAAGCCGCCGTTGAGTCTACGGACCTGGTCCTGGCGGTTACTGCTTCTGAAGAAGTTAATTTGATCGTAGCGATTCTGGCCAAAAAATTGGGGGCGAGAAAGGTCATTGCGCGGGTGAATAAGGAAGATTATCTGACCGATGCGGGGCGAGAAACCGTATGTTCACTGGGAATAGATCAATTGATCAGTCCCCGCCAATTGGCTGCCGATGAAATCGAGTTATTGGTGAAGCAATGCAGCTTTACCGATGCCTTTGATTTTGAAGAGGGCAAACTTTCGCTGGTGGGTATTACCCTGGATAGCCATAGCTCGCTGGTGGGACTCACCGTCAAAAATATAGCCCTGTTCAAACAAGAACCCGATTTGATGCCCATCGCCATACTTCGCGGGCACAAGACAATCATTCCCAAAGGAGACACCCTCTTCAGGGCCAACGACCATGTCTACTTCATCACTCGGCCAGATCGTAAAGGTCAGATCGAGACCTTCGTCGGGCGTAGGCAAATGAGCGTAAACCGGGTCATGATTATGGGTGGTACGGCTCTGGCACACGATACGGCTTGCAGGCTACAAGAACATTATTCCGTCACCATAGTCGAGCGGGAAGAAGAGCAATGCAGGAGACTGGCCGAAAAGCTCGATCGATCGTTGGTCATTCATGGCGATTATACCAACTTCGATTTGCTGAAAGAAGAGGGGCTGTCCGATATGGATGTTTTCATTGCCCTGACCGAAAACAGCGAGACCAATATCATTGCCTGCCTGACGGCTAAGAATCATGGTGTTTACAAAACCATCGCTCAGGTCGAGAACAAAGATTATATACACGTCAGTCAAGATATAGGCGTAGATACCCTCATCAACAAGCGGTTGATGGCGGCCAACAATGTCTTTAGATTTGTGCGAAAAGGCCGCATCGAAGCCATAACCAGCTTGCATGGCGTAGATGCCGAGGTCATCGAGTATGTCATCACCAAAAACAACCGAATGACGAAGAAGCCATTAAAAGGACTTCACTTCCCCGATACGGCCATCATCGGTGGGGTGATCCGCGGTGAAGAGAGCCTTATACCTAATGGCGATTTTCAACTTGCACTCAATGACCGAGTGATCGTGTTTGCGCTTCCCGAAGCCATAAGTCGCCTAGAAACGCTGTTTCGATGAAAATAAACTGGGCAGCTGTCATTCGCATTTTGAGCGTACTATTGGTATTGATAGGCGGGCTGATGTGGACCAGTCTATTTTTCAGCTACTACTATGGAGGTGAAGATGCGCAAGCCATCTGGCTATCGGGCTTGTGTTGCATATTTCCAGGCGCTGTAGGCTATTGGCTAACACGCAATCAGCGTAGTGGCATCAAAAAGCGTGAAGGATATCTGATCGTTGCCCTGGCTTGGTTTACCATGACTTCAGTCGGGATGTTTCCGTATTTGTTCAGCGGCATTATCCCTGAACTGCCCAAGGCTCTATTTGAAAGCATATCGGGCATGACGACCACCGGAGCCAGCGTATTGAGCGATATAGAAGCAGCACCCAAAGGAATTTTATTCTGGCGCAGTCTGACTCAATGGATCGGTGGTATGGGTATTATCGTACTTACAGTAGCCATTTTCCCCTTATTGGGTTTTGGAGGGATCGAATTGTTTGTTGCCGAAGCGCCAGGCCCGACTTCTGATAAGATTCATCCGCGCATCAGCGAAACGGCCAAACGGCTCTGGCTCATTTATGTAGGCCTGACGGGGCTTCTGGCTGTGATTCTTTTCTGCCTGGACATGAATTTTTACGAAAGCATCAATCACGCCCTGACCACTATGGCAACGGGTGGCTTCAGTACCCGAAATGCGAGTATGGCCGCTTTTGATCCGAGCATACAATACGTAGTGATTGTATTTATGATCCTGGCCGGGGTCAATTATTCCATCCTGTATTTCAGCCTTAAGCGACGATGGAAAGATGTATGGGCCAGCGACGAGTTTCGCGCATACCTGGGGTTGATCTTGCTTTTGACCATTGGTGTAACCGCCGCTCTCTTTGCGGGCGGGAACCATCCGATAGAACAATCTTTTAGAGACGGTCTTTTCCAGATCGTTAGCTTGATAACCACCACGGGATTTGTCTCAGCAGATTATGGCCAGTGGTCTGCCGGTCTACAAATGCTTTTCTTCCTATTGCTATTTGCAGGAGCTTGTGCTGGTTCTACAAGCGGTGGTATCAAAATCATTCGGCACCTCGTTTTTTTAAAAACTCGCTGCTGGAATTTAAGCGCATACTACATCCCAATGCTATTGTTCCATTGCGCATAAATGGTGAGGTTGTACGCGGTCGAATCATTACTCATGTGATCATTTTTTTATTGATCTACTTAGCCATTTATGCCATTGGCGTAGTAGTGCTATCGATCATGGGGCTAGATTTTTCGACAGCCCTTGGAGGTATGGCCACCTGCCTGGGCAATGTCGGCCCAGGTCTTGGTGAATTGGGCCCGGTAAATAATTTTTCTCAGCTGAGCGATGGCACTTATTTCTTTTTGTGTTTTGTGATGATCTTAGGAAGATTAGAGTTGTTTACCATTTTGGTGCTCTTTATGCCCTACTTTTGGCGGCTGAACTGAGCCCGACTATCGCCCATATATGGCCAAAGTACTCGACACCATCAAGCAGCCCATAGACACAGAGCTGCGCGAGTTTGAAAAGCGATTCCGAGATGCCCTCCGCTCGCCAGTCCCACTCATGGACAGAATTACCTATTACATCGTGCAGCGCAAGGGTAAGCAGATACGGCCCATGTTCATTTTTCTATCTGCCAAAGTCTGTGGCGATATCAACGACAACAGCTATGTGGCGGCTTCCATGGTCGAGCTTCTTCACACGGCTACGCTGGTTCATGACGATGTCGTAGACGAGTCTCATCAGCGCAGGGGGTTCTTTTCCATTAATGCCTTGTGGAAGAATAAAATTGCGGTCTTGGTAGGCGATTACTTCCTCAGCCGGGGGCTGCTCATCGCGCTAAAGAATAAACAGTACCGAATACTAGAGATCATATCGGTAGCTATGCAAACCATGGCAGAGGGTGAATTACTCCAGAGCCAAAAGACCAGAAAGCTCAACATTACCGAAGATGTTTATTACGACATCATACGCCGAAAGACCGCTTCCTTGATCGCCGCCAGCTGCGAAGCAGGAGCAGCAAGTGTCACTACAGATGTAGACGCCCATGAGCGAATGAGGCTATTTGGCGAAAAAATCGGTATGGCCTTTCAAATACGTGACGATCTTTTCGATTTTGGCTTCGACGCCGTCGGCAAGCCACTCGG
>JBCDFE010000183.1:0-9410 GCA_039178745.1 Bacteroidota bacterium | reverse complement strand
GCTATGTAGTCGATGGCCTCGTCGGTGAAGTGTAGTTTGATGCCTTCCAGCGCAAAAAGGTGCTGATACTGTTTGACCAGACTATTGCGAGGTTCTACCAGGATCCGACGCATAGCTGTGCGATCTAGTGGATCCAAGTAGGTGAGTACGGGCATACGACCGATCAGCTCAGGAATGAGGCCGAACCTGCGCAAGTCTGTATGATTGACATACCTCAACAAGTTGTCTTGATCGATCTCGCTGGTCTCTGCTGTATCGAAACCAATGACCTGAGTATTCAGCCTGCGGGCTATATGCCGCTCTATACCGTCGAATGCTCCACCACAGATGAAGAGGATATTTTCGGTATTAACCTTGACCAGCTTTTGCTCCGGGTGCTTACGGCCACCTTGAGGAGGGACGTTAACATCAGTTCCTTCGAGCATTTTGAGCATAGCCTGCTGCACACCTTCGCCACTTACATCTCGAGTAATGGAGGGGTTATCGCTCTTGCGAGCTACCTTGTCTATTTCGTCTATGTATACGATCCCTCGCTCAGCAGCACGCACATCGTAATCACAAACTTGTAGCAGACGGCTCAGAATACTTTCCACATCTTCGCCTACGTAACCAGCTTCGGTAAATACCGTAGCATCAACTATGGCAAAGGGTACTTGTAAATACTTAGCTATAGTTTTTGCCAGCAGTGTTTTGCCCGTTCCCGTACGGCCAACGAAGAGGATATTACTTTTTTCGATGACTATATCGCTCTTGCCTTTCTTGCCCTCGCGCAATCTTTTATAATGATTGTATACGGCGACTGAAAGTATTCTCTTGGCATCGCGCTGACCAATAACGTATTGATCCAGGTGAGATTTGATATCTTTCGGATGAATATCGTCCGGCAATTCCCATTGCTTTGCGTTAGCTCCAAATCGAGGATCGAGATCATACTCACCACCATTGGGTTGGCCGCCGTATATCTCTTCGTCGACCATCTCTTGCGCCTGCTCGACACAAACTTCACATATATGTGCATTCAGGCCTGCGATCAGAACCAATGCCTCGCTTTTGTCTCTACCACAAAAGGAGCATCTATAGTCTTGCTTTTTTCCGCGCATGGTTAAGCTCAATTTTTAAAAAGGGGGCTCTTCTTCTTTAATTTCCTGAGCTTACTCTTCGTCGCGTAGGAGAACTTCATCTACTAAGCCATAATCTTTAGCTTCTGTTGCAGTCATCCAGTTGTCGCGATCGCTATCGCGCTCGATGTCTTCGAAGGTCTTGCCCGTATGCTTGGCCAAGATATCGTAGAGTTCCTGGCGCAACTTGGAAATAAGCTTGTAGCTGATCTCCATATCGGAAAACTGCCCTTGCATACCGCCACTGGGCTGGTGAATCATGACGCGTGCATGCTTGAGAATGGAGCGCTTTCCAGCTTCGCCCGCAGCTAGAAGTACTGCACCCATACTAGCGGCCAGGCCTGTACAAATAGTAGCCACATCGGGAGAGACATACTGCATGGTGTCATAGATACCCATACCGGCAATCACACTACCGCCTGGGCTATTCAGGAAAAGCTGAACGTCCCTTTTGGGGTCGGTAGATTGTAGGAAAAGAAGTTGAGCTTGAACGACATTGGCGACATAGTCATTGACGGGTACACCCATGAAAATAATGCGGTCCATCATTAGGCGGCTGAATACGTCTAGTCCGACAATATTCATTTGACGCTCTTCTATAACATTTGGGGTGAAGCCCGTTATGTTTGGTCCGAAGGCTTGAGATCCGGTGTGCTCGGCATATTTTTCCAAGTGCATGCTACTCATTCCCAGGTGCTGAGTGGCGTACTTGTAAAATTCGTTCTTAGGTATCATATATCTGCTATTGACTTTAGGGTAGGCTTGCACAACTAATTGGCCGCTTACTCTCCCGTCAATAACGCAATATGTAACCTAAGGGTTGGGTCTAAACCACTTTCTTTATCAGGGGCGAGCCAATAGCTTGCAGAAAAGAAGGGAAATTACTCTTCTTCCTCTTGTTGTGCGTTGAATTCGACAATGATCTCATTGAAGCGATCGGCAGACACTTCCTCTTCTTTGACCTCGACATTTTGGACCAAATGATCGGTGATCTTCCTTTCCAGCGCGTCGTAGAGTAGGTTGTTGCGCTGTTCTTCGTCTTCTAAAGTTCTTTTCAACCAGTTTTCGGAAAACTCTTCGGTCACCCAATCTGGGCGCTGACCACCAAGCATGCCCAGCAGTCTGGCATCGGAAGCTGCTCTTAAATCTTCTGGCTGAAGCTCGATTTCGTGATCCTTGGCATACTTAGAGCGAATGAGCATCCAACGGATACCCCGCTCAAAACGCTCGGCTTTGCCACCCTCTTCCCCCCTGACGCGATCTACCAACTCTTGGGGCAGGTCGATTTCTGTCTGCTCTACGAGATACTGAGTGATTTGGTTTTTCAGCAAAGTTTCACCTTGCGTAGCAAAACCATTTTTGTTGTCTTGGGCAATCTTGTCGCGCAGGCTGGCTTCGTCGGTGACTTCTCCGGTCGGGTCGAAGTTTTCGAAGAAAGCCTCATTCAGCTCTGCCAGCTCCAGCCGCTTAACGCCAGTGATGGTAAATTTGAACTGCGAGTCGAACGTTGTTTCCTCGTCTTCTATTTTGAGTAGGTGCTTTCTGACTATATAGTCGGTCGCATTCTTTTCGAAAGCATGGATGTCGTGGGTAAAAGTCTCGTCCTTAGACTTTCCTTCGAGATTTTTTTGAAGGTTTTCATCCAGATCTTCGAGCATGGATTCGAAATCCGATTCTACCCCTCCTTCTTTAACTTCGCCAGAGTCATCTAGCTCTTGGGCCGAAAACAGGATGATGTCCTCAGCCTGGATAGGGCCATCTAGTTCTTTGTGCTCGCCTTGTTGCTTGCGAATTCTGCCAAGGGATTCGTCGATCAAATCATCGTCTACTTTTAGCGCATAGCGCGTCATTGGTTCGGTGGGCATAGCCAGGTCGAAAGGTGGCTTGAGTGCTAAGTCAAAGCCAATAGACACATCCTTTAGTGTCTTGACGTCTACATCGAGCTGCTGATTTTCTTTGACTAGAGGAGCAAAGATGAGATCCAACTCGTGATCTTCGATATATTCTTGTAGACCGGTGTTGATACTTTCGTCTACGATCTCGCTGAGTACTTGGTTGCCCATCATTTTGCGCAAAGCAGACAAAGGCGCTTTACCTTTTCGAAAGCCTTTCATGTCTACTTGCTTCCGCAACTTCTTGAGTTCGGTATTCAGCTTTTGCTTCAGCTCATCTTCTGTAACTGTGATTTGGATTGCTGCGCGATTGTCGCTGATCTGATCGTAATCGAAATTGGGCATGGATAAAAATTATAACGGTCGGGTCGAAATCGACCCGACCGAGTTATGATGTGCGGATGGAGGGACTCGAACCCACACGCCTCGCGGCACTAGATCCTAAATCTAGCATGTCTACCAATTCCATCACATCCGCTGGCAGAAAACGTGCTTATTTCGGAGGCTATCCGTAAAAGCGGGGCAAAAGTAGGGGTTTGTTGGAAATCTTGCAAAAATAAAGTCCCCTTTCCGAAAAGATGGAAAGGGGACCCTGTCTCAAACGAAAGTGGCTGCCGATCAGTATGGCTGAAAACCAACTGATCAATACGTACCCTACTGACGTTGTAGGGTGCCTACTTGTAGCAAAGTGTCATTACTAATTAGTCGATAGGAGTAGGTGCCCTTACTCAATTGGGGTAAATCTATGGTTTGGCCCGATTGGTTCAATTCTCGGACAAGTAGTTCACGGCCAAGCGCATCGAATAGTTGGAAAGTCACCCGACCTGGCCAGTTATCGTGGGTAAATGACAAGGTCTCGTTCATGGGATTAGGAAAAACTAATACCGGTGCATCAGCCAGGTAGTACTGGTGTACGGAACTAATAATCGATCTCATCACCGTCTGCTGGCTATAGTTGGTGATGATAGGCGGGTTGAAATCGAAGTAAATCCCAGCTCGATTCCTGATTATCGTTCCATCTGCCAAATCTGGCAGTTGATTGATGGAGAAATGAACGAACCCATTGGATGCAGGCTCATTCACATTGCTATCGGGAAGCATGATATTAGCGAAGGTGAAGGTCAGAAAACGATCATCTTCTATAGTCAGGTTGTAGGGATGAGAGCTGATACCGGGCCTCAAGCTGGCAAAATCGTAAACACCTTCGGCCAGGGTATCGCGGATGATTACCGTAAAGGCTGTATCGGTCCCCGTATTCTGAAAGCGAATCTTATAATCGAGCTTTTCATTGGGCAGGGTCAGATTATCTACACCCACTCCTGCTGGTATGGCCTGCTTGTCGTTGGGGTCATAGGCTGCGGTAGTTTCGAGACAGTAGCGATCTAACCAGGTGTCGTCATCCAGCAGAGGAAGAGCCGTAACCAGGCCGGTAGTAAAGCCTCCACCTGCGGAAGTCCCACACCCTTCTTCTATGGCCAGCGCCTGGGAGAGGTAAGGTGCCCCATCGGGTAAGCCGTATTCAATGCGCCAGGTGCTGCCATTGGCAGGGAAGGACCTAGAACTGAATTGACCAACTTCTATTTCTTCTTCGTCCTGCATATAGATGACGACATCTTCAATAACGACAAAGTCAATCATACCTGTTGGGCCATCGCCTATGTTTTGCACTTCAAAGACGACCTCTCCATCTTCGCATCTGGCCCTGGCTTGCAATTGCGCACACTGGAAATCACCGCCGCCTGGTGTACAATCTTTGTCGTTGGGGGCGATCTGAGCGGTGGCGCATAAGCTTAACCCTACGGGAAGATCACAATCGATTTGGCCTTCGAAATATATATTGGCAATATGCCCTACCGGCAGATCTCCCAGCTGAACGCGAAGCGTCCCGTCAGATTGCTGGGTGTATGCGGCATTGCTCGACAAGACGGTAAACTCGTCTGGTAGCAACACGTCTACGTAAGCTGCGGCAGCCACAGCTGGCCCAAAGTTGCCATACTGGACGTAGAATCGGTTATTCTCGAAGCATGGCCGCAGGTTGGAGGACGAGATATTGACGTAGGTATTTGCACAATCACCCAAAGGCTCGGCTTGATCTTCAACGAGGAGGATCTGACCGTTTTCCATGACTTCTAAAGTTTGTGTTGGGCAGATGTCCCAATCGTTTGGGGAACTAGGTGGGATCCACTGGTAAGTGAAGGTGCCTACTGGTAGATTCAGATAAGCAACCCCGCCCTGGTTGGTGACTGCGGTCTGGGTGAAAAGGCCGCTGCCACCAGAAACCTCAATCGACCAGCCGGGCATGGAAGCTGAATCGTCTCCACCATCGCAATCGCCGGATCCCGTGAAAATCTCGGCTTGCAGATTTGCCGGCTGGCCATTGATGTAGGAAGATTCGCAAATCGTGATGGGTACGGGCTGCTCGAGATCGATGGTGAGGGAAGCCTGTACACCGCCTAAAGCAGGGTTTATGGCTACAGGCAGCTCATCCATATCTTCTAAAACGGTGAATGCAAGCGTCCATAAGACGGTTCCGTCAGGAAACGACCCGTTATCGTTGAACCAGTCTAACCATGCGATGCGAAGGCCCTGATCAATGATTTCAGCAGTTGCACCATTGTTTGTAGCACTTGGCCCTACGTAGGATAACCCTTCAAAAGCCAGTTGGGCATCGTCTACCTGTATGGGCAGGTTGAGGAAGGAAATGTTATTGAAATTGGAGGTAACCAAATCGACCTCTACCTGCTGACCAGCAATGAATGGGCCCTGGGGATGCGCGAGGCAGAAATCAGTGAAGGCACTACTATTTATACTGCCACTACTACATGTCCTTACAGGAATATTGAAAGTCTCTGATCGTACAGCCCCTAACTCATAGTCTGGTAACAAGCTTGTCAGCTCTGCATGTAGTGTAACGTTATCTTCTAAGGCGACGAATGCAACCCTAAATTGATCATAGTCATCACTGGCAGTCACAAAATCTCCTGAATAATTGAAACCTACAATATCTGAACCGTTTTCGAACATAGAAACAAAAGACATATCTAAGTCACCAAATAGCACATTGGGTAAGCCGAATACATCGGAGTTGTACTCGATAGCAAAGATTAATTCAGTTATTTCCGTGAAGTTTCCAATACTGAAAGTCAAAAAAGCTACATCACCTGTATTGTACACTTGGTTGTCGTTGGGCAAGCACAACCACAAAGGCGGACCGCTGGCAGCGGGCGCGTAAGATTGACCGCAAAGACTCACCGGAACTGGTTCAGCTACCTCATTGGAAATGGCGATTTCGATGGGCGAGTCACTTATAGAAATATCAGGTGATTCGACAGTTGTCAGGGTGGTAAAATGCAGTTCAAACAGGGCGGTTCCATCGTCGAGCGTAATGCCGTTTGTCAATAGATCAAACCAAAGCACGCGCAAAGCACCTCCATCTGGATCTTGGATGCCAATACTATTACCGGCATCGGATAGAGCCGTACTATACCCTGTATAGCTGAGCTGAGCACTCGGGTAGATTAGGCTGAATTGACCGCCGGTAATATTGTTGTAATTCTGCACCTCAATCAGAACGGTAAATTCTGATCCTGAATCAAAGCTACCCTCTGGCCAAGCTGCACATAAATCGACAGACTGACAGAAGGCAAAGGAGGAGTACAGTAGGAAAATGCTTGTAAAAATGTGTTTCATGGGATTATCGAGATTTACATTAAGGGAGGTTTAGTTGCGACCCGATAAGGAGATACTCATCAGTCACGATACAAATGTGCGGTAAGAAGACACTCCAAACAAATACAAAAAAGATCATTTGTAGTATTTTTTTATTCACAAACTATTTCAAATTCTTTAAAATCAGCAATTTATAATTATTTTTGTAGCTCATGTACTAGAATATGGTCGATCAGTTGAACCACCTTCTTGACCAATTTACAGAGCCTGAGCAAAAACGCTTGCTCGATTTCTTGGCCTCGCCCTATTTCAACAAGCGATTAGAGTTGGTCCAACTGGCCAAATTGATGCTGGCACGGCATAGTGGTAAGTTGAAAAAGGAGGATCTCTGGGCCTCGATCTTTCCCGATGAGGTTTTCGAAGATGTGAAGCTGCGTTTGTTGAAAAGTGATCTGCTCAAGTTGGTGGAGATTTTCCTGACTACTGAGCAAGCAGGAGAACTTAAGGATACTCGAAAGCTGCTTCAGCTAAAGGAAAAACTCCGCAGTAAGAACCTACATAAAAGATATGCCGCTGCCGATCGCAGGCTGGGAAAATTAAATACAAAAAAAGGTCTGGGCAGTGAATGGGCCTGGCTCAAGTATGAATTACAACGCGAGTCTGTACGCTACAAAATAGGTCAGAGAAGTACAAAGCGACAGGACTTTATTTCGCTGCATCAGCAATTGGAAAATTGCTATTTAATAGAGAGTTTGCGTATGGCTTGTCAAGGACTGGCCAATCAAACCATAGACCCCGGGCAACTTGAATTCGAGTCTTTGCGCAGAGCCTTAGGCGCTAAGGACTTTAGTTTGAAATTAGAAGAAGATGATGTATTGGCACAGTACTATTATTGCTACCTCATGCTATCCAAGCCTGGAAACCCTGTCCCGTTTCGGGAATTCAGTGCCGGGCTAGACCGATTAAAAAACTGGAGTAAGCATGAAGCACGAGACCTGGTCTTGCTGGCTGTCAATTCTTGTATTCGTCGTGTGAATGCAGGTGATCCCAAGGCAGGCAATGAGGCTCTGGACCTCTATCAGTTTGGACTAGACCAACACCTGCTACAAGACAATGGCAAGCTGTCTCGCTTCACGTTCAACAATATCGTGGCGCTAGCCCTGAAGTCTGAGAATGTTGAACGCGCCGGTGCATTCATAAACACCTACTCCGATCAGATATCACCTGCTTACCGACAATCGACCGTTGCCTTAAATTTAGCTAGACTGGCGTACGCAAAGGGATTGATGAACGAAGCTATTGACCAATTGCAAAGCGCTAAAGACCAGGATGTCTTAACGACACTCAATATACGCGTTCTTCAGCTACGAGTCTACCAGCAACTGGCCGAGCAGCGCCTTTTCGATTCGAGCTTAGACGCCTTTGATATTTACCTAAGAAGGCGAAAAGATAGTCTCGACTATCATTACAAAGCCTATCGGAAGTTAGTGAGTTATCTAAGGCAATTTCGGCGACTAAATTTGCATGAGAGTGAGCAGTTAGAGCACTTTAAGGAATCGATCATTCGGGAAGTGGGACTTCCTGAAAAAAGTTGGCTGCTCAAATTATGTGATGCCTAAAAATACCGCTCTCTAGTAACTCTTAGATGGTGCTGCTCATGCCCAATCATCATGGCAAACAGGCCCCGTGCAGAAACATCGTATCCGCTGGCTACACCCATTTGGGTCCAGGCATTTTTGGGCAATCCTTTTGCCATAGCCAGATTAGCTTTTTTGAGTAACGCGTATTCTGTGACCAGATGGGCATACGGACGCACTTCAACGCTTGCTGCAGCTGCAAATTCATTCTGATCAAAGCCCGGAAGCGGAGTCTTATCACCTCGCCCAACACGGAGCAATCTACCGGAAAAAACACGCTCTACATCGATGACATGCTGCAAAACTTCAGCAACAGTCCACTTTCCGGAGGCATAAGCGTAGGCTTGCTTCTCTGTTGGGACTGATGCATAAAACACCTCGTTCTCGTTGGCACTATTTTGGTATACCTCAAATAGATTGCCTTCAGAGACTTGCTTAATGTAGGTTGCGTAGAAAGGCGCGTATTCGGTCGGGGAAATAGAAGTAACTAACATAGCATAAAGGTACACACCCTATCTTTGGAGATATCTCACTAGCTGAAACTACATGCAAAGACTTATGCTCAAAGCGGCAGCCTTAAGCTTCGCCCTGGCTATGGCAGCCACATCCTTTTCTCAGGTAACTTTCCCTTATAACGGGGTCTATGAAGCGCCTTTTGGCCACTATGCGTTAACGGGTGGTATTATCATTCCGGCGGCTGGTGAAGCGCCAATAGAAGGCGCTACGCTCATTATACGCAAAGGTGAAATCGAAGCCATAGACCGCACGGGGCAGGTACCCACCGATGCACAGGAAGTGGATGTAAGTGGTCACTACATCTATCCATCTTTTATAGATATCTACTCTGATTATGGTATTCCTGAAGCAGAAGCCGTTGGCAGTCGGCCGCGCCGTCAGCCGCAGATGGTCAGCAATCGAGAGGGTGCCTATGCCTGGAACGAAGCCATCAAATCTGACATGGCAGCCCATGAACACTTTTCACCAAACGAAGATATGGCCAAGCGGCTGCGCAAGCTCGGCTTTGGCACTGTATCGAGCCATCAGCAAGATGGCATCAGCCGGGGTAGCTCGACGGTTGTCAGTCTGGGAGATGG
>JBCDFE010000182.1:0-9456 GCA_039178745.1 Bacteroidota bacterium | reverse complement strand
GCTATATCGAGGTTTGACATTGAGGGAAACTTAAATAGTACTTTGTTGTCAAGCTCTTACAGCTCCCATGACTGGTGCTATTCAAATCTAGATATATATGAAAAAAAAATATATACATCAACTTACTTAAAAATCGATAAGTTTAAGAAAACCACCTTGCTGAATTTTAGCGAATATTTAGATTTGATAGATTCTAGTGAATTTGATAGCTCAAGCCCATCTTCTAGTATTTATAATGAGGGGTTAGTTGCGATTCAAGGTTTTTTATATTTATATGGAAGTGTGATAAATACTGAGGTAGGAGTGTCTGATTCGCTAGAGATAATTAAAGTCGACACATTAGGAAATGAAATTTGGAGAAATTACTACACTTTTGGAAATGATTCCATGAATTTGAGAATACTTGATCTACAACCTTGTCCAGATGATTGTATTGCCTTCTCCATAAAGCAAACGGCTCCTGTAGGAGCCACACATTATCGTGATAGTGTGCGAATAGTTAAAATTGATACATCTGGAAATCTTCTAAATCAATTTCTCTTTGAAGATTCAAGCCCCTTTTCTGGAAAATTTTTAACAACATCAGACAATGGTTTCGTGTTTGCTTCAACTAATAGTATCTCCAATACTGATGTCTTTCCTTCAGGTATAATTCATAAGCTGAATCATGATATGGAAACGATCGAGTGGTCTTTAGAGTTGCCTAATGACCAATTGGTCGATGGGAGGCTATATAGAGTTCACGATTACTTACAGGATGTAAATGGAGATATTTTGGTTTGTGGCATGGTCTTTGATAATTCGGACACAGAAATAGGTGATGGAATACCCGATGTTAATTCTACCTGGAATGGGTTTATAATTAGATTGAATATAGTAGGTGAAATTTTATGGATTAGGTTGTTTAAGCAACCCAATAATCTACTAGACATTGAAAATTTTGGTCGTTTCCGTCCTTCGAGATTGAATAAAATAGTCAGGTTGTCAGAGAATAAATTTGCAGCTGCCGGCGAAGTTTACCTTACAGCGAATCAGGCATTTAATATCAATGAGCTTGATACCGAGGGTTATCATCTCTGGCTGCTTGTATTTGATGGGCAAGGCTGTATAGATGGATACCAATGCGATGAAATAATTCGAATTAGTTTGCCAAGTATTAATCATGATTTTACACTGATTGATCCCAGCCACCAATGGACAGAAGTATCCTATGATTTTCAGGGAAACCCAACCAGCCAGCGATATAGATTCGCTTCTGATAGCTCAAATATCGGTGGTAGCTGGTACTATGAACTTCTTTTATCGTCCGATGAAACAGGAGATACCTTTAACGGTACCAGCATATTTTTGAGAGAAGTCGATGAGTCTATCTACTTTATTGACGATAATGAAGAATTTCTCTTTTACGATTTTTCACTAATGACCGGTGATACTTTTACTGTCGCTGAAACACAACTAAATCCGGAGGTCGACTTATTGGTTGTCGATATCGATTCGATCGAACTACAAAACGGCACCATGCGAAAGCGTTTGTATTTAAGGTGTCTAAACAATCCCGGTGGCGATCCTACACAATGGGATAGAATATGGATCGAAGGCATAGGTGATACTCAAGGTCTTTTGTCGCCAAGTGGCAGTTGTCTGTTTGATCAAAATAGTATTTTGACGTGTTTTTCTTCAAATGGTGAGACGTTATATAAAGCAGAAAACGAAGATGAATGCTGGATTTCTACAAGCATTAATGAGCTAGAAAAATATGGTTTGTCTTTGTATCCAAATCCCGCCAGGAATTATGTCGAAATAGGGGGTGTTACTGAATGGTTCTCCTACCAATTATTCTGTTTTGATGGGACTTTGGTCAGGTCGGGCGAATCGCTCGGTCGAATAGATCTGAGTAGGGATTTACCGGGGTCTTATGTTTTAGAGATAAACTATCGTGGGAACCGCGTACCCGTCCGAATTATTAAGCGATAAAGAGAATCGAAGATGCTGCCTTACTATCTACTTCTGATCTCCACCTCTAATCGGTAAGCACCCGTTTTCAATCCATTAGCACCGACCACGCCGATAGTAATAGGATAGCCTCGGTTTACTGCCCGCAACTCGACCTCTCTATTCGGGCCGGTACGATCTCGGCCGCTGGCGAAGGGGCGATCTGATTTGAAATCGGCTTCACAACTGACACAGCTGGCCAACTCTGGAGGGAGGGCACCGCCACCCCCGCTGTACGCATACAAACTCATTTCGTCTCTGGGATTGTCGGGGATGAGCCTGATGGTCATGGTGGAGTAGGCAGGGATCTCGGTCACGTACAATCGGTGGAGACCCGAAAATTTCTCTTTGCGTGGCTCTACAAAGCAAGCGTTATTGGATGCCCAGGCCCAGGAAAGATCCGGCATGGGAACGCCATTTTCCAGATTATCTTCGAATGCATTGACAGGAATGGGCTCTAGGGCTAGCCGGGCTGCGGTGATCTGAGCAGGCAAAGTACCTGCGGAAGTACAAATAAAAAAAGCGAATACGAGTAAGCACATCAGTGTGGTGTTTTGATTGGTGCAAAGGTAAGGTAGATGGGCATCTATGAATTCTGGTATTTTTAGACGGCAGGCGTTTGCCAAAAAAAGTATGACTTTGGTGCTGGTTGCAAAATAAAGTATGGCAGATGGCGTGTTTCGCCAAATGTATAGCCTAGTCCAAAAACGTGCGTATATTGTGCCAGTTTTTGCACTCAACCTTGAATTTAACTGACTTTCAAGCGATAGATGAGGAATATTTGGATTCCTGTTTTCACACTTAGCCCCCCTGAAGCTGTCTGTATCTAGTAAAATAGCACATCGAGGATTAGACTTGCGCAGGTAGTATGATTGGATCATAAACGGCTAGTCGCGGCCAAAGTCATAACATAATATTTCCGTATGAATCTTAGAAACAAGCTGGTTTTATTGGCTTGGTTTTTCGGTATGTCGATCTGCTCTCTTATTGCACAATCTAGTGTATCGGGTGTGGTGACAGACTCAGAAACCGGTGAGCCCTTAATTGGTGCCAGCGTACTCGTAGTGGAGACTGGCTCAGGCACAGTCACTGATTTTGACGGCAGTTACACCGTCAGGGCCAACGAAGGCGGCGAGCTGCAGTTCAGCTACACGGGCTACCAAACCCAGACAGTCTTCGTCGACAGCCGCACATCCATAGATGTACAATTGCTTCCTGGTGAGCTGCTAGATGAAGTCGTTGTCGTCGGTTATGGTTCGGTCAAGAAAGACGACCTGACTGGCTCGGTCAATACCATCGAAGCCGAGACTTTTAACCAAGGGGCGATCATATCTCCTACCAACCTGATCTCGGGCAAAGTAGCCGGGGTACAGATATTGAGTGGAGATGGTCAGCCCGGTGGAAATACGAATATCCGCATCCGTGGAGGTACTTCTGTTAATGCCAGCAATGAACCATTATATGTAGTAGATGGTGTACCCTTGCGTAGTGGTGATGGCGTTGCCGGTAGTCGAAATCCACTCAATTTCCTCAATCCGGGCGACATCGAGTCTATGACTATTCTAAAGGACGCATCTGCTGCGGCCATTTATGGCTCTCGCGGTGCAAATGGCGTGGTGATCATCACAACTAAAAAGGGGGAAAGTGGGGCACCTAGAATTACCTATGATGGCCGGGCTTTCATAAGCAGTGCTATTGGTGAGGGCCAAGTTCTAGATGCAGATGCTTTTCGCCGTACAGTTACTTTTGTTTCTCCAAGTCGGCTCGAACTACTCGGTGATGCCAATACCGACTGGTATGATGAGAGTTTGCGAGCAGCAACCGGTACCCAGCATGACCTGAGTATTAGTGGAGGCGGTGAAAGTAATTCATATCGTGCCAGTATTGGCTATCAATTCTTAGAAGGTGTTGTAAGAGGAGCAGATGCAGAGCGTGTAAGTCTAAATCTAAACTTTACACAAAGAGCTTTCAATGATAAATTGACTGTTACTACGAGCATAAAAGGCAATGTAAACAATAATAATTTCGACAATGGACCATTAGGGGCTGCACTGACTTTCGACCCAACTCAGCCCATCTTCGATCCTACGAATTTGGAGTATGCAGGTTACAATGAGTATGATCTGACTTTAGCCCCGCGCAATCCGATTTCTACCATTGATCAAATCTCAAATGAAGGTACTGCCTATCGGGCTATCGGTAGCTTGGATCTGAATTATGATTTCGATAACCTGATTCCAGGACTTTCATTCAAAACCATACTTGGTTTTGACGTTGAAGATGGGCAAAGTCGGCGATTTGTACCTACAACTCATGCAACTTTTACGGCGAGTGGGTTCGATGGAGAATTCAATAACAACAACCAACGTCGCAATAGCCGGCTACTGGAGACATATTTTAACTACACCAGAAGTATAGGTTCCAGTCAGTTCAGTTTACTCGCTGGATACAGTTATCAAGACTTCCAGAACTCAGGTAGTAACTTGAATGGCCAAAATTTGGAAACGGACGTTTTTGGTCCTAACAACTTCAATGTGGCTGAAGATATTATTGTCGATAATTATATCATTGAAAATAGATTGATCAGTTTCTATGGTCGTATTAATGTCAACCTTAATGAAAAATATCTGATTACCGCAAGCCTGCGTCGGGATGGTTCTAGTCGATTTAGCCCTGCTAATCAATGGGGAATATTCCCGTCAGCGGCTGTAGCCTGGCGTGTACTCGAAGAGCCCTGGGCTGTGGGGTTGGCCAATACGTTCAGTACACTGAAATTTCGAGCTGGATATGGCGTAACGGGTAATCAAGACATAGTGGACTACGGTTATCTCCCTACTTATGAGTTTGGAGATCAGCGCGTACGTTATCAATTCGGTGACGAATTCATTACTACTGTTAGAGCTAATGCTTACGACGCAGGCCTGAAGTGGGAAGAAACAACCAGCATCAATTTGGGAGTTGACTTTGGTTTCTTCAACAATAGACTAAACGGTATTTTGGAGGTTTACCAAAAGACGACTGACGATCTACTATTTACGGTTAATGTTCCCGCTGGTACTAACTTGTCAGACCGCGTAATTACCAATATCGGTTCATTAGAAAACCAGGGTGTCGAATTGACCTTAAATGCAGTTGTAATCGATAAGCCGAATTTCGGTTTTGATATAAGTGGAAACATAGCTTTTAACCGAAATGAAATTACGCAGTTAGATGGCCAAGGTAGTGCCGATATCCTGGTTGGTGGTATTTCAGGCGGTGTAGGTAATAACGTCCAGATATTGCGTGTAGGCGAGGCTGTTAATAGTTTCTATCTGTTTGAGCAGCGCTACGATGAAAGGGGGAGACCTATCAGCGATGCAGATGCCGAAGATATCGATATGTATGTCGATCAAAACGGTGATGGTATGATCAACGATGAAGACTTACGAGTCATCGAACAACCAGCTGGTGATGTGCTTTATGGTATTACAGGATCTTTACGCCTCAACAAGTTTACGCTTGATTTTACTCTAAGAGGCAGTATTGGAAACCATGTGTACAACAATACAGCAAGTAGCCGTGGCTTTTTAAATTTCATCGGAAACCAAGATGGCTTTTTAAAGAATGTTCACCCCTCGGCTGTTTTTTCTCGATTTCGTAGTGCGCAATTCTTTAGCGACTTCTACTTGGAAGATGCAAGCTTTTTGAGGTTGGACAATGTCAATTTAGGCTACAACTTTGGCCAACTTGGTAATAGCCAGATCAACTTGCAGTTGTATGCTACAGCACAAAATCTACTGACCATCACAAGTTACAGTGGTTTGGATCCTGAAACCGGGGTCAACGGCATCGATAATGACCGCTTTCCCCGGGCGCGTACCTTTACATTGGGTGCACGACTATCACTTTAACCCCTTGAATTGATTAGATCATGAATACGTTAAGTAAACTAATTTTCCTGTTGCTGCTCATGAGCGCGGCAGCCTGTACAGACTTAGATTTGGTACCCCAAGACAGGGCTGATCCAAATACAATACTCAGTGATGAGGAGAACTATGAACCCTTTTTGGCCAGACTGTATGCTGGTCTAGCCATTACGGGCCAGTTAGGGCCTGGATGTGATCCTTGCGCCCCTGACATTTCAAGTATTGATGAAGGCTTCGGAAATTATCTTCGTCAGTTTTTTCAATTACAAGAGTTTCCCACCGAAACATCCGTAATAGGTTGGGATGACGGAAGCATTCGCGATTTGCACGAGCAAAGCTGGACCTCGAATAACGAATTTGTTCGTGCCATGTACTATCGCATCTTTTTCCAGGTCAGTCAAGCAAATGAATTTTTGCGTGAAACCACACAAGACAAGTTGACGGAGCGCGGTATTCGTGAGAGCTTTTGGTCAGTTGTAGATGGATTCAGGGCAGAGGCGCGTTTCTTACGTGCACTCAGTTATTGGCATGCGATTGACTTTTTCGGAGATGTTATCTTCTACACGGAAGAAGACGAAATTGGTAGCGAACCTCCCGTTGAGCGCAGTCGAGCAGATGTGTTCCAATTCATCGTGGATGAACTGGCAGCCATAGAGTCAATAATTCCCGCCCCTAGTGCTCAAGAATATGGACGAGTAGATAAGGCTGCTGTTTGGATGCTCCAAGCTAAGCTATTCCAAAATGCTCAGGTATATGTAGGACGTGACCTCAATGCAGAAGCTATCACGGCATTAGAAAAAGTATTGGATACTGAGAATTACCAGCTGGAAGAGACTTATCAAAATCTCTTCTTAACCGACAATAACCTCAGTGCGGAAATGATCTGGACCATTCCCTTCGATGGGGATAATACCCAAGGATTCGGAGGTATGACTTACCTAACTCATGCACCTGTAGGTGGGGCTATGGATCCTGCAGATTTTGGTATCAATGGCGGTTGGGGTGGCATTCGCACCACACCAGAAATGGTTGACTTGTTTCCTGGCGGTGCCAATTCTGCAGATAGCCGAGCTTTGTTCTTTACAGAAGGACAAAACCTGGAAATCGGAGAAGATGTAGACATATTTGAAAATGGATATGGTCTTCCCAAGTTCCGCAACGTCAGCAGCGAGGGTGTACCAGGAGTAGATGGCCGCTATGCCGATACCGATTTTCCGGTATTTCGTCTGGGTGACGCTTACCTCATGTATGCCGAGAGCGTAGTCAGAGGTGGTGGTGGCAGCCGTGATCGCGCTGTCCAGCTCGTGAATGCACTTTTGGAGCGCGCTTATGGTTCCAGCGCCCAGAATATCACAGATGCCGATCTGACACTGCCATTCATCCTTGAAGAACGCGGTCGAGAGCTATATTTCGAGTGCCACCGACGTACTGATCGGATTCGCTTCGGAGAGTTTAGTAACAATGGTGTATGGTCTTGGAAGGGAGGAACTCCTGCAGGCTCCACGACAGAAGCCTTCCGTGATTTATATCCCATTCCCGCATCTGAATTATTAGCCAACCCCAACCTAAGCCAGAACACTGGCTACTAATTTTTTAATTATTTCATTCCGATAACTATCGGAATGAAATAAAAAGTAAAATTCATGAAAAACCTATTTTTCATATTACTAACAGGGCTGCTGCTCTTCGCCGGTTGTGAGCGCGAAGAGATCGATGTGCCCGCCAATACAGACTTTCCGCCGTCTATTGTAAGTTCTTCCCCGTCAGCAGGCGGAACGTCCGTACTAGATGGGTTTACCGTTAGCGTATATTTCGCAGACGGAACAACCTCTCCACTGCAATCTGCAACTGTTACTATTTTAGATTCTACAGGAGCAGAATTGATCTCTCGGACAGAGAGTTTGGAAGGTACCAGCGATAGTCTAATTATTCCGGCAGATCAGTTCGATCCAACTGTTTTTGTTGCTGCCGAAGGGTACGAAATGTTGACCACCGTAAGTGATGTAAAAGGACAGACAACCGAGAGTCGATTCAACTTTTCGCTGAGCAACCAGGCTTTTGCAGCTAATCACGCGGAGATTTACATAGCTGGTAACTTTAATGGTTGGCAAGGTGTAAATCATCCGTTAACATTAGTAGCTGATCATACCTGGGAGATAGAGGGTATAACTTTGATTAACGATGATGGTGCTCGCCAGTGGAAGATCAAGAACACCCCTGATTTTACTGGTGAAGACTGGGGCGATCCGGATTGCGATGGAATAATGACGAGCAACATGGCCACAGGGAGTGTTGATAATACAGATTGTGATGTTCCCGCTGTGCCTGTTCGTGTACGTTTCAATGATATGGAACTTAGCTACAGCATTCAGCCGCTAGTAACTTTTGCTAGTAATGTTTCAGGTCTCTTCCTACTTGGCACCTTCAACGATTTTGAGGGTAATGCCAATCAGTTTAGTATGGTATCCGATAATACCTGGGTTGCCGAAGAAGTGCTCATTGCGCCAGGTGATCGCTATAAGTTTGCTGAGATGCCCGATCTAATGGGCACTGTTTTTGGAGATAATGAAAATGATGGTGTCGCCGAAGCCTTTGGTAGTAACATCGTGTTTGATGGTGACCAAGAAGCATTCTACCGCTTTACTTTCAACGATCAAACCTTGGAATACAGTAGCGAATTCGTGCGGCTACCCAGCATGGGCTTGATAGGGGATGCGTTACCCAATGGATTTGACGGACCAGATACAGACATGGATGATAGCGATGGTGACGGCATATTTACACTAATTGTCCAGCTATCTGATGGCCCAGTGAAGTTCCGTACGAATGACTCATGGGCCGTTAACTGGGGGGGAGATGATTTCCCTAGTGGAGCTGCTGTACCCAACGGTCCTAATATCGATGTCACAGCAGGTCTTTATCGAGTTTCGATCAATACCAACGATCTGACTTACAATTTCGTAGAGATCACTTCAATTGGTGTAATCGGGGATGCAACGCCAGGTGGCTGGTCCGACGACACCGACCTGACACTTCAAGATGATGGGCTTTGGTTTGCTCAGCTGGCCCTGGCTGGAGGAGAAGCCAAATTCCGGGCCAATGATGCCTGGGATATCAATTGGGGTGGTTCCGATTTCCCCGGTGGCAACTCTACCATCGAAGGGCCGAATATTCCTATAGATGAGGGTACTTACGATATTACTTTTGACCCGATTACCGGTGCTTACAATTTCGGACCCGAAGGCAGCTATGGAGACGATGGCTTTAGTAGCGTCGGTATTCTCGGCACCGCGACTCCTGGTCAGTGGGTCGATGATACAGATATGATCGATAATGGTGACGGCACCTACGAACTGCTCATCGGTTTAGGTGAGGGTCAGGTGAAATTCCGTGCAGATAATAGTTGGGACAATAATTGGGGTGGAAGCGAATTCCCAAGCGGTTCTACTATTTTCAACGATGGAGGAGCAAATATCGATGTTACGCCCGGATTGTACTTTGTTACTCTCGACCTGAATGCCAATACCTATTCGTTCGAACCAGCATCATTGGGCATTCT